>JBKGXY010000008.1:0-33861 GCA_046546415.1 Ectothiorhodospira sp.
GTCGTGAATCCCCGCGCCCCGGCGCGGGTGCCCCCCTTTCAGGTGGTCCAGTGGATGGAGTCCACTTCACCAAAAACCTGAACCCACCTGACTTGTTGCACCAGTTGCGACCATAATGCGCGCAGGCCGCATCGATGAATCAATTCATGGCACCAGGGACGTGAACAGCACCACCTGCTACTACAACCAGCACGCAGGCCAGTTCATTGCCGACACCCTGCACGTGGACATGGAGTCCTTATACCAGCGCTTTCTCGGCCATCTGCCGGCCGGGGCCCATGTGCTGGATGCCGGTTGTGGTGCCGGGCGTGATGCCCTGGCCTTCAGGCAGCGGGGCTATCGCGTCAGTGCCTTCGATGCCAGTCAGGCCCTGGCGGATCATGCCTCACAACTGCTCGGCCAGCCGGTGCCCGTCCGGCGGTTCGATGAGGTGGACGAGATCGAACGGTACGACGGCATCTGGGCCTGCGCCAGCCTGCTGCATGTGCCTGCCGCCCACATGCCCGGCAACTTCCAGGCGCTCTGGCAGGCCCTGAAACCCGGGGGTGTCCTCTACTGCAGCTTCAAGCTGGGCACGGGTGAGCGTGACCGCAACGGCCGACGCTTCACCGATGCCAATGAAGACCAGATCCGTCAGTGGATCCAGGACCTCACCGGTCTGGCTGGCCTGGACTGCTGGCTCACCGAGGATCGACGCCCCGACCGGCAGGAGCAGTGGCTGAACTGCCTGCTCCGCAAGGCCACCCCCAACTGATCACCGGCGGCGAGGATCATCCCTCGACATCCTGGCCATCGAGCGTCAGGATGGCGCGGGCGACAACCAGTACCTGCTGCGCAAGGTGCTCAAGGATCCCAGCGGCCAGTTCCGCCTACGGGCCAGCAACCCGGATTACGAGGACATCGTGGTCACCCCGGAGCTGCAGGAGCAGCTCCGCACCTAAGCCGCCGCAGCAGTCATGCGACGGCGACCCCCTTGACCAACGCCCACACAGCCTGCCCCGGCGACAGTTCCAGTTGCCGGCGGGAGCGCGCGCTGATCCTGGACAGGATCTGATGCTCCCCCGCCGCCAGGTTCAGGATCACGTGTCCGGGATGGGGATCATCACTGATCTGAGTGATCCGGACCGGAATTGCATTGAGCACGCTGCAGGACTCGGGGCGCTCCAGGGCCACGGAGACATCCCGCGCCAGGATGCGCACCCTCAGGGGGGCACCGATGGCCCGGTCCTGATGGGAAACCACCAGCCGCCCCCCGGGGAAGGCCACCTCGGTGAGATGATCGGCCCCGTGGTGGGCGGCCACGGCGCCCTCGATCACCGCCGAGGCCTGCTCGCTGTGGGCCAGGGGCAGGTCCGTGCGGGTGAGCAGGTCCTGCAGCGGCCCCTGGGCCAGGGCGCGTCCGTCTTCCATCAGCACCATGTGATCCGCCAGGCGGGCCACCTCCTCGATGGAGTGGCTCACATAGACCACAGGGATGGACAGCTCATCCCGCAGCCGCTCCAGGTAAGGCAGGATCTCCCCCTTGCTGGTCCCATCCAGGGAGGCCATGGGCTCGTCCATGAGCAGCAGCCGCGGACTGGTGAGCAGGGCCCGGCCGATGGACACCCGCTGCCGCTGCCCGCCGGAGAGGGCATCCGGAAAGCGTTGCATCAGGTCCGTGAGGCCCAGCAGGTGCGCCACCTCGTCCAGTTCCAGGCGGCGCTGTTCGGGGGGCAGCCGCCTGAAGCCATAGAGCAGGTTGTCCCGCACCCTGAGATGGGGGAACAGGCTGGCCTCCTGAAACACGTAGCCCAGGGGCCGTTGGTGCACCGGCAGCCACCGGGCGCCATCCTGCCAGGTCTCGCCATTGAAGATGAGCCGTGCCTCACGGATGCGTTCCAGACCCGCCAGGCAGCGCAGCACCGTGGTCTTGCCGGAACCGGAGCGACCGAACAGCGCGGTCACGCCCCGCCCGGGGATCTCCAGGTCCACGTCCAGGGTGAAGTCGCCCCGATCCAGAAAGAAGCGTGCATGGATGCCCATCACGCCACCCCCACGACCTTGAAGCGTCGATTCAGTCCGTACACGCTCATCAACAGGATGAAGGCCAGGATCACCAGCAGCAGGGACAGGGCATGGGCCGAGGCATAGTCCATGGCCTCCACGTGATCGTAGATGGCGATGGAGGCCACCTGGGTCTGACCGGGGATGTTCCCCCCGATCATCAGGATGACCCCGAACTCCCCCAGGGTGTGGGCGAATGAGAGCACCGCCGCGGTGAGGATGCCGCGTCGCGCCATGGGCAACACCACGGTGAAGAAACGGTCCAGGGGGCCGGCCCTCAGGGTGGCCGCTGTTTCCAGCACCCGCCCGCCGGTGGCGGCAAAGGCATTCTGCAGGGGCTGCACCACGAACGGCAGGGAGTAGATCATGGAGCCGATCACCAGGCCGGTGAAGGTGAAGGCCAGATGCCCCACCCCGAACTCCTCCAGAATCCCCCCCACGGCCCCCCTGGGCCCCAGCAGGACCAGCAGGTAAAAGCCCATCACCGTGGGGGGCAGCACCAGCGGCATGGCCACCAGCGCCTCGATCATCACCTTGCCCCGCCACCGGGTATGGGCCAGCCACCAGGCCAGCGGGGCGCACAGCACCATGAGGATACTCGTGCTGATCACCGCCAGCTTGAGGGTGATCCACAGGGCGGTCAGGTCACTGTCGTTGATGCCGAACATGCCGCTGAGCTCCCTCCATGAGGATCAATGGACCGCGTACCCGGCGGCTTCGATGATCCCTGCGGCCTCTTCACCCCGCATCCAGTCCATGAAGTCCCGGGCCCTCTCCAGATCGCCTGCCCGCTTGAGGATGACGGCCTGCTGTTCAATGGGATCGAACCACTCCGCCGGGGGGATCCAGTGAGAGCCGGGGATGTCCCCCGATTCGTCCTGGATCTGCGACAGGGCCACAAAGCCCAGTTCGGCGGCACCGGAGGCGGTCTGGGCGTAGACCTGGGTGATGGTTTGTGCGCGCACCAGGCGACCCTCCTCGTTCAACCTGTCCCAGACCTCCAGGGTTTCCAGGATCTGCTGAGCCGCAACCCCATAGGGCGCATTACGGGGATTGGGGATGGACAGCGAGCGATACGCCCCCTCCGTCAGGACGGCCTCGGGGTCCTCCAGCCAATCCTCGCGGCTGGACCACAGCACGGGCACGCCCTCGGCATAGGTGAACCGGGAGTCTTCATGAGCCAGATCATCGTCCACCAGGGTCCGGGCACGCAGCACATCGGCGGAAAAGAACAGATCGAAGGGGGCGCCATGGGTGATCTGCGCATACAGTGCACCGGAGGACCCGCTGCTGATGCGGAAACGCTGCCCGGTCTGCTGCTCATAGCGGGCGGTAAGGTCCTGGAGCGTGCCCAGAAAGTTGGCGGCCGTGGCAATCCTCAATTCCGTGGCGGTGGCCAGCGGGGGGAGGAGAAGCAGCAGCGCCGTGACAAGGAGGCGGGGGAAGCGGGTTTTCATGGCCATGTCCTTTTTGATTTATATCAATTTGATTTATGCCGGGTTGATTCAGATCAATCGGTGACGGCCAGCAGTACATGGGAGGCCTTGATCAGGGCACAGGCCCCGGCCCCCTGGGTGAGCCAGCCCTCGTCCAGGGCCTCGCGGGTGACGATGGCGGTGAGCACACGGCCATGGCCCAGGTCCAGCTTGACCTCCGCATTCACCGGGCCCGCCCCCACGTGGGCGACCGTGCCCGGCAAACGGTTGCGGGCGGAGACGCGCAGGTCTCCGGTCATCCCGTCCAGCACCACGAAGGAGGACTTGATCAGCACATGGACCTCCCTGCCCTGGTCCAGGCCCAGCTCCTGCCCCGCCTCGTGGGTGACCACTGCGTGGATTTCCAGGCCATGGCCGATGTCCACCGTCACTTCATCGCTGACGGTCCCCTGAGTGATCCGGGAGACCTTGCCCTGGTAGTGATTCCTTGCTGTCGTGCGCATGGAGAGTTTCCTCATGAGAGACCAGACATCCCCCGGTTCGCCGGTGGATTGGGCCATCTGCTCCAGAAACGCCTGGTAGGCCTGTTCGGCTGCCCGGTACTGGGCAATCACCTGCTCGCCATGGGCCGTGAGCCGGGTGCCGCCGCCATGGCGTCCACCGGCCTGCCGTTTCAGCAAGGGCTGATCCGACAGGTTGTTCATGGCGTCGATGGCCTCCCAGGCCGCCTTGTAACTCATGCCGATGGCGCGCGCGGCCGCCGAGATGGAGCCGGTGGCCGCCACCTGCTCAAGCAGCCGAATCCGGGCGCTGCCCAGGAAGGGCTGGCCTTGCAGCTTGAACCAGAACTGCCCCTCGATTTCCGGTTGCATGGGGGACCTTATGGGTTGTCGTTATGTTTTTCCGTATATAACGCATGCCATGCAGACAAGCGAAAAGCCCTGCTTGCCCAGGTTCATGAAGCAGATTCCGGGCCAGACCGGGAGTTCCTGTTGAAACCATTGTTTCAACAGTGATCTATCGCCGTACCCCACAGGTGGCGGCTTGTGTGCTTTGCTACAAACTCACCCAGCTTGCGGGCGAAGCTGACGCGGCTCGGCCGGGGGAAGGTGCGCGGCGGGTGGATGATGGCAGCGCTGCCACCCCGGGGGTGGGTCAAAAGTGCTGGCCAGTACTGGGTCTGTCTGCTTGGCCGTGCACAGCTTCACCCCGCCCGACCATCCACGCGGGCCTGCCAGAGCATGGGGCCGTAGTACAGGGCCCATGGGGTGATGAAGGCCAGCCAGATGAAGGCAGTGGCCAGGTTGAGGGGTCCGAAGGCCCCTCCTGGCAGCCAGGGGAGGTCAGCCGCCAGACGGGTGAGGGTGGCGCCGGAGAGGGAGAGGAAGCAGACCCAGGTGAACCCGTTCACCCGGAGCGCCCGTCCCGAGTGCCCCAGGGTGACCCGGGTGGCCATGCCCAGGGTCATGGTGGTGATGAAACCCAGGGCCAGCACGTGCTGTGGGGCATGTCCGAGCCACCATTGTCCGGTGACCAGCATCGCCAGGCTCTGCACGCCATAAAGCGTCATGCCCACGGCGAACCAGGCCCAGGCGATGTGCAGGATGGCCAGAAGCCGGTCACTCAGGGCACGAACGAAACCCCAGTGCCAGCCGTGGTGCAGGGCCAGGAAGGCAAGGGCGAAGTCGGTGACAAAGCGCCACTGCCAGTGGCCGGAGAGGGTGAGCACCACATGACTGATCACCGCCAGGGCCATGAGTGGCAGGGACCAGCGGGGTTGAATCATGGTGTAGGGTCGCAGCACGCAGCTGGAGAAGAAGGGGATCATCCGGTGGCCGACGATCACCAGCACCGGCACCAGAAAGAACCAGAATCCCGTTTTCAGGGAGAGGACATACCACTGGGTGGGCCCGCCCATCCACCAGACCAGCCAGGCCAGCGCCCCCACCCAGCCGGCGATCAGCACGGCGTTGAGCCATGTCTCGTAATAGCGGTCGCGTCCCGGTGCCCGGCGGTAGACGTCCCATAAGGCCGCCAGCGCCAGGATCCATCCCCCCAGGAAGAGCAGGAGACCCAGCGTGACCCATATGCCATGGGTGAACAGTCCCAGATGGAACGATGCCATGCCGCCGGTGAGTGCGGCCCACGCCGGCACATAGCGGGAACGGGGGATCTCCGTGCCATTCATCCACCGTGGGTAGGTGGTCATGAGAAAACCGAACATGAAGAATGGGAATATCCCGTAGAGCATGAGGAACGGGTGGATGGCAAAACCGGGCACGTTCAGGGACAGGGGGGACCACCAGGCCGTGTATCGGCCGGCCAGCTCGGCCATCCAGTAGATCATCACCAGTACGAGTTGTGCCATGCCGGGCAGGAACATCATCCGGTGGGGGGCGGCGGAGTATTGCTGCCATGTCTTGAGAAGGACGTGTTGCATGCCGGTACCGTGAGGGTGCATCAGAGGGGGAGGACCTGCATTGTGGTCCTTGTCCGAAATCATGCCCCTTGATCCTGGTCAAGCCCGATTGGCCACCATTGGCCACCCCATGGGGGGGCAGGCGGGATCCTCAGGAGGAACGTGAGGGTATGATCCGGGGGGATCCGGTGGGGGATTGGCGCTCGAAGCCCAGTCCCCTGAGCCTCTGCAGTTGCCCGGATGGCCGTGGGATCACGCGGCCCTGATCACTCCAGATCCGCATCGGTGACTGCGCCCAGACTGGCCGGGGAGACCAGTTTGGCGTACTTCGCCAGCACACCGCGGCGGTAGCGTGGCGCGGGCTTTTGCCATCGCTCGCGCCGCTTGGCCAGCTCCACATCGGAGACATGGAGTTGCAGCAGGTTCCTTCCAGCGTCGATGGTAATGGTGTCGCCTTCCTCCACCAGGGCGATGGCCCCCCCCACATAGGCCTCGGGGGCCACGTGGCCGACCACCATCCCGTAGGTCCCTCCGGAGAAGCGCCCGTCGGTGATCAGGCCCACCTGGTCCCCCAGTCCGGCGCCGATGATGGCCGAGGTGGGTGAGAGCATCTCCCGCATACCCGGACCACCCCTGGGGCCCTCGTAGCGGATGACCAGGACGTCGCCGGGCCGGATCCTGTCATGGACGATGGCGTCCATGGACTCCTCCTCGGAGTTGAAGACCCGCGCCGGACCGGTGATGGCGGTCTTCTTCAGCCCCGTGATCTTCGCCACCGCACCCTGTTCGGCCAGATTGCCCTTGAGGACTGCCAGATGGCCCTGCCGGTACAGGGGGTTCTCCATGGGGCGGATGATGTCCTGGTGCGCCGGCGGTGTCGCGGGGATCCCTTCCAGGGTTTCGGCCACGGTCTGGCCGGTGATGGTGAGGCAGTCTCCATGAATCAGCCCGGCCTCCAGCAGGATCTTCATGACCACGGGGGTCCCCCCCACGGCGTGGAACTGGCTGGTGACATACGTGCCCGAGGGCTTGAGGTCGCACAGCACCGGCACCCTGCGACGGATCCTCTCGACGTCATCGATGGAGAAGTCCACTTCCGCTGCATGGGCAATGGCCAGCAGATGCAGGACGGCATTGGTGGAACCGCCCTGGGCCATGGTCACGGCGAAGGCGTTCTCGAATGCCTTTCGGGTCATGATCTGCCGCGGCCTGCGGTCCGCCCTGATGGCCTCCAGCAACACCTCGGCGGAACGGGCCGCGGAATCGCCCTTCTCCTGGTCCTCCGCGGACTGGGTGGAGGACCCCGCGAGACTCATGCCCATGGCCTCGAAGGCGCTGGACATGGTGTTGGCGGTGTACATGCCGCCGCAGGAGCCCGCGCCGGGGCAGGCATTCCTCTCGATACCCCGCAGATCCTCATCGCTCAGGTTGCCTGCGGCGTACCGGCCCACCGCCTCGAAGACGCTGACGATGGTCAGGTCCCGGCCCTTGTACCGGCCGGGCTTGATGGTACCGCCGTAGACGAAGATACCCGGAATGTTGACGCGGGCCAGGGCGATCATGGCTCCAGGCATGTTCTTGTCGCAGCCGCCGGTGACCAGGATGCCGTCCATGCTCTGTCCCTGGACCACCGTCTCGATGGAGTCGGCGATCACCTCCCGGGACACCAGTGAATACTTCATCCCCTCGGTGCCCATGGAGATGCCATCGGAGATGGTGATGGTGCCAAACTGCTGTGGCATGGCGCCGGCCGCACGCAGGGCCTCGTCGGCCCGTTGCGCCAGGGCGCCGATGCCGATATTGCAGGGGGTGATGGTGCTGTGGGCGTTGCCCACACCGATAATGGGTTTGTCGAAATCCCCGTCCCCGAAGCCTACCGCGCGCAACATGGCCCGATTGGGCGCACGTCTGAAGCCTTCGGTGACCGCCTTGCTTCGCCTGTTGTCTGCCATCTTTATGCCCTCCGGGGACGCCCGACTCAGGCACTGCATCAAGTCAGGGACATACACCGATCATGTTGTGGCACACCGATGATGAGGACCCAACCTGACACTGGCTTCTCCGTTGGGGTAGGCAGCCTGTGCCCAGGCTCCATCGATGGGGTGGGTGATGTGGTTGTCCTGCTGCGCGAACAGGCGGCTCACGAGGCGCCGGTACCCTTTCTGGGGGTTTGCGCGGCGGTGGTTGCGCTCATGGGCCACCGGGTCCGGGAGCTGGAGCGAGGCACCGCCGAGCCCATGGCCGGTGAAGTGGGCCATGTCCGGCATCATGAGCACGCTCAAGGCGAGGGTCTTGTTCTGTTTTCCCATTGGAGCCGAGAGGTCTCAGTCCTGATTGTGCTGTGAAAATACCCGGCTTTGGCCGCTGCGATCAAAGGTGATGACGTTGAAGGGGTCGAAGCGGTCACCCATCTCCATGCCAGGGGACCCCGCCGGCATCCCGGGCACGGCGAGTCCGGCAACATCCGGTTGCTCCTCCAGCAGGCGGCGCACGTCTTCGGCGGGTACATGGCCTTCGAGGAGATAGCCGTCGATGAAGGCCGTGTGGCAGGACCCCATCCCTGGGTGCAGGCCACCGCGGTGTTTGAGGCGGTTGAGTTCTTCCTGGCTCACGTCCACGGCCTCGACGCTGAAACCTTCCCGTTCCATATGGGTGACCCAGTCGTTGCAACAGCCGCAGTTCCGGGTCTTGAAGACCTTGATGTCCTGGTCGGTGGCGATCCGTTGCCCCAGGGGCGAGGATTCGGCGACGCGATGATCGGAGGCCGGTGCGGTGATGGGCGCGAGGGTCAGGGCGGTCAGCAGGCAGAGCAGTAACCGGAGCCGGGGGATCGGACGGGTGGATGCAAGGGCCGGGGACATGATGGATATCCTCTTGATCATTCGCTGGAGTGGATTATATTGATAATCCGCAAAAGCGGAGGTTTCAAGTGGCACATGACTTGAGTCAACTGGCCATCGCCTGGGAGACACTCGCAGCCGGGCCCACGACCCCCGGTACCGGGAAGACCCGGATGCCCAGCTGGTTAAGTGTGGCGCGGTCGGCAGCGAAGGGATCCCGGGGATCGGTCTGGCCAATACGCACCACCCGGGCGCCGCCGCGGACGTGACGCATCATGACCGGCAGCGTGGGGCTCCGGGGCATGCCTTTGCGGTCGCTGCACTGGCCCGCCGGGATCCATTCCGCCTCGCGACGGGCATAGTCCAGGACCTGGGCCGGCGTGCCTGGGTCATGGATGATCACATCCGCGTGCTGCAAGACCCGCAGGGCCTGGAGGGTCAGTTGTTCCGGCTGATCCCCGGGGCAGGGAATGAATGCCACCTCCCCCTCGGGTTTTTGCGCCTTGTGCCAGGTGTCCAGCAGGCGGGAGAAATCTTCGTCCTGGGGTGGCCTGTCCATGCCCGGCTGCCATAGCCCCTCCAGCAGCGCCTCCCAGAACCGTCGACGTGGACCCGGCTCAGGCAGGGCCTGGGCCACCCGCTCGCGCCAGTCGCCCGCCCGTTGCGCCAACGCCCCCAGATCTCGCGGCAGCAGCACCTCCAGCCGGGCGCGCAGCGCGCGCGCCAGGACCGGCGCTGCGCCACCGGTGCCGATGGCCACGAGCAACGGGCTGCGATCCACCACCGCCGGCATGATGAAGCTGCACAGCGCCGGTCTGTCGGCCACGTTCACCAGGATGCCCCGCTGCCGGGCCGCGTTGTAGACCGCCCGATTCACGATCTCATCATCCGTGGCGGCGATGACCAGTGTCATGCCATCCACGGCCTCGGGATGAAACCGGCCTGCCTGATGCGCGAACAGGCCCTGATCGACTGCCTCGGCCAGGGAGGGGGTCAGGTGCGGCGTCAGCAGGTGCACCCGGGCCCCGGCCTGGTGCAGGCGTCGGGCCTTGCGTGCCGCCACCCGACCGCCGCCCACCACCAGGCAGGGGCGTTCGTGCAGATCCAGAAGGATGGGGAAATGATCCATGGGCTATCCCGGTAGGGTGGCAGGGTCCTGCCAGTGCGGGTAGGCGCGGGGGCCCTGCAGATACCTCGGGGCCTGTGTGACAGGATCGCCCTCCGACAATTCGAAGCTGTCGAACCCGCAGCGTCGCATGGCATCCAGCTGGTCCAGGTGGACGTCGCCCACCGCCCTCAGCTCCCCGCTGAAGCCATGACGCCAGCGCAGTTGTCGGGCCATGCTGTAGGGGCGTCCATCACCGGCCCGGGGGAAGTTCAGGGCCACCCGCTTCAGGTGCTCCAACCGGGGGAGCAGGTCCGCGAGCGGATCCTCGGGCTGCAGGAGTACGCTGTCCATGCCCTCGGGCACGGCCTCATGGGCCATGATCCCTCGCCATTGATGCAGGTCGGGCAGTGCCTCCCCCGTCATGGCTTCTTCCGGGTGTTCAGGTATCGGACGCGATGGATCGGGCACGATCCGCCCGTCGAGGGTGATCAGGGCCATACAGGTGCTCCTTGAAGGGTTTGAGACCGATGCGCTGCACCGTGTCCAGGAAGGGTTCCTCGGGCTGGCGTTGATCCAGGTAGACCTTGAGCAGCCTGTCCAGGGCATCCACCACCTTGTCGGCGGGGACGGCGGGTCCGAGCACCCGGCCCAGCCGGGCCTGCTCGCCGGAGGACCCTCCCAACTGGATCTGGTACCAGGAGGCCCCCTGCTTTTCCACGCCCAGCAGGCCGATGTGGCCCACATGATGGTGGGCGCAGGCATTCACGCACCCGGAGAGGTTCAGTTGCACGTCGCCCAGGTCATGCAGGTAGTCCAGGTCATCAAAGTGCTGCTGTATGTCCCGGGCCAGCGGCAGCGTGGCGGCATTGGCCAGGTTGCAGTAATCCAGCCCCGGGCAGGCGATCATGTCCGTGAGGGTGCCGATATGGGCATGGGCCAGTCCCAGAGACTCCAGGGTCTGCCACAGGGCGGGCAGGTCGGCCATGGGGACGTCCGGCAATAGCAGATTCTGATCGTGGGTGCTGCGCAGCGTGCCGAAACCATGGCGTTCGGCCAGGTCGGCCAGGGCATGCATCTCGTGATCGGTCAGGTCTCCGGGTGCCCGCCCAGGCCCCTTCAATGGGATGAACACGACCCGGTAGCCGGTTTGCCGGTGAGCGCGGGTGTTGAATCTGAGCCAGCGGCCATAGGCCGCGTCCTGGCCGGTGCCCGCGTCGGTCGGCAGGGCAGGGGGCCGGGACGGTCCGCCCTTCCTATAAGCGGGCCTGACAAACCGCTCGCTGACGCGGGCATGGGCCTCCAGGGCGGATACCGGTTGTTCCCGGCGGATCTGTACCCATTCCGATTCCACCTGCTCCTTGAACGCCTGAAGGCCCAGGCTATTCACCAGCACCTTGATGCGCGCCTTGTAGAGGTTGTCCCGGCGCCCGTTCAGGTTGTACACGCGCAGGATGGCGGTGAGGTAGTCCAGCAGATCATCGGCGGGCAGGAAGTCGCGCAGGATCCTGGCCAGATGGGGGTCTCGACCCAGACCGCCACCCACGCTGATCCGGAATCCCGGTGCACCCGAGGGATCCCGGATCAATCGCAGGCCCACGTCGTGGATCCGCGTGGCGGCCCGGTCCCGGGGGCTGGCGGTGACCGCAATCTTGAACTTTCTCGGCAGATGGCCGAACTCCGGGTGCAGCGTGGCCCACTGACGCACGACCTCGCACCATGGCAGTGGATCATCCACCTCCTCGGGCGTCAGTCCGGCCAGGGGGTCGCAGGTGACATTGCGGATGCAGTTGCCGCTGGTCTGAATGGCGTGCAGCCCCACTTCGGCCAGGGTTTCGAGCACCCCCGGTACCTGTTCCAGACGGAGCCAGTTGAACTGGATGTTCTGGCGGGTGGTGAAGTGCCCGAAACCCCGGTCGTGGTCACCTGCCACCCGGGCCAGGCCCCGTAGCTGCGTGCTGCTGAGCAGGCCATAGGGGATGGCGACCCGCAGCATGGGGGCATGGCGCTGGAGGTACAGGCCGTTCATCAGCCGCAGTGGCCGGTAGGCCTCCTCGCTCAATTGCCCGGACAGGAAACGGCCGGTCTGATGGCGGAATTGTTCCACGCGCTCCTCAAGCAGGGCCTGATCCCATTCGTTGTACCGATACATGCTCATCCTCTTGTTCCTGAAGGGGTGCGGCAGAGGGCCACTGGGCAGCCAAGATAATGCGAAATATCAATCGCTAAAAAGAATTTATAAGAATGGATCCAGATCGATCGGGTATGGATGCCGCCGACCCATAAAGAACGGGATGGAATTGAAAAACAACTATTTATTCTTTTTTGTGCGATATCAATCCTGGTTAAGGTGGGGCCATCTTCAACACCCACATGTCCCACCACACCAGGAGGATCGACCCCATGCACGTGCCCCATCGGATCTCAGGCGATCGAGACACCCTGGAGAGGATCAACCGTGAATTGGAGCCCATGCCGGCGGACGCCCGCGTGGATTGGGCCCTGGGCTGCTTCGGGGAGCGCATCGTGCTCAGTTCCAGCTTCGGGGCTCAGGCCGCGGTGATGCTGCATCTGGTCACCCGGGCACGGCCGAAGATCCCCGTCCTCCTGGTGGACACGGGCTACCTCTTCCCGGAGACCTACCGTTTCGTGGATGAGCTGACGGAGCAGCTCGGTCTGAACCTGAAGGTGTACCGCTCCCCCTGGTCATCCGCCTGGCAGGAGGCCCGGTTCGGACGCCTGTGGGAGCAGGGCCTGGAGGGACTGAGGCGGTACAACCGCATCAACAAGGTGGAACCCATGCAGCGGGCCTTGAAGGAGCAGGGGGCGGATGCCTGGCTGGCGGGCCTTCGTCGCCAGCAGTCCGGGACTCGTGCCGGGCTTGGGGTGGTGACCTGGAAGAACGGAAGGGCCAAGATCCACCCCATCATCGACTGGACCGACCGCGACGTGCACCAGTACCTCACCCGGCACGGTTTGCCCTACCACCCCCTGTGGTACCAGGGCTATCTCTCCATCGGCGATGTGCACAGTACCCGCTCCGTTCACGAGATCGAACGCCCCGAGCAGATGAGGTTCTTCGGCCTCAAGCGCGAGTGCGGTTTGCACGAGCAGGTCTGAACCCTGCGGTCATCCACAGAACCTGTGGATGACCTTGTGGGCAAAATGTCATGAATGCGCCACAGGCCGCGCCGGCCCGCGGCCTGTATACAGATTGGTCAAATCATGTTCAGGCGCTGTAACTGCTTGTTTCGTGGTTAAAAGGGGCGTTCCGGAAAGTCCCGTTCCGTCAGGATTAGACAAGGCGTCTTCACACAACCGTATCGCGGGTCACCTTCCCAGACCTGGGGATATCTTCACCCTTGGTGCCTGCGGCGAAGGCGTTATAGGGGCCACACCAGCAGCAGCATGGGGATGCTGACGGTGATGACCAGGAGATCCACCGGTAACCCCATGCGCCAGTAGTCCCCGAAACGGAATCCGCCCGGCCCCAGGATCAGGGTGTTGTTCTGGTGGCCGATGGGGGTGAGGAAGGCGCAGGAGGCGCCGATGGCCACGGCCATCAGGAAGGTGTCCGGGTTGACCCCCAGTTGCAGGGCCGCGCCCAGTCCGATCGGCGCCATGACCGCCGCAGTGGCGGCGTTGTTCATCAGGTCGGTGAGGATCATGGTGGTGATCAGGATCAGGGTCAGGCCCAGGATGGCATTGCCCTGGGCCAGGTGATCCAGAAGAAAGCGGGCAATCAGGTCCGCCGCCCCGGTGCTTTGCATGGCACCGGCCACCGGCAGCAGGGACGCCAGCAGTACGATCACCGGCCAGTCCACCGATGCATAGACGGAACGGGGCGGCACCGTGCGCAGGGCCATGGAGGCCAGCACCCCGGCCGCGAAGGTGACTGCCGCCGGTAACAGGCCCAGTGCCGCCACGGCCACCGCCACCAGCATGATCCCCGTGGCGGCGATGGCCTTGCGCTTGTCGGGGATGCGCAGTTCCCGCTCCGCCAGGGGCACACAGCCGAAATCCGAGGCGAATTCGGTGATGGTGTCGGAGGGCCCCTGCATCAGCAGCAGGTCGCCCGGCCTGATCTTCAGGGTGCGCAGGCGGGCCTTGGTGCGGGCGCCATCACGGGAGATGGCCAACAGGTTCAGGCCATAGCGGGAGCGCAGCAGGATATCCCTGGCGGATCGACCCTCCAGCGGTGACGCGGGCCTGACCACCAACTCGACCAGGACGATATCGTCGCTGCGTTCCGCCGGTTGGTCGGATCCCTCCTCCTGGTCTTCCCCTTCACCGGGTCTTGAATCGTCGCCCGCGGATCGTTTCGGGGTCTTGGCCTGGTCCTTTTCACGGGGGGTATCCCTTGACGCCTTGCCATGGTCCTCCTCCGGCTCCCCGTTGGGTGCGGCTTCTTCCAGTTCCAGCCCCAGGGTGCCGAGGACGCTGGACAAGGCCTCCACCTCGGCCTCGATCACCAGGATATCGCCGGCCTTGACCAACCGGCCGCCGCTGGGGGCGGTCATCTTCACTTCGTTACGGATCAGGCCGATGATCTGGGCGTCGGCTTCGTCCAGGACGGATTCGATCTCATGCAGCCGCATGTCCGCGGCCTTACTGCCCTCGGGTACCCGTGCCTCCGTGGTGTAGGCGCCGGTGTCAAAGCCGGATGCCCCCGGCTGTTCGCGGCGGGGCACCAGGCGCCAGCCGATCAGGACGATGAACAGCACGCCCACCAATGCCAGCGGCAGGCCCACGCCGGTGAAGTCGAACATCCCGAACCCATCGAGGCCGTCCCGTTCGGCCCGAAACCCCGATACGATCAGGTTGGGCGGTGTCCCGATCAGCGTCGTGGTGCCGCCCAGGATGGATCCAAAGGCCAGCGGCATGAGCACCCTGCCCGGTGTGAGGTCCAGGCGGTCCGCCAGCTGCACCGCCACGGGCATGAGCAGCGCCAGGGCACCCACATTGTTCATGAAGCCGGAGAGCACCGCCGCCAGGCCGACCAGTGCCGCGATACTGAGTGTCGGCCCCGCCCTGGTTGGCAGTACCGCGCGGCTGAGCACATCCACCGCGCCCGAGAGCTGCAGGCCGCGGCTGAGCACCAGCACGCAGGCCACCGTGATCACCGCCGGATGCCCAAACCCACCAAAGGCCTCTGTCGGCACCACCAACCCAGACAGCACGCAGGCCAGCAGGGCGCCCACTGCCACCATGTCATGCCGCCAGCGACCCCACAGGAACATGCCGATGGAGGTGAGCAGGATGGTGAGGATCAGGATCTGATCAGGGGTCACGGTGATTCCGCCGCTACTGGAGGGGGATTCTGTCCATCCCTCCATGATGTTCGTGGGCGGGCATCAAGTCGAGGGGGATGGAGATCAAGCCTCTACCATCCGGCCCTGAGCGCGGTGCGTTGATCCTACCGGTGCCCGGGCGCAGAATGATCCGGCAATGTCGCGCCTGTTTCACCCACTCAGGTCAGGACCATTTCCATGACGGCATTCCCGTATCCCCATGACGGGCCAGTAGCCCGGGAAGCAGACCCTACCCGGGAGGATCGAATCCCCCCGCATGCCGCCTGTGGGGTGGGCGTACTGGCCCACCTGGATGGGCATGCCAGCCATGGGCTGATCGAGGATGGCTTCGAATGCCTGGAGAACCTGGACCACCGGGGCGCCCGCGGCGCCGAGGAGAACACCGGCGACGGCGCCGGCATGCTCCTGCAAAAGCCCCATGCCTTCCTCTCCAGCCTGGTGCCGGGCCTGGGTGACCGGGATGACTATGGCGTGGCCCAGGTCTTCATGCCCCGGGACGGGGATCACCGGGCGGCCATCCGGACCCTGATCACCCGGCGCTGCCAGGCCGAGGGCTTCGATCTCATCGGGTGGCGGCAGGTGCCCACCCACAATCAGGGACTGGGCCAGACCGCGCTGGATAGCGAACCACAGACCTGGCAGTTCTTCGTCCGGCCGACCCAGGCGCTGGAACCCCAGGCCCTGGATGTGCGGCTGTACGTCCTGCGGCGTGCCATCGAGAACGAGGTGCAGTACCGGCATCTGGTGGGGGCCGGGGCGGAGACGTTCTACATCTGCTCCCTGTCGCGGACCACGGTGGTGTACAAGGGCCTGCTCACCTGCGGGCAGTTCCGGAGCTACTTCCCGGACCTGTCCGATGCCCGGGTCACCTCCTCGCTGGTGCTCGTCCATGCGCGCTTTTCCACCAACACCCTGGGGGCCTGGGACCTGGCCCATCCCTATCGCTATCTGGTGCACAACGGGGAGATCAACACCCTGCGGGGTAACCAGAACTGGATGCGGGCCCGGGAATCCACGCTGGCATCGCCTCAGCTGGGCAAGGACATGGACAAGGTCAAACCCCTGACCGGGGAGGGCCTCAGTGACAGCGCCCAGCTGGATCACGTCGTGGAGCTGCTGGCGCTCACCGGTCGCAGCCTGCCCCATGCCCTGCGCATGCTCATTCCCGAGGCCTGGGAGAAGGATCCCGGGCTGCCGGCGGAGCGCCGGGACTTTTACGAATACCACAGCACCCTGATGGAGCCCTGGGACGGCCCGGCCCTGGTGGTGGCCACCGACGGCCAGCGCATTGCGGCGGTGCTGGACCGCAACGGCCTGCGACCCTGCCGGTACAGCATCACCCGGGACGGACGCCTGATCATGGCCAGTGAGACGGGGGTGCTGGAGATCCCGCCGGATCAGATCCTGCGCAAGGGGCGACTGCATCCCGGGGCCCTGTTCGTGCTCGACCCGGACCGTGGGGGCATCGTCCCCGAGACCCGGATCTTTTCGGAACTGGCCGGACGGCCCTATGGCCGCTGGCTGCAGGAGCACCGCCTGACCCTGCCCGCAGACCCACCCATGGCCACCGGGCCGGCCATGGGAGGACCGCCGCCCCACACCCTGGACCAGTATCAGCGGGCCTTCGGTTACACCCTGGAGGGCCTGCGGGTGTTCCTCAAGCCCATGGCCGAATCGGGGCGCGATCCCATCGGTGCCATGGGCAACGACACCCCGCCGGCGGTGCTGTCGTCCCGCTCCCGCCCCTTGAGCCATTATTTTCTGCAGCAGTTCGCCCAGGTCTCCAATCCGCCCCTGGACTACATCCGCGAGGCCCTGGTGACCTCGCTGGGGGCCTACGTGGGCCCGCGCGGCAACCTGCTCGAAGAAGGCGAGACCCACTGCCGGCAACTCTATCTGCCATCCCCCATCCTGAGTGAGGCCCAGGCGCATGCGCTTGGAAAGATCCAACGTGAAGATCTGCGCCCGCGCCCCGTCGATATCACCTACCCCAGGGGGCTGTCCCTGCAGTCCGCCATACGGGCCATGCACGCCACAGCCGTGCAGACCATCGAAGAAGGGGGCGGTGTCCTGTTCCTGAGCGACGCATCGGTGGGCCCGGAGCGGGTGGCGATCCCGGCGCTGCTGGCCGTGTCGTCCCTTCATCATCACCTGATCCGCTCCGGCCTGCGCATGCGCACCGCCCTCGTCCTGGAGTCGGGCCAGCCCTATACGGCCCACGACCTGTGTGTCCTGATCGGTTATGGCGCCGATGCCATTCATCCCTGGCTGGCCTATCAGGGGGTCCGTGCCCTGGTGGATGAGGGCATGATCGAAGGGGAGGCCGGTGCCGCCATCGCACAGTACCGCAAGGCCCTGGAGGGGGGGCTTTTGAAGGTGATGTCGAAGATGGGCATCTCCACCCTGCAGGCCTACAAGGGGGCGCAGATCTTCGAGTCCCTGGGTCTGGATCAGGAGTTGATCGATGCCTGGTTCACCGGCACCACGACCCATCTGCCCGGCGTGGGTCTGGCGGAGATCGAGCAGGACGTCCTGGCCGCCCACGAGCGGGCCTTTGGCCGGCCCATCACCGCCGAACTGCCGCTGGACCCCGGCGGACATCTCTACTGGCGCCGGGACGGCGAACGGCATCACTGGAATCCCTACAGCATCGGTAAGCTGCAGCAGGCGGCCCGCAACAACGATGCCGCCGCCTATCGGGATTTTGCCCGTGACGCCAACGAGCAGGCCGGGGGGCTGTTGAACGTGCGGGGCCTGCTGGGATTTGGCACGGATGAGGCCACCGCGATCCCGTTGGATGCCGTGGAGCCGGTGGAGTCCATCCTGCGGCGCTTCTCCACGGGCTCCATGTCCTTCGGGGCCCTGAGCCAGGAGGCCCATGAGGCGCTGGCCATCGCCATGAACCGGATCGGCGGGAAGTCGGGAACGGGGGAGGGGGGCGAGCAGACGGAACGGTTCGGCACCGAACGCGAGTGCTCCATGAAGCAGGTGGCCAGTGGCCGCTTCGGCGTGAGCGCCCGTTACCTGGCCCAGGCCCGGCAGATCGAGATCAAGATGGCCCAGGGGGCCAAGCCGGGGGAGGGCGGTGAGCTGCCCGGGGGCAAGGTGGACGAGGGCATCGCCCGGGTACGGTTCACCGTGCCGGGGGTGGGCCTGATCTCGCCGCCGCCGCACCATGACATCTATTCCATCGAGGACCTGCAGCAGCTCATTCACGACCTCAAGTGCGCCAACCCAACCGCGCAGATCCACGTCAAGCTGGTGGCCAAGGCCAATGTGGGCACCATCGCCGCCGGGGTGGCCAAGGCCCGGGCCGACGCGGTGCTGATCAGCGGCGATTCCGGCGGCACGGGTGCGGCGCTCAAGACCTCCATCAAACATGCCGGCACCCCCTGGGAACTGGGCCTGGCGGACACCCAGCGGGTGCTGATGGCCAACGGACTGCGCTCAAGGATCACCGTGCGGGCCGATGGCGGGTTCCTGACCGGGCGCGACGTGATGATCGCCGCCCTGCTGGGGGCGGAGGAATACGGTTTTGGCACCGCGCCGCTGGTCACCCTGGGATGCATCATGCTGCGCAAATGCCACTGCAATACCTGCTCCGTGGGGGTGGCCACCCAGGATCCCGAACTGCGCGCACGCTTCCAGGGGCGCCCGGAGCACATCGTCCATTACCTGCGATTCGTGGCCGGGGAGGTGCGGGAGATCATGGCATCCCTGGGCTTCCGGACGATGGACGAGCTCATCGGCCGGGTGGATTGCCTGCGGCCGCGGCCTGTGGAACACCCCGGAAAGCCGACGCCCGATCTCTCGGCCCTGCTGCGACGGGTGCGCTCCGGGGACACCCCCCGCAGGGTTCGGGAGCAGGATCATGGCCTGGACCGCAAGATCGATCATCAGGTCATTGCCCAGGCCCATGCGGCGCTCACCTCGGGGAAACCCGTGAGCGTATCCATCGGGTTGCGCAACCGTGACCGCACCTTCGGAACCCTGCTCAGCTACGAGGTGACCCGCCGGTATGGGAGCGACGGGCTGCCACCGGGCACGATCCAGGTGCACTGCACGGGCACGGCCGGACAGAGCTTTGGGGCCTTCGTGTGCCGGGGGATCGCCCTGCATCTGGAAGGAGACGCCAATGACTACGTGGGCAAGGGCCTCTCCGGTGGCCTGCTCAGTGTGAGAACGCCCCCCGACGCCCCCTATGTGGCCGCCGACAACACCCTCATCGGCAATGTGGCCCTGTTCGGCGCCACGGGGGGCGAGGCCTATTTCAACGGGCGAGGCGCCGAACGCTTCTGCGTGCGCAACTCCGGGGCGCTGAGCGTGGTGGAGGGGGTGGGTGACCACGGCTGCGAATACATGACCGGTGGCGTTGCGGTCATCCTCGGCCCCATCGGCCGCAACTTTGCCGCCGGCATGAGCGGTGGGGAGGCCTATCTCTGGGATGAGGAGGGGCATGTGGAGGATGCCATCCATGCCGAGGGGATTCGTGTCGAGCCGGTCACCGACCCCCGCGATCAGGCCCTGCTGCAGCGCCTGCTGGAGAATCACGTGGCCTGCACCGGCAGCGAAAAGGCCGCGCAGATCCTCGCCCAGTGGCCACAGACCCTGGCCACGTTCGTGAAGGTGGTGCCCGAGGCGTACGCCCATGTGGTGGCGGACGCCCTCTCCCGGGGTCAGGACATCCGGGTCCAGCCACCGGCACCCATTGCCTGAGGGATCACGTCATGTCCGAGAACCATCCTGATGGATTCCTGCGCCACCCCCGGCGGCCCATCGGCTATCGCGAACCGGCCTCCCGGGTGGTGGATTTTCGCCAGATCTATCGCTTTCAGTGGGATCCCCAGCAGTTGCGCGCCCAGGGAGAGCGCTGCATGGACTGCGGCGTCCCCACCTGCATGGCGGGTTGCCCCATCGGCAACATCATCCCGGACTGGAACGACCTGGTGTACCGGGGCGCCTGGCAGGAGGCGCTGGCCCGCCTGCATGCCACCAACAACTTCCCCGAGTTCACCGGCTATACCTGCCCGGCGCCCTGCGAGACGGCCTGCACCCTGGCCATCAACGACGATGCGGTGACCATCAAGGACATCGAGCGGGCCATCGTGGACCGGGGCTGGGAGGCGGGCTGGATACGCCCCGAACCCCCATCCCGGCGCACCGGAAAGCAGGTGGCGGTGGTGGGCAGTGGCCCGGCCGGTCTGGCGGCGGCCCAGCAATTGAATCGTGCCGGGCACCGGGTGACGGTGTTCGAGCGGGACGACGCCATCGGCGGCCTGATGCGCTACGGCATCCCCGACTTCAAGTTCCCCAAGCACCAGGTCGAGCGCCGGGTGCAGCAACTGCGGGATGAGGGCATCGAGTTCCGCTGTGGCGTGGCCGTGGGTGAGGATCTGTCCATCGATGAACTCAAGGCGGGTTTCGACGCCGTCTGCCTGGCCATCGGGGCCCAGCGGCCCCGGGATGTACCGGTGCCGGGTCGGGACCTGGCGGGGATCGCGTTCGGCATGGATTACCTGTGCGCCGAAAACCGCCACCAGGCCGGAGCCCCCCCGGATGCGGCCATGAATGCCCGGGGGGAGCGCGTGGTGGTGCTGGGGGGTGGGGATACGGGGGCCGACTGCGTGGCCACCGCGCATCGACAGGGGGCGCAATCGGTGGTGCAGATCAGTATCCATCCGCCTCTCCCCGAGGTGCGGCAGGCCGACAATCCCTGGCCCCAGTCACCCCAGGTCCATCAGCAGACCTACGCCCTGCAGGAGGGGGGAGAGGGGGCCTTCCGTCTCAATGTGACGTGCTTTCTCGACCGGGATCGAGACGGTCGGGTCGACGCCCTGGAACTGGAGCGGGTGGAATGGAAGCGGGATGATCAGGGGCGGCGCACCGAAAAGATCGTGCTGGAGGCCGGTATCGTCATGCCCGCTGACCGGGTCCTGATCGCCATCGGCTTCGAGGGCCCCGAGGCCGCGGGCCTGAACGATGAACGACTGAAACGGACCCCCCGCCACACCCTGGAGGCCGACGAGCACAAGATGACCCCGGTTCCCGGTGTCTTCGTGGCGGGCGATGCCAGCCGGGGGCAGTCCCTGGTGGTGTGGGCCATCGGCGAAGGGCGCGATGTGGCGCGCCACATCGACCTGTGGCTGATGGGGGCGTCGCGTCTGCCCCCGAGTCTGCAGACCGCGTATCCCCCCCTGCCGCCCCGGGGGCTCTAGGTCGGGGCGCCAGGGTGGGGGGCGTTCGATCCTCCCTGCGGAGGGCGTGAGGAAGCCTGCAAGATCGTGCCAGGCCTGGAATGATCAGGCCGCTTCCGCCCAGGGGATGATGCCCGCGGGTCCAGGCCGGACTTGTCCTCCCTGTTCGAGAGGATGCGGCCCTGTGGGGCTCATGTGGCCCATGAACAATGACTTATGTGGTCTCCCTGGCACTGTTGCCTTTGGATGTGGCATGACGTTTGCTTTATTGGAATACGCACAGCTGGAGAACGACTTCGGCCATTGCAGAGGTCGAGATCGATGTGAACGTATAGACAAGAGGTGGAACCCATGAACGTCACAATGCCCGCATTCAATCCCGCGATGTCGACACCCAAGGATCGCCAATGGGGCACCGCCGGGGATACGGAAAACGTCCGCCCCGAACCCAATCCCCGGCAAGCCGAACAGACCCCCCCCACCGCGGGTCCGGATACGATCCGGAGTTCGACGGTGGCCACTCAGGAACCCGCCATGGTGGGGCGTGACCAACACGCGCTGGCAAACGAGGCGCGCCTGCAGGTCGCCCGAGAAGGTAACGAGGCACCACAGGGCTTTACAGGGGAACTGGCCGCTCTCCGCCAATTGGCGGCGGATCAACAAACCCCAAAAGGACAGTTCAATGACCCCCTGGAAGGCCAGCAGGTCCCGAGCAACGTCACTGCACAACAACCAGGCGCCGAACAGACGACCCTTCAACGGCAGCAGGCGCTGCAGCGGGCTGTCGGGGACATGACTACCCCTCAGACCCAATCCCAGAGGATCCTGAACGAACAGGTCTGACGGATACGTTCGAAAAGGGGCTGATTTGAAAAGGTGTGGTGGGCGGGATTACGGTGGGAGGGAAACCTGTCGCGGAGGGAGACAGCGCGGGAGCCAGCATGAGAACCACACCCCTGTTTTCGGTGGAGCCCCGGAGCTTCGCCGGCACGGCCGTCATGATCGGTTCGATCACGTTCATCCCCTTCGCCCTTCTATGGTCGTGGCTCTTCGCCGCAATGCAACAGTCCTCGTTCGGCGAGGTCCTTCCCTTCGGTCTGTTCGCCGGCTTGCTCTTCGGGTTGCTTTTTGGGCCCGTGATGGCTTCCTTCTTCAAGGGCGAAACGGCTACCGTTCAATTCGTGGACAGGAAGCGGTTTGTTACCACCCTGCATGGGGCCCTGTCCCAGCTGGGATACCATCCAGGGACAGACCATGGTGACTTCATCACTTACAGGCCCTCGCTTCAGGCCGGGTTGTTGGCAGGACGGATCTCGGTTCACCTGGGAGACGAGGAAGCCGTGATGGTGGGTCCCAAGATATATATCGAGAGGTTGCTCCAACGACTCGATCGTGAATGAACCGTTCATCGGATCATGGCGCGCATCCGCCTTGCCTGAACGACGCCGGTTGATATGCGGTTCCACACGAAGCCGTGATCCCCGCTCCACCCCACCCAGTCCCGTTTTGCGTCCCGCGCCCACAGGCCATCGGCGAAGTGTTTCCCGGGAAATGGGCGATGGATCACGTCGGCGACGGAAATCTCCGCAGCGATCTGCTAGGTAGGTTTGAGGGGAAAGATCAACCCGAACCGGGCCCTGGCCCAAGGAGATGCCATCGTGGGCAACCTGATCAAGCGCCGGTATCCAGAGGATCCCGATGAAATTCAGCCACGGAAGACCCTGGACAGCGGGACCCCGTCCATCCGCCGAATATCCGGCGGGGCCCCCCTGCAATGGCTTTCGGAGGGGGGGAAGGATCTTTGGCGGGCACCGGCGGGACTGGTGCACGGGTTCCTGGTGACGGCCTTCGGACTGGTGATTCTCCGCCTCACCTGGGGCCAGCCATGGCTCACGATGGCGCTGCTATCCGGATTCCTGCTGGTGGGACCTGCTTTGGCGGTGGGGGTGAACGAACTCGGACGCCGGCTGGAACATGGGGATCGGGCTGATCTGGGGATCGGAAAAAGCCTTGGAGCCATCCCCGCGCTCGGTTCCCCCCTGTGGCTGTTCGCGGCGCTGCTGGCGGTCATGTTCCTCGTCTGGACCGGCTTCATGGCCCTCTGGATCGGCGTGATGAATGTCGGGGCCCTGGGCCAACCGGGGAGCCTGGGAGAATTGCTCGGCACGATGCTGTCCACTTCCCGGGGTATCGTTTCCCTGATCGGCGTGGTGGTGGCTGGCGCCGCCCTGGCCCTGGCTGCCTTCGCGCTGGGT
Organism: Ectothiorhodospira sp.; assembly: GCA_046546415.1. Classification (GTDB taxonomy): domain Bacteria; phylum Pseudomonadota; class Gammaproteobacteria; order Ectothiorhodospirales; family Ectothiorhodospiraceae; genus Ectothiorhodospira. Next base: position 23,605 of record JBKGXY010000008.1, read on the forward strand.
GTGGTCACGGTACCCGCGATGCTGGATCGTCGCGCGGGGGTGGTGGACGCCATGGCGATCAGCTTGAAGGCCATTAGCCGAAACCCGGGTCCGATGCTGATTTGGGCGGCATTGATCACCGCGCTGTTTGGCCTGTCGGTGCTGACCGCACTCATCGCGCTGATCGTGGTCTTTCCCTGGATCGGCTTTGCCATGTGGCATGGATACCGGGACATGGTGGGAGATGAGAAAAAAACAGGATGAGCACGGGCGGCTGGATCAGCCATGATGATGGACAACGGGCAACGGGCCGCTGGATAGCATCGTGGCCACCCCGAGCACGATCAACACCATGCCCACCGGGCGGACGATCTGATCGCCAGCCCTGCCGGCTTTCTCATAGAGCATCAGCAGTGCCAGGGGCGCCATCCAGGCGAGATTCGCGATGCCCACGGCGAACATCACCAGCATCAGGGCCCAGCAGCATCCCAGGCAGAACAGGCCGTGCCGCAGGCCAACCTGCAGGGCTGCCGGGACGCCCCGGCGGTAGTGGGCCATCAGGAAGGCGACCGGATGGCGGCACTTGTCCATGCAGCGATCCTTCAGCGCCGAGAACTGGAAGGCCCCCGCCAATATCAGTATGCCACCCACGCCGGCCTCCGGCCGGGATGCCAGCCAGTGCCAGTGTTCGACCACTGTGTGAACGCCCGGGTAGGCCAGGGATGCCGCGACACCAAAGCCTGTCCATACGATGAGATATCCCGCCAGGAAAGCGGATCTGGCTGCGGTGGGGTGGGGCTGCGCTGCGGCCATGTGAAGAAAATGGCCGATCATGGGCAACGTGGAAGGCAGCATCATGGCGGCGATATGGATCTGCCAGGCCGCCAGAAACAGCCCAATGCTCGCCCAGGCGTCCATGCCCGGTGTCAGCAGGTGATGATGATGGACCCAGCCCGGGGTGCCGGTGAATTCGGAGGCCAGGGCCAGCATCCAGGCCAGCAGTATGGCCGCCAGCACCAGCGGCGACGCCCTCCATGCGCGCCGCGCCGGGGCCTGGGCCATCGTGGTCACGGCTGGTGCTCCATGTGCCAGGCGGTTTGAATGGAATTGCGTCCCTCGAAGGACCAGCTCATGTCGTGATCCGGAAGGTTGACCCGATAACCCGACGACTTGCCGATGTAGGCCGGTGCATCCTTGATGGTCGAGAAGGCGCTGTCACGCAGCGTGGCCGTCGCACCGTCCGGAGACGGCTGGATGGGGGTGATCTGTGCCTCGACAATGCCGGGAATCCGGAACGAGCCGTTGGCCTGGTCCACCTCGTGGATCACCGGGGCACGCTCGACGGCGACCAGCTCCCCCACCAGTCCCGCCAGATCAGCCAGGCCCCCGCCCAACTGACCGGAAAAGGCGGAGACCAGGGCGTTGTGCTGCTCGTCGGTTGCTCCATCATCGATGATCAGGACACTGCGCCAGTCCCCGGCCAGGGCATTGCCGGGGATATGCGCCACATTGACAACGGTTCGGCCGGAGACATCCTGGTCGCCGATCTTGCCTTGATCCAGATGAAACGCGATGACGCCCAGGCACTCGCCCCCATCGGGATCCTCGCCGATGAAGCAAGGGCAGGGTACTGCGCAAGAACAGATTTCCAGCAATGTACCGTCGAGCTGGTAGGCCGATTCGGTGGATTGGGTCATGGGTACGCTCCTGTCGCCGGTCCATCCGGTCGCCGAGTCATACCGTCATTGGAAGAACTGATCTCGTACGAGGATGACCTCATGGCGAGTCGGGAAAAGGCCTGAAACTCCGCGCAGATGCCCATCCTGAGTGTGGCGGAGACCTCTTGGGGATAATCCCCAAGTGAAAAGATCAACTACTATGCCTTTGCGTATAGTATGGATTCGCCAGAAGTCAAGAACGGTCTTGAGGGTGTTCGGGGGCCTTCATGATCCATCCGGTCCCTGCGTCAGGACACTGGGAGCCTTCCAGGGGCGGACCCCACCCCGGTCAATCCGTTGCGCGTCCGCGCTGCAGGACAAACACCGAGAACGCCGGCAGAAAGGTCAGGGTTACGAACGCAGCCCCCATCAGGCCGAACAACACGATCACGCCAACACCACGGTACAGTTCGGTGCCCTCGCCGGGCAGGAAGACCAGCGGCGAGAGTCCGCATACGGTGGTCAGGGTGGTCATGGCAATCGGCCGCAGCCGGGTCTGAACCGCCCGGGTCACGGCCTCCACTACGTCCGATCCGGCGTGCCGAAGGTTCATTCGGGCCTGATCCACCACCAGGATCGGGTTGTTCACCACCGTCCCCAGCAGGATCAGGAAGCCGAGCATGGTGATCATGTCGAAGGGTTGATGCAACGGCTGCAGACCGATGGCCGGCAGCAGGGCGCCCACCAGATTCATCAGCGCCAGGCCCACGATGCCGCCGGCGATACCCAGGGGAATGGCCGTCATGATCAGCAGCGGGAAACCCCAGTGAGAGAAGATGGCCACCAGCAGCAGGAAGACGATGGACAGGGAAATCAGGAAATTACCCGTGAGGGCTTCCCGGGTGGCCTCGAGCTGATCGCTGGCGCCGGATAAGGTCATGGTGATATCCGACGACACTTCCCCGCTGTCGCGCATGGCCTGCACCAGATCGTTGCGGACCCGCTCGACACCGGCCTCCAGAGCGACGTCATCGGGCGGGATGATATTCAGGGTCACGGTGCGACGGCCATCCACCCGGCGCACCGTGCTGCCATCCACCGTCTCCTCGATGCTGGCCAGGCTGGACAACGGCAGTGTTGCCCCCTGGTCCGTGTGCACCAGGATGTTGGGTAGCTGTCCAAGACCTGGATCCCGACCCTGTTCCCCATAGAGGTAGAGATCGATCTTGTCATCCTCCAGGAAAAAGTCGTCGACATAGGCGCCTTCCGTCATGGCGGCCACGGCGTAGCCAATCGCCTCGGTGTCAAGACCCAGTTCCGCTGCCTTCTCGTAATCGGGCCGAACCTGTATGAGCGGCTGCCCCAGGGTCAGTGCCGAAGGTTGGGTCTGGATCCGGGGGTCATCGAAGATCTCCCGGGCCCGCTCATAGGCGCGGTTTGCCGTCTGGTAGATTTGCTGCAGGTCGGTCCCGGACACATCCAGATTGATGCTGCGGGTGCCGCCGTCGTTGCTGGAGATGATCGAGCCCCTGGAGGCAAAGGCCCGCATTCCCGGGAAGCGCTCGTACACCCGGGTGATCTCGTCCATCAGGGCCTCGATGTGCGTCGGGTCGAGGGTCTCCGAGATGATCCGCACCTGGGTGGGCTGGATCTGCATATTCAGGTTGCGCAGGGGGGGGACCTCCGTTTCGCCCCGGGCATAGGCCTCGCCATCGGCCCCTACATGAGGCAGGAAGTGGGCCTCAATCTCCTTCGCGTAGGCTTCCATCTCCCGCAGGTTGTATCCGGGCGGGGCATTCATCACCGCGAAGGTCTTTGCCTCCTCACCCTCGGGCAGATACTCCGCCGGGGGGGTCAGAAAGACGATGATCAGGGCGCTGCCTGCCACCGTCAGGACGATCGCCGCAAGCCGCCGCATCGGCGTGGCGATCAGCCAGCGAACCCGGTGGATCACGAACCGTTCCCAGCGGGCGCCCAGCACATTGCCATCCTCGTCCAGCGGCGGATGGCGATGCGCATCGCTAAATTTCAGGCGGGAGCTGAGGGTGGGGATCAGTGTGACCGCCACCACCATGGAGACAATGATCGCCGAGGAGATGGCAATGGCCACGTCCGAATACAGTTGTCCGGCCTCTTCCTGGATAAACAGGATCGGCAGGAACACCAGAACCGTGGTGCTGGTGGAAGCCAGCACCGCCGGCCAGACTTCCTGAACCCCCTGCAGGGCCGACTCGAACCGGCCCAGCCCCAGCCGTCGATGGCGCTCGATGTTTTCCAGCACCACGATGGTGTTGTCCACCGTCATGCCGATGGCAAAGGCGATCCCCGCCAGGGAGATCACGTTGATGGTGCGCCCCGTGATCATGAGCCCGAGAAACGCCGCAAGGGCACACAGCGGAATGCCCACCACGCCCACGAAGGTCGCCCTGGATGAGCGCAGGAAGGCATACATCACCAGGGTCGCAAAGACCGCCCCGATGCCCAGGTTGGTCCAGACATTGGCGATGGAGGCCTCCACATAGCGCACATCGTCGGTGTTGAGCGTGAGTTTCAAACCCTCGGGCTCGAGCAGCTCCCGATTGATTCGCTCCACCTCATCGATCATGTTGCGCTTGATATCGATGACGTTGGAGCCGCTCTCGCGGCGCACCTGAAGGCCGATGACCCGCTGACCATTCACATGGGAAACCGCCCGCTGGCGGGCCTGCCCCTGCTCCACCCTGGCCACATCCGACAGACGCAGGACACTGTCCCCGGAGCGAGAGATCACCAGCGATTCCAGCTCCCGGGGGTTCTCGAAGCGACCCACGGTGCGCAGCAGGTACCGACGCTTGCCGGAATCCACTTCGCCGCCGGAGATATCCTGGTTGCGGTCGGTGATGGCATCGCGCAGCTGCAGCAGGCTGATCCCCCGCTGGGCCAGTTCCTGCTCGTCCACGATGATCTGCATCTGACGCTCGGCGCCGCCACCGACCGTCACCTCCGAGACACCGGGTACGCTCTCCATGCGGGGGCGCACCTCATCCTCGACATAGTCCTTCATCAGGTCGATATCGAGATCCTTCGGGTTGCCGTCCAGGGTCGACACCCGGTAGTACATGAAGGCGTTGGCGGAGAACGAAGCCGCCACCACCCGTGGTTCGTCCACGTTCTGAGGGTAATCCGGTACCTGGGTCAGCGCGTTGTTGATCTGGATCAGGGTTTCGGTGATGTCGACACCGAACGGGAATTCCAGCTCGATCTCTGATGAGCCGCTGTTGGCGCTGGAGGTCATGCGGCTGAGGTTGGGTACATTGCGCAGGTAGCGTTCCTGCTCGATCAGGATCTCCTTCTCGATATCCTGGGGTGTGGCACCCGGCCACCGGGTCTCGATCGTCACGGTGCGGACTTCCAGATCGGGAATCATCTGCACCGGGATGCGCAAGGCCGCCGCCACACCGAGGATCACCAGGATCAGGGTCACCACCGTCACCAGGATGCCGTGACGGATTACGGCGGCGAACATCAATGGCCTTCCCGGTCAGTCACCCTGACCTGCATGTCTTCCTCCAGTACCTCATTGCCCCGGGAGACCACCTGCTGGCCCTCCTTCAGACCCTCGGTGATCACCACCCGATCATCATAACTGCCACCCATGCGGACACGCTGTTCGGTGACCCGGTAACGATCGTTGTCCCCGCCGTCCCTTTCGGCAAGCCAGACCGTGGTGCGGCCTTCGGGATAGCGGTTCACGGCATCCCGGGGGATCGACAGACCTTCCTCACCCCGACGGATGCTGAGCACGCCCGATAGGGCGGTACCCGGCAGCAGTTCGCGCCCCTCCGGTCCGGCGGCCCGGATCAGGAAGGTCCGTGCCTGGGCATCGTTCACCGGTACCACCGTGCGAATCTCCGCCTCCACCGGGTCCTGATCCTGCCCACGCAGGGACACCTCCAGGGTGGTCCGCTGATCAAGCCGCCCCTGGAATCTCTGCGGCACCTGGAAATCCAGCCTCAGGTTCTCGGTGTCCACCAGCTCCAGGAGCTCCGATCCCGGCTCCACCCACTCGCCCAGGTCGCTATAACGCTCGGTCACCACGCCGTCGAATGGCGCTGTGATGCGGTGGTGCCCGACCACCGCCTGCTGGCGCCTTTCGGCCGCCTGCAGGCGGGCCACGGTGGCCTCGGCGGTGGCCACTTCACTCTCCCGGGTGCGGATTTCGGTGCGGGCCATGTGGCCACCGGCCCCGACTCGCTCCGCCTCCTCCAGTCGGCGGCGGGCCTCCTCCAGTCGGGCCTTCGCCTCGCGTGTCTCGGCCCTTGCACTCTCCAGGGTCAATAGCGCCAGTTCCGCGTCCAGCCGGATGAGGGGGTCACCCTGGCGAACCCGGTCCCCCACCTCCACGGTCACCTCATCCACCTGACCCGGAACCGATGTGGACAGGGCGGAGGTGCGCAGGGCCCGCACGGTGCCGCTCAGGCGCACCTCCTCGATGATCGCGGACTTCACCACCCGCGCCAACTCGACTCCGGGGGCATCGGCCAGCGCCGTTCGGGATAGCAACATCAGACACAAAAGGGTCAGCAGGCAACGAAAGGGCGTCTGACGGGAAAAGGGTCGGGCGAGTCTGGCATCGGCGGGCACGGGATCTGCCTCTTATGAGGTCCACAACAAGCTGGAAGGACATCGACGGGCTCTGGATGTCAGACGTTAATTGATTTCGGTCGGTCCCGTCATCCGGCATGCCCCGTGATGTTCATCCTTCCTGACCGTTCTCTCCTTAACCCAACACCTAAACCCTGATCCGATGCTGATCGCCGCAGCGCGATCGTATGCCCGACCTCATGCGCACGGCATCCGCTCCTCACGACGTTCAGAGCAGAATCAGGGTCGCGAGGCCGAGAAAGGCAAAGAACCCGACCACGTCGGTGACCGTGGTCAGCACGACGCTGCCCGCGAGCGCCGGATCGATCTTCAGCTTGCGCATGACCATCGGAATCGCCACGCCGGCCAGGGCGGCGCACAACAGATTCAGCAGGATCGCGGCGGCAATGATCCCGCCGATGGTCCAGTTGCCGAACCAGACCACCGCCAGCCCGGCGACCACCAGGGCCCAGAGCATCCCGTTGAGCACACCGATCCCGATCTCCTTGAGCAGCAGGATGCGGGTGTTGCCCGAACCCAGCTGACCGGTGGCCAATCCGCGGATGACCAGGGTCAGGGTCTGACTGCCGGCGATCCCGCCCATGCTGGCGACGATGGGCATCAGCACGGCGAGCGCGACCACCTGCTCCAGGGTGGCCTCGAACAGCCCGATCACCCCGGCGGCAAGGAAGGCGGTGAGCAGATTGATCCCGAGCCAGACCGCGCGCCGGCGGCTGCTCGCCCATACCGGTGCGAACATGTCGGTCTCCTCGTGGAGACCGGCCATGCCCATCACCGAGCGCGCGGCCTGCTCGCGGATGACGTCCACCACGTCGTCGACGGTGATGCGGCCGAGCAGTCGGCCCTCGGCGTCCACGACCGGCGCCGAGATCAGGTCATGATCCTCGAATCGCTGCGCGATGGCCTCGCTGGGCTGCTCGGCCTGAACCGGTTCGAAGTCGGTCTCCATCAGCTCGGCGATGGTCGTCTCGGGACGTGTGGTCAGGACGCGCCGGGCGCGAACGATGCCCTGGTAGCGGTTGTCCCGGTCGACGATGAAGAACTTGTCCGTGTTCGGCGGCAGGTCCTCCAGCAGGCGCAGATAGCGCAGCAGCGTGCCCACCCTGATGTCGCCGCGCACGGCGATCTGGTCGGGGTTCATCAGGCCGCCCGCGCTGTCCTCGTCGTAGGACAGCAGGGACTCGACCCGATCGCGCTCGCGCCGGTTCAGGGTCAGCAGGATCTCGCGGCCCAGCTGGTGGGGGAGATCCTGGATCAGGTCCACCAGGTCATCGGGCTCGAGGCCGCGGGCGGCGTCGACCAGGTCGTCGAGTTCCATCTCCTCGGCCAGACGCCGGCGGACCTCTTCGTGCAGATGGCGCAGGACCTTGCCGGTGCGCTCGTGGTCGACCATGTCCCAGGCCGCCGCACGCTCGCTGGCCGGCAGGGACTCCAGCAGCCCGGCGATACGCGCCGGGTGGAGCTTGCGGAACAGCCGTGTGATGCGCTTGAGCTTGCCGTTCTCCAGTGCCTCCAGCACCAGCTTGAGCTGCGTCTCCGGGGCGACCTCCGACCCCTCTTCGGCCGCCATCTGCTCGACGTCCGGGCCTTCCGGCGCCTCATCCTGTTCACCGGCTCCGGCCTCGTGGGTGAGCTGGGTCTGCATCGCCGGAGAGAGGTGTGAGAGCACCTTGTGCTCCACCGGCTCATCGATCTGTTGCCAGGCCGCGATGCGTTGTTCCGCGGTCAGTGTCTCCAGCAGACTGGCGACCTTGGCGGGGTGCATCGTCCGCAGGATGCGCCGCGCCCGCTTGCGCTTGTTGCGGCTGAGCGCGTCGCGCAGGGCGTCGATGGGGATGATCACGTGATCGTTTTTGTCGTTATTCATGGTGCAACATCATCCCCGGCGAAATGGCTCCCGGGCAAGTGTACCCGTCCTCGCGGGCATCGGTTCCAGGGAACCCGATGCCGTCCGGGGATGGGTGGGCGGCGCCAGGTACAGCCGTTAGGTATTTGTCCGAATGTTGGTCAGGGGGGGCGCGGCCTATTCTGAAATCAGGCTCAAGGCATCAACGCCTTGGGTTGAGACCAGAAACCGCGATTGGAAGGAGAAATACCATGAAAACCCTGACCTTGAAAAACAGCCTCATTGCCGGTGCCGCAACGATGATCATCGCCACCACCGGCCCGGCCATCGGCTCGGAATGGGATCACCTGTTGCAGATCTACGTGCCGGAGGGCGCGGCCTACCAGGCTACCCTGACCACGCCACCCAGCGATGCGCGCGCCCCGAAGGGTCATCCGGTGGTGGGTTCGGTCTATGACCCGCACCTGCAGGCCTTTGTCGGCAAGGTACAGGGGCAGCCGGCGGGATCCATCCGTTCACCCGCTCCGTCCCAGTCCGCCGAGGCCGTGACCATCACGGGCACGCACTACGACCCCCAGCTGCAGGCCTTTGTAGCCACAGTGGAATGATGATCCCCAACCCTCTGGAGGTGCCGCCGGTCGGCCCTTCCAGGGGCGGAGGGACAGGCATCATGCACCAAAGGTTCCGGGCATGATTGAAGACCGGGGCCTGGCAAGCAGACTCTCGCCTGAGACCCCAGTCGTGGACATTCAGGATCGGTTGCCGCGCAGGATGAAGTTCAGTGCCAGCAACAGGAGCACCACCTGGAATTCCATGCCACCCATGGGGTGGCTATCGCTGGCAACGAAACTCCACTGCCCCCAATGGACCATGGCGATGGCGCCGATCAGCACGGGTGCGGCGGCCAGCCCCGCCAGTCGCGTCACGATGCTGCCAAGGCGGTTACGGAGGGTGGCACCGGCAATGATGCCCACGCCCGCCAGCACCTCGGCCAGGGCGACCAGGAAGGCGACCGTCACGGGCAGGTTCATCATGGCGGCAAACCCGCCAATGCCCATGACAAATTTCTCCACCCCGTGAAACAGGAAAACACCGGCAAACCCGGCGCGCAGGAGCCAGTGGCCATGGGGCACGAGGATGGCATTAAGGCCCTGTGAGGTGGTTTCGTGATGGTTCGTGTAGACATTCGTATTCATGGCTGAATCCTCCGGAACATTTGGATGCAGGCGCGATTGCGTCCCACGGTTTTCATACTAGAAGCCCCGTGGTGCCGGAGGTATCCGGTGTTTTACCTACGTATTTCCCCGCATGCCCGGTGAGAGCTCAGGGGGCCATGCTTTGCGATGCAGCGTTGCCCTCACTCCTTGGGTCCATCCATGGGCCCTTTGTCGATCGGATCGGACGATCCGTTTCACATGCGCAGCTTCAGAAACCCACCCGCACGGATCCCTGTATGCGGTTGATGTCGCCGCTGCCTTGACCGTTGATCCGCCCCTCGATGGAGCGTTCGGCCCAGATGTATTCCACCCCGACCATCACGTTGTCCATCATGTCGTGGAGCAGGTTCATGTGCACTGATTGAACCTCCTGGTTGACGCCTGCGTAGGCATCCCCGGGATTGTCCGCCGCGGCATAACTCAAGACCGCATTGCTGCGCGTGTTCTGGTTCCACCAGTGGCGATAGGCCACGTAGCCTCCATGGGTCTCCAGGGTGTCGAGGGTATCGTCCGCCTCGATGAAGGCATCGGGGAACACGTTCAGTCCCAGGTAGCTGTTGGGTCCCGGCGGATCAAACTCGAACACCGGTTGGTTTATGAGGTGAACGAGACGTCCATCCGCCTGCTCGCCTGTCGTTTTCATTACCGCTAACCTGTGGTATTCACCAAGGGCCGGGGCTCCCTCGCTGAGTTCCTGCCTGGCCAAAGCTGCTGAGCAAAGACTGGCCAGCTCGGGCCTGGATCAAGCCGCCAGGAGGCCCGCCAGGGCCAGCGCTCTCCTTTCTGCCAGGGGGTTCGGCCCTCAGCGGGGCCCGCCGCCGGGGGGCGTCCAGCGTCCCGGGCAGGCCGTTGGCCGCCTGCAGCGCGCTGGCCAGGCGCCGGCTTGAGCTTGGGCAGGTGGCGTCTATCCTGA
>JBKGXY010000009.1:0-32851 GCA_046546415.1 Ectothiorhodospira sp.
GCTGCAGGCCAGGGCCAGCCGAGCCAGGTGGGATGCACTCTTGGCCCCCATCTTCTGCATGAGATTGCTGCGATGGATCTCCACGGTGCGCACGCTCACATCCAGATCCCGGGCGATGAGCTTGTTGGGCTTGCCATCCAGCAGGCCTTCCAGAACGTCCCGCTCCCGTGGGGTGAGTGAGTCGAGCCGCGCTTGCAGATGGGCGACCTCCCGGGCACCGGCCCGTTGTTCGGCATCCCGCTCCAGGGCATGGCGCACCGCTTCGAGCAGTGCCTCATCGCCAAAGGGCTTTTCCAGGAAATCCAGGGCCCCTTCACTCAGCGCCCTCACCGCCATGGGGATGTCTCCGTGGCCGGTAATGAACACGATGGGCATGGAGATATCCTGCTCCTTCAGCCGACGCTGCAGGGTGAGACCGTCCATGTCCGGCAGGCGCACATCCAGGATCAGACAGCCGGGCGTTTGGGGCGTCACGAATTCGAGCACCGCCCGGGCGTCGCCGAAGGCGCGGACAAGGAAGTCCTCACTCTTGAGCAGCAGGCTTACCCCGGCGCGCACATCCGGATCGTCATCCACGAGATGGATATGGGGTTTGGGGGTTGGCATGATGGCGCTCCAAAGCTGATGGGAACCGGACCGGCCAATCTCAGGGGGCGCGATGAAGCAGACATGAAACCTCCTGGGATGGATCAGGGGGCCGTTCCCTGTGGTGAGGATGTCCCGATAGCGCCGAGGCCGGCAGCGCAGGCATCCCTTGCCCGTGGATGAAACGCCGTGGCATGTTCCCCTGCCGGCCGAACACGCCACGACGCCTGGCACAGGCTCCGGACCCGCTGAGGATGCGGGTTCCCTCCCGGCCTGTCTCTAGATTAGGGGAAACCACCTGCTGGGGGGATTCGTGGAAATACCTAACCTGTTGCAGAGGGGGTGGATCGGGTGCGCTTCCGGGATCAACCCGGATCCATCCCATCCTATGTCCAGGCCCTCCCACGGGCAACCCGCTTCAGGAGGAGGATCGAACCCCGTACTCCACCAGCAGGTCCTCATCCCGCACGATCATCTGGCAGGCCAGGCGCCAGCGGGGCGGGAAGTCGTCCACCGACATCTGTTCCACTTCGTCGGCCGTGAGCTTGCCCAGGCCCTGGAGGACGGTCTGTTCCTTCACGGTGAGGGGGCCGCCCTTTTTGTTCTCCCCCAGGTGGGTGACGCGCACCAGGCAGGTGCCGCATTCCCCGTCCTGGCAATCGAAGTGGATGGGGAGCCTGTGCTCGCGGGCGATCTTGAGGAGGGTCTCCGTGTGGCTTCCGGCCACGGCGTAGACCGTCTTGTCCTTGTAGTCGGGGTGTGAAAAGGTGATGTTGGGCATGATGCGGGTCTCCGGGTTGGGGCAGGATCAGGCGGGACGAACGGTGACGTCGCCCAGGATCTGGGCCTGACAGGCCAGACGCTGATGGCGACCCGCGTTGTTCTCCTTGAGGGCCTTGTGTTCCACCACAGACGGTTCGCTGAGGTTGTTCCACCCCTCCTCCACCTGCATCATGCAGGTGCCACAGTCCCCCTCGCGGCAACCGTAGATGATGCCTGTGCCCACCTTTTCGGAGATGTCGATGACACGGGCGCCCACCGGTGCGTTCACGGTGAGATCGATGTCTTTGAAGGTCAATCTGGCTTTGGCCACGGCGGGTGCTCCTCGGGTTTTGAACGATTTGGGTTGGTTGCGCGTACTTTCATAGCAATATCCGTGCCGAGAGCGTCGCGGGTAAGTCGTTGATTGTGCGCGAGAGATGTGGGCCTGCCCTGTCATGAACTCCACGTTTTGTGGAGTTCATGACATTGAGTCGAACGCCGGCTTCAGGACATCACGATAATTCCGGATGCGCTGCACGAAGTGCACCGGTTCATAGCCCCGCGCATAGCCATAGCGCAGCTGCGGGTAGTAGCGCTCATCCGAGAGCAGGGGGAGCACCTCCTCCATCTCGGACCAGCGGTCCGGGTCCTTGTCCAGGTCCCGGGCCAGTTGGCGGGCGTCCAGCAGATGGCCGCGGCCCACGTTGTAACTGGCCAGGGCCAGGAAGGTCCGATCGGGTTCGGGGATGTGATCGGGCAGGCGCCGGTGACGATCCGCCAGATAACGGGCGCCCCCCAGGATGCTCTGTTCGGGGTCCAGGCGGTCGGTCACCCCCAGGGAACGTGCCGTGTTCAGGGTGAGCATCATCATGCCGCGCACCCCGGTGGGGCTGCGGGCGTTGGGGTCCCAGTGGGACTCCTGGTAGGACAGGGCGGCCAGCAGGTCCGCCGGCATGCCGGTTTCCTCCTCGGCGGTGAGGAAGAGATCCCTGTATGCGGGCAGACGGTCCTCGATGCGCCGGTTCAGGGTGCGCAGGTCCACGTAGTCGAATTCGCTGATATAGGCGTAATGCCTGCGCTCCATGCGATCCACGGCCTCGTCCCCCTCGCGGCTGTTCATCCAGGCGAAGGCCTGCTCGGCCAGCTCCGTGGCCCCCGGGGCCAGGTACCAGCCCAGGTTCTGGCCTTCGGTGAGATCCAGGGTCACCTGTAGGGAGGGCATGAAGCGGTGGTTGACCTGGACGATGCTGGAGTCCGCCACGGTGCATGGCAGGGTCTTTTCCGCCACTTCCCCCAACAGCCGCTCGGTGCCCTTGTCCACCTCCCGGAAGGTCAGTCCCTCGTGCTGCTCCGCCAGTGCCTGCAGCCGTTCGGCATAGCTGGAGTCCGCCGTCACCACGAGTTCGATATCGGTCAGATCCGCCGTCCGGGTGGGTTTTTCGGCCAGGGCGCGATGGCAGACCACCTGCTGGACCACCTCGGTATGGGCGGGGCCTCGCTCGAAACGCTGGTTGCGGGAGGCCAGGTGGGTGAGCCCCGATGCCGCAAGATGGGCCCTGCCGGCCTCCAGGGCCTCGATCACCCGGGCGGTGGTCGGGAGCACCTCCCATTCCACCTCCCAGCCGTGGGTCTTGGCGAAATCGGTGACCAGGTCGTATTCCGGTCCGGCGGGGCGTTCGTGACGGTCCAGATAGTAGGTGGTGGGGCCGTTTCGCGTGACCACCTTCAGTACCCCGGACTCGTCCGGGTGGGTCTGGGTCACAGGCCCCTCGCCGCATCCGGTGGCCAGGAACAGGCACAAGGCGATCAGAAGGGGGAAAAGACGCATGGGTGCTCCTCTTCATGGGAAAAAGGCCGGTCAAGGGGGGGCGAATCATGTCCCCGGCGGGGATGTGTCCGTGTGGATGCGGGCTGGATCCCCACCCCTTCTCCCCGGTGAACCACCTTCCCGCTGTCATGGTGGTCACGGACCTTTGTGCCATGGTGGGCCTTGCTCCTCAACCCGTTCCCGATGCCCCCGGCGGGGCTCGGTGTTTCATGCATCACTGCCCTATAATAATGTATAAATAAACAGTATTTTCCGGAGGTGCCTGTGACCGTTTGCATGGTGGGCCGGGCGGGTCCCTGCCGTCCGTTGTTCATTCCCCTGTTCCTGGAGCGGGTGTCGGCGGGGTTCCCGTCGCCGGCCGCGGATTACGTGGAGCAGACCCTGGATCTCAACGAGCTGTGCATCCGGCGGCCGGCGGCCACCTTCTTCGTGCGGGCCTCGGGGGATTCCATGAGCGGGGCCGGCATCCACCCGGAGGACGTGCTGGTGGTGGATCGTTCGCTGAAGGCCCGTCATGGTGACATCGTCATCGCCAGCGTCCACGGCGAGATGGTGGTGAAGGTGCTGGAGCTGCGGCCCCGGCTGCGGCTGGTGCCGTGCAACCCGGACTATGCCCCCATCGAGATCACCGAGGACTCGGGGTTCGAGGTCTTCGGCGTGGTCACGGGGGTGGTGCGGCAGCTGAGGCGGTCTTCGTGAGCCGGGCCGCCGTGTTCGCCCTGGTGGACTGCAATCACTTCTACGCCGCCTGTGAGCGGCTGTTCCGCCCGGATCTGCGCCACCGGCCGGTGGTGGTCCTGAGCAACAACGACGGCTGCGTCGTGGCCCGCTCGCCGGAGGCCCGGGCCCTGGGGATCCCCATGGGGGTGCCCGTGTTCCAGGTGCGTTCCCTGATCCGGCGCCACGGGGTGGCGGTGTTCTCGTCCAACTATGCCCTGTACGCGGATCTGTCCGCACGGGTCATGCACACCCTGGAAGGGCTGGCCCCGCGGGTGGAGGTCTACTCCATCGACGAGGCGTTCCTGGACCTCTCCGGCCTCGGGGAGCGGGACCTGGAGGCCTTCGGGCGCGAGGTGCGGGAGACGGTGGGGCGCTGGACCGGTATCCCCACCTGCGTGGGGATCGCCCCCACCAGGACCCTGGGCAAGCTGGCCAATGCCCTGGCCAAACGGGATCCGGAGGCCGGGGGCGTGGTGATGCTGAATGATATCCGCGCCCAGGCCGCCGTCTTCTCGACGTGGCCGGTATCCGGGGTCTGGGGCGTGGGCCGGCGGTTGGAGACCCGTCTACAGGCCCTGGGGATCCACACGGTCGCGCAGCTGGCTCAGGCCGATCCCGGATGGATCCGGCGGCGCTTCTCCGTGGTGCTGGAGCGCACGGTGCGGGAGTTGCAGGGGGAACCCTGCCTGGCATTCGCCCCGGATGCCGGGGCACGCCAGCAGATCCTCTGTTCCCGCTCCTTCGGCGAGCGCATCACCTGCAAGGCCCGGATGCGCGAGGCCGTGAGCACCTATGTCGCCCGGGCCGCCGAGAAGCTGCGCCGGGACGATCGCCTGGCCCGCCGGGTGAGCGTGTCCATCCAGACCCCCCTCTACCGGGAGGATGAACCCCGGTATGCCCAGACCGCCACCGGCACCCTGGCGGAGCCCAGCCGGGACACCCGGGTGCTGAGCCGCCTGGCCCTGGAACTGCTGGACGGGCTCTGGCGGGAGGGCCTTTCCTATGCCAGGGCGGGGGTGATGCTGGCCGATCTGCATGCCCCGGGCACGTGGCAGGCCGACCTCTTTGCCCCGGCTGGAGACACCGCCCGGGGCGAGGCCCTGATGCGGGTGATGGACCGCATCAACGGGCAGGGCAGGGGCCGGGTGTGGCTGGCCGGCCAGGGCATGCAGCGGCCCTGGGCGAGCCGTGCCCGTCTCTCCCCCGGCTACACCACCTGCTGGGACGCGCTGCCACGGGTGCGGTGAGGCGGCTCCACCGGTCCCGGTCGGGGGGCGCGTCCCAGGGGGCTCAGAAGGTGCTCCCCTTGAAGCCGAAGAGGTGCCGGGCCGGGGAGGCGAATTCGATGTAGACCCGCTCCGGCGGAACGTCCAGGTGTTCCCCCATCAGCGCCGTCAGGGTGGCGGAGAACTCCGGGGTGCGCTCCTCGGGCAGGCCGAGGCTCTTGAGTTCCAGGAAGGCCAGGGGTTCCCGGCTGCCACCGAAGGCCATACGGGGCGTGGGTTCGGCAATGACCATCACGTAGCCCTCCGGCTTGCCCAGCATCCCGGCCACCTGCCGGGAGGCGGCGGTGATCAGGGTATCCCAGGTCTCGTCGGCGACCGGGGCGTTGGACTGGATCCTCAGGGTCGGCATCGGGTCCTCCGCGGGAGTGTGGATGAGATGTGCTGCATGGCCGCAGCATACCCCCACCCCCGGGCCCGCCGGAACCCGACCCCGCCGCGATCAGGTGCCGCTGGAGGGGCGAGGGGCGGGAGGGCCGATGCAGAGAGGGTCACACCTTGAATCGCCCCACACGGTTTTGGAGTTCCGCCGCCAGCCGGGCCAGTTCGTCGCTGGCCGAGGCGATCTGCGAGGAGCCGCTGGCGGCCTGCTCCACACCGTTGCTGATCTGGATCAATGAGCGGTTCACGTCCTCGGCCACAGCGGACTGCTCTTCGGCAGCACTGGCGATCTGGGTGTTCATGTCGTTGATGGTGCGGATGCTTTGAGTGATCTCCTCCAGGGCCTTGGCAGCCCGTTCGGCGGAGGCAACGCCCTGGGTGGCCTTGTGATGACCCGCATCCATGACCCGGACCGCTTCATTGGAGGCGGTCTGCAGCTTCTCGATGATATCCCGGATCTCCTGGGTTGAGGTCTGGGTGCGGGTGGCCAGGCTGCGCACCTCGTCGGCGACCACCGCAAAACCCCGGCCCGCTTCCCCGGCCCGAGCGGCCTCGATGGCGACATTGAGGGCCAGGAGATTGGTCTGATCGGCGATGTCCCGGATGACCTCCAGCACCGTGCCGATGCTTTCGGCATCCCCGCGCAGGCGGTTGATCACGGTCACGGCGTTTTGCACCTCATTGGCCAGGTCTCCCACCTCCGTGGCGGTGAACTGCGCCACCTGGGACCCGGATTGCGCCGCTTGATTGGAGGTGTTCGCGGCTTCAGCCGCCTGACTGGCGTTGCCGGCGACCTGGTTCACGGTGGTGGCCATCTGGGTCATGGCGGTCGCCACCTGCTCGGTCTCGGATTGCTGCTGCTGCACCTGCTCGCTGGAATGGCGGCTGGATACGGCCAGTTCCTCCGCCGCCGCGGAGAGTTGACTGGCGGCCTCGGAGACCTGCCTCACCAGGGTGTGTACACCGTCGGCGAAGGTGTTGAAGCTGCGCGCCAGATCCCCGAACTCATCATGGCGATCCTCATCAAGCCGCTGGGTCAGGTCCCCGTCCCCGGCGGCGATACGATCCAGCGCCTGGCGCGTGTCCTTTACCGGCCGCACGATCATGCGCGAGACCACGACGATGATGCCGGTCAGGATCAGCAGGGTGATCCCGAACACAACGATCAGGCTCACCTGCATTTCCCGGGCGGCGGCCAGCAGGTTGTCCGTGGGGACGGCGACGGCCAGGGACCACCCGGGGGTATTGGGGACCGGCACATAGGTCACATGAAAGGCGCGCCCCTGGTCATCCACATATTCCCCCATCCCCTGATCCCCGGCCACCATGCGCCGGGCGAGGGCGGCATATTCTTCATTTTCCACTTCCAGGGCGTTCTCCGACATGCGTCGATCCGGGTCCGGATGCGCGATGGTCATGCCGTTGGAATCCAGGGCCCAGGCGATGGCGCCCGGTTTATCGATCGCCTGTTCCACGATGTGTGAGAGGGTGTCCAGGGTGACCGTGGCGGCCAGCAACCCGATCACGTCCCCGCGTTCGTTCTCCACGCCAGGGGCCAGGACGGTGATGGGGTTGCCCGTGCTGCGGGAGTAGACCGGGTTGGTGACGACGGAGCGAACGCTCTGATCCTGGACGATGCGCTTGAAATAGGTACGATCGGCCAGGTTGGAGCGATGTGCATTGTGGTAATAGGCCTCGCCATCGGGGTCGGTGAAGAACAGGACCTCGTATTCATCGCTCATGCGTTGGCCAAAGTGCTTCAGCACGCCCGAGATGCTTTCGGTATTGCCCGAACTCATCACCCGGGTTTGAGACAGGGTGCGCACCACATTCATGTGCGACTCCAGCCACCATCCCACCTTCTCAGCCCCCGCGCTGGCCTGATTTCGTGCGGTGTCCTGCATCAGGGTCACCATCCGGTGGCTGGTCTGGGTGACGATGAGGATGGCTGCCACCAGGAACGCGATCCCCATGGGGAGGCCGAACAGGATCAACAGTTTGGGGGTCATTCGGAGTCGGTCGAACATCGGCGTGATCCTCCTGGGACGCGCGAGCCCGGAGCGTGGGACGTGGGGATCAGGGTGGGGAAAATATATAAAATTTATTAATGTTGCACTGCCCTCGGCTTATCAAATTGTATCGATCGGCGTCGGGGAAACTTGAGGGGGCGGTGCCGGCTTCCTTCCAGTCCCCGGGCGAGAGGGGAGAGGTCGAGCCCTGCCCATGGACTGCCCGGAGGGCGGCCTGCCCTGCTCACAGGGGCAGGCGCAGGCCGGTGAGCTTCCAGAAGACGAGGTTGCGGCGGGTGAAGACCAGTTGCACCTGCTCCCCGGGGGTGTCCCGGCCGGCGATGGTGACCACGAAGCGGTCATAGGCCTCGTAGCCCAGGTCCACACGGGTGTTCTCCCGTCGTCTCATGTCCACTTCGTCCTCGTCTTCCGACGGGGCCCTGGGCAGGTAGCCCTGCCAGATGCGGGTCAGGGCCTCGGGGGAGATGATGGCGTCCACCAGGGGCTTCAGGAGGGCGTCCGCCACCGCCAGGCCCATGGCGGCGAAGGGGTGGTCCCCCGCCGCCGCGGTCAGTTCCTCCTCCATGGAGGCCCTCAGGGTTTCCCGTACATCCGCCCGCAGGGCCGGGAGGTCCGCGTAACGGGCCACCGTCTCGGTGTCTTCGGTCTGTGCGGCCTCGCGGATGCGATCCACCACATGATAGGGGGAGTAGAAGATCCAGCCGGCCAGTGCCAGCAGGGCCAGGAGCAAGAGGGGCTTGACGAGGGTCTTCATGGTCGGATCCGGGGGCGGGTCGGTGCGGGCTGCGCGGGGCGGCCGGTTCTTCCGGTGAGTGTCCGGGGGATCGCCCCGGCCAGGGGGCGGTATTTTCTCCCTACGGGGGCGGTTTGTCATCAGAAGGGAGGGGCGCTCAGTAGAGGGCGCCGCCGGAATCGGCATAGGCCCTCAGCACCTCCCGGGCCGGATCCCGCAGCACATCCCGTTCCACATGGATGCCCCGGCGGGTGAGGCCGTGGGTCCACGGGTGGGGCTTGGTGCCCTCGTCGAAGCCGATGCGGCGCACATCCTGGTCCCGGGCACCGCAGACAAAGCGGGTGACCCCCGACCAGGGGATGGCCCCGAGGCACATGGCGCAGGGCTCCGCCGAGGAGACCAGGGTGTACTGCAGCCGACCGCCGTCGCTCAGGTCATGGCGTCCCAGGCGTCGCTGGGCCAGGGCCATGGCCACCATCTCGGCATGGAGCAGGGCGCAGTTCAGGTGCAGCACCAGGTTCACCCCCGGGGCCACCAGCCGGCCGTCGGCGTCGAAGACCGCGGCACCGAAGGGGCCGCCGGTGCCCTGATTCACGTTGTCCCGGGCCAGTGCGATGGCGAAGGTCATCTGCTCCCGAATTCCGGGCATGGGGGGGAGGTCGTGGGCCATGCGGGCCTCGAGCCAGTCCGGCAGCCGGATCTCCAGGGGGGGGAGTTCCATGGCGGTCTCCTTCAGGGGCGGGTCCGTGGCGTGGTCGGGGGCGATCAGTCCCCGGTGCCGTGCATCTCTGTCATCCACATGATCGGTGGGGCAGAGGGACGGATCAAGGGTGGTACACTGGAAGGTCCGGCGCCGCGGGCGTGATACAGCATCGAGGGGGTGGGTCATGTTTGCCGATCAGGGTCGCGATCAACTGCGGGCCATGTACTGCGCCTCCTGGCGCAAGTGGCGCAACGGCGAGCCGATGGAGCCCCTGGAGCGGCAGATCGGCGCGCTGGTCCGCGAGCATCCGGAATATCACCGTTTCCTGGAGGATGCGGCCTCTGCCCGCGAGGCGGACTTCTCCGCCGCCGAAAATGTCGACAATCCTTTCCTGCACATGGGCATGCATCTGGCCCTGCGGGACCAGGTGGCCATGGACCGGCCGGCGGGCATCGCCGCGGTGCATCGTGCACTGAGTCTGCGCACGGGGCCCCATGAGGCGGAACACGCCATGATGGAATGCCTGGGCACGGCCCTTTGGGAGGCCCAGCGCCAGGGCCGGGCCCCCGACGAGGAGGCATACCTGGAGTGCCTGAAGCGGCTGTAATGCCCCGTATTCCCTGAATGTCGGCTTGTTCCCGGTCTGGGGATGCCTCCGATCCGCCGGAAGGAGGTCCGTTGTGCCCCATGGTGGTGCGCGTGTGACCCGGCGAGGCCCCTTTTCTCGTTGAGATCCATCAATATCAAGCCGCAATAAGCTTTTTTCTTCTTTTCCGGGTGCTCCATGGGTTGACCCCATGGCGAGTGCGGGGTAGGTTTTGTCATCAATTGTTCACTGCACAAAAAGTGAGTGTTCTGATAGGACAAAACGGCGACCGTGACTTCCTCTACCCTTCAAATCGCGCTGGCAGGCGGATTCATGGCCTCCCTGGGCGTACTCCTGGCCGGTGTTCTGGCGTTTGCCAACCGGCGGCTGTACGTCTTCGAGGATCCCCGCATCGATCAGCTGGAAGACATGCTGCCGCGCACCAACTGCGGGGCCTGCGGTGAGGCCGGCTGCCGTGCCTTCGCCGAGGCCCTGGCGGCCGGGCGCGCCCAGCCGGGGCAGTGCACGGTGAACCCGGGGGAGATGAACCAGAGGATCGCCGATTTCCTGGGGGTCTCCGTGGGCAGCCAGGAACGGCGCATCGCCCGCCTGGCCTGCGCCGGCGGGTCCCATGTGGCCGCCACCCGGGCCCGTTACCAGGGGCTCAAGTCCTGCCGCGCCGCGGCCCTGGTGTCCGGTGGCGGCAAGGGCTGCACCTGGGGCTGTCTGGGGCTGGGGGACTGCGAGCAGGTGTGTTCGTTCGATGCCATCCGCGTGAACCGCCACGGCCTGCCGGTGGTGGAGGTGGACCAGTGCACCGGCTGCGGCGACTGCGTCGAGGTCTGCCCCAAGGACCTGTTCAGCCTGCAGCCGGAGAGCCACCGTCTCTGGGTGGCCTGCCGCAACCAGGACCCCCAGGACGAGGCCATGGCCCAGTGCCAGGTGGTGTGCACCGGCTGCGGCCGCTGCGCCATGGATGCCCCCGAGGGGCTGATCCGCATCGAGAACCACCTGGCCGTGATCGACTACGAGAAGAATGCCCTGGCCTCCCCCGTGGCCATCCAGCGCTGCCCCACCGGCGCCATCGTCTGGCTGGAAGGGAAGGAGCCCCGCAAGGGTTCGGGCGCCCGCAAAGTCACCCGCAAGGAACCGCTGCCACGCATGGAGCCCCTGCCCCGCGTATGACGCGGCGCGCGGGGCGACGCCGGCCGGCCTCCAGGCCCGGGCGGCCCCTTGGCATTCCCGCATGGAAGGCGCTGATACCGGATTACTGAAAAAAACGACGGCCCGCGGGCTGGCAGGAGAGTGACCATGATCTTCAAACGCAGCAAGTCGTCCCAGGACTTCAAGTACAAGGGCATCCGCGCCGCCATGGACGGGAACACCGCGGTGATCCACTGCGAGCGGGATGCCTCCGACGCAGCCGGTGCCTATCCCATCACCCCCTCCACCCAGATGGGGGAGATGTGGGCCGAGGAGGTCTCCAAGGGCCATGTGAACATCTCCGGCCGCTCGCTGGTGTTCATCGAGCCCGAGTCGGAGCACGCCGCCGCTGCCGTCACCGCCGGCCTGGCCATGACCGGCATGCGCGCCATCAACTTCTCCTCCGCCCAGGGCGTGGCCTTCATGCACGAGTCCCTGTACGCGGCCGCGGGCAAGCGCCTGCCCTATATCCTCAACATCGGCTGCCGCGCCATCACCAAGGCGGCGCTGAACGTGCACGCCTCCCACGACGACTACCACTGCGTGGACGACACCGGCTTCTTCCAGGTGTTCGCCAAGAGCGCCCAGGAGGCGGCGGACCTGAACGTCATCGCCCACAAGGTGGCGGAGCTGTCCCTCACCCCGGGGATCGTCGCCCAGGACGGCTTCCTCACCACGCACCTCATCGAGTCCCTGAAGGTGCCCGAGCGGGAGCTCATCGCCGAATACCTGGGTCGCCCCGATGACACCATCGAGTGCCCCACGCCGGCCCAGCGCCTGATCTTCGGCGAGAAGCGCCGCCGCATCCCCGCCATCTGGGATGTGGACGAGCCCATGCTTTCCGGTGCCTCCCAGAACCAGGACGCCTACATGCAGCAGGTGGCGGCCCAGCGGCCCTATTTCTTCGATCACGTGGCCGGGTTGGCGGACCAGTGCATGGAGGAGTTCTACGAGCTGACGGGCCGGCGCTATAACCGTGTCTCCGGCTACCGCACCGAGGATGCCGAATACCTGATCCTGGGGCAGGGGAGCATGGTGGCCACCGCCGAGGCCGTGGCCGATCACCTGCGCGCCACCCGCAACCTCAAGGTGGGCGTGGTGAACCTGACCATGTTCCGTCCCTTCCCGGGGGCCGCCCTGGCCGCCCTGCTCAAGGGGCGCAAGGGGGTGGCCGTGCTGGAGCGCACCGACCAGCCCCTGGCAGAGGACCTGCCGCTGATGCGCGAGACCCGCGCCGCCGTGGGCAAGGCCATCGAGAACGGCCTGGCGGGCAAGGTGATGCCCTATGCCGACTACCCGGCCTTCGAACGCAACGGCGACATCCCGCGCCTCTATTCCGGCGCCTATGGCCTGGGCTCCCGCGACCTGCAGCCCGAGGGGCTGGTCGCCGCCGTGGAGAACATGCTCCCCGAAGGGGCCCAGCGCACCTTCTTCTATCTCTCCGTGGACTTCGTGCGCGACGAGGCCGCCAGTCCCAAGCAGGAGCTGCATCAGCAGTCGGTGGTGGAGGCCTACCCGCGGGTGCGTGAACTGGCCCTGCGCGGTTCGGAGAACCCGAGCCTGATGCCCGAGGGGGCCATCGCCGTGCGCCTGCACTCCGTGGGCGGCTGGGGGGCCATGACCACCGGCAAGAACCTGGCCATGACCCTGTTCGACCTGCTGGACTTCCACATCAAGGCCAACCCCAAGTACGGCTCCGAGAAGAAGGGCCAGCCCACCACCTACTACCTGGCCGCCGCCCCCGAACCCATCCGGGTGAGCAGCGAGCTCAAGACCGTGGACGTGGTGCTGTCCCCGGACCCCAACGTGTTCGACCACTCCAACCCCCTGGCGGGTCTGAACCAGGGCGGGTTCTTCATCATCCAGTCCCATCTGGAGGACCCCGAGGCGGTCTGGCGCAGCTTCCCCGCCTGGGCGCAGCGCTTCATCCTCGATCAAGGGATCCGGGTCTTCTATCTGGACGCCTTCCGCATCGCCCGGGACGAGGCCTCCAACGCCGACCTGCAGTTCCGCATGCAGGGCATCGCCTTCCAGGGGGCCTTCTTCGCCGCCTCGCCGGTGATGGAGCGCCGCGGCCTGGATGAGCAGACCCTGTTCAAGGCCATCCGCGAGCAGCTGCAGGAGAAGTTCGGCAGCAAGGGGGAGCGCGTGGTGGAGGACAACCTGCGGGTGGTGCGCCGCGGCTTCGACGAGATCACCGAGATCACCGACAAGGTGGTCACCCAGGAGGCGGCCAGTGCCGTGCAGACCCACCGCATCCCCGAGATGCCGGTGATGCTCAAGCGCCTGCCCCAGTCCCACTCCCCCAGCGCGGACATCCACCGCTTCTGGGAGCAGACCGGCAGCTTCTATGTCTCCGGACAGGGCAACGACAACCTGGCGGACCCCTTCATCGCCCGGTCCCTGATCCCCGCCTCCACGGGCATCTACCGGGACATGACCCAGATCCGCTTCGAATATCCCGCCTGGGATCCGGCCC
This sequence comes from Ectothiorhodospira sp., assembly GCA_046546415.1. Taxonomy (GTDB): domain Bacteria; phylum Pseudomonadota; class Gammaproteobacteria; order Ectothiorhodospirales; family Ectothiorhodospiraceae; genus Ectothiorhodospira. The sequence goes on from JBKGXY010000009.1 coordinate 13,294, forward strand.
AGTGCACCGCCTGTGGCGACTGCTACACCGTCTGCCCGGACAGTGCCATCCCGGGTCTGGCCAACTCCATCGGCGAGGTCTTCGACACCGCCGTGCGCCGCATCGAGACCGGCGGCCAGCCCACGCGTTTCCTGCGCCGCGCCGTGCGCGATCTGGAGAAGCGCCTGCGCCAGGGTCTGCTGGAGGCCGGCGAGGCGGCGGATGTGAGCGCCGAGCTGGACGGCGCCATCGATCGCCTGCTGGCCGAGGGCAGCCATGGCGAGGAGGACAAGGCCCGTCTGCAGGAGGAACTGGGCTGGCTGCGGGAGGCCATCGGTGACTTCCGGTTCGCCGTCACCAAGCCCTATTTCACCGCCCAGGAGAAGCGCGCCAAGGGCAGTGGCGGCCTGTTCTCCCTCACCATCAACCCCTATACCTGCAAGGGCTGCATGGAGTGTGTGGAGATCTGTCAGGACGGGGCCCTCAAGGCGGTGCCCCAGACCCCCGAGTCGGTGGACACCCTGCGCCGCAACTGGGATTTCTGGCTGGACCTGCCCACCACCAACCCCCAGTACAACCGCATCGACGACCTGGACGAGGGCATCGGCGCCCTGGAGACCCTGCTCATGGACAAGCGGGTCTACAATTCCGTGAACTGCGGCGACGGGGCCTGCCTGGGCTGCGGCGAGAAGACCTCCATCCACCTGTTCACCGGCACGGTCACGGCCCTGATGCAGCCGCGGGTCAAGGCCCAGGTGAAGAAGCTGGACGACCTCATCGCCCGCCTGGAGCAGCATATGCGCCTGAAGCTGGCCGAGGGCATGGACCTGTCGGACGTGAACGCCGTCAACCAGGTGATCGGTCAGCACACCGACAAGGACCTGACCCTGTCGCGCCTCTCCGAGGCCCTGGACTCCACCGGCGCCACCACCGTGGATGCCGACTGGCTGCAGTGGATCAGTGGCGTGCTGGCCCGGCTCAAGGACCTGCGCTGGCGCTACGTGGAGGGCCCCACGGGCCGTGGCCGCAGCGACCTGGGCATGGTCAACGCCACCGGCTGCACCTCTGTGTGGGGCGGCACCTTCCCCTACAGCCCCTATCCCTTCCCCTGGGCCAGCCACCTGTTCCAGGACAGTCCCTCCATGGCCATGGGCCTGTTCGAGGGGCACATGGCCAAGATGGCCGAGGGCTTCAAGGCCATCCGCCAGGCGGAACTGGAACTGGCCGGCAAGTACGACCCGGTGGAGCACGAGGCCTTCTTCGCCCAGTTCAACTGGGAGCAGTTCAGCGACGAGGAATTCGCCCTGTGCCCGCCGGTGGTGAGCGTGGGCGGGGACGGTGCCATGTACGACATCGGCTTCCAGAACCTGTCCCGTGCCCTCATGTCCGGCATGCCCATCAAGGTGCTGGTGCTGGACACCCAGGTCTATTCCAACACCGGCGGCCAGGCCTGCACCTCCGGCTTCATCAGCCAGGTGTCGGACATGGCCCCCTACGGCAAGGCCTGGAAGGGCAAGGAGGAGATCCGCAAGGAGATCAGCCTCATCGGCCTGGCCCACCGCACCAGCTACGTGATGCAGGGGGCCATCTCCAACGTCACGCACCTGCTGGAGAGCTTCATCGAGGGGCTCAACACCCGCAGGCCGGCCCTGTTCAACGTCTATGCCGTGTGTCCGCCGGAACACGGCGTGGGGGACGACGTGGCCTTCGCCCAGTCCAAGCTGGCGGTGGAGTCCCGCGCCTACCCGCTGTTCCGCTACAACCCGGACCGGGGCGTGACCTTCCGCGAGTGCTCCGATCTGGAGGGGAATCCGTCCCTGGACAGCGACTGGCCCACCTACACCCTGAAGTACCAGGATGAGGACGGCAACGAGGCCACCATGGAACTGCCCATGACCTTCGCCGACTTCGCCCTGACGGAGGGCCGCTTCCGCAAGCACTTCCGCAAGGCGCCCCAGGAGACCTGGAACGAGGACATGATCCCGCTGCCGGAATTCCTGGAGATGTCCGAGGACGAGCGGGAGGGGCGCTTCCCCTACCTCTGGACCGTGGACGGCAGGAACCGCCTGGGCCGCGTCCTGGTGTCCGAGGAGATCGTGCGTTCCACCGAGGAGCGGCGCGACTTCTGGCACCAGCTCAAGGGCCTGCTGGGGCTGGACCAGGAGGTGGTGGACGCCGAGGCCGTGGCGGCGCAGACCCGCAGCGAGATGGCCCAGCGCCTCTCCAGCGCCCTGCTGTCCCTGGCCAGCGGCGGGGGGGCCGGGCAACTGGCCACCGCCCTGGAGGGGCAGGCCGCCCCGGCACCTGGTGCCACGTCCCCGGCCGCGCCGGATGCGTCCGCCGGCAACGGTGGGGCCGACTGGGAATACGATCCGGTATGGGTGGAGAGCAACGAATGCACCACCTGCGACGAGTGCCTGGAGATCGCCCCCGGGGCCTTTGTCTATAACGACGACAAGCAGGTGGTGGTGAAAGACCCCAAGGGGGCGCCGTACAAGGACCTGGTGCGGGCGGCGGAGAAGTGCCCGGCCCTGGCCATCCATCCCGGCACCCCGGCCAATCCCGACGAGCCCGACGCCGAGAAGCTGATGAAGCGGGCCGCGAAGTTCAACTGACCATGGGCATGCTCTCGTTCCTTACCGGGCGCACCTTCCCCCGGGGGGTCCATCCCCCCGGGCGGAAGGAGACGACCCGGGATCGGCCCATCCGGCGGCTGCCCTTTGCGCCCCGCCTGGTCCTGCCCCTGGCGCAGCACTTCGGCAGGCCCTCCCGGCCGGTGGTGAAACGCCACCAGGAGGTGGTGCGCGGGCAGGTGATCGCCGAGGCGGACGGCTTCCAGTCGGTGCCGCTCCACGCCCCGGTCACCGGGGTGGTGGAGGGGATCGAGCTCATGCCCACCGCCCGGGGCCCCAAGACCGAGGCCATCCTCCTGCGCACCCTGCCGGGGGACAGCCAGGCGGTGCGCTGGTCCAGCCCGCGGGATCTCTCGGGCCTCTCCCGGGAGGAACTGATCCTTGCGATCCAGGCCGCCGGGCTGGTGGGGCAGGGGGGCGCCGCCTTCCCCACCCACCTGAAGTATGCCGTGCCCGAGGGGCATGCGGTGGACACCCTGGTGGTGAACGGTTGCGAGTGCGAGCCCTATCTCACCACCGACCATCGCATCATGGTCGAGCAGGCCCGGGAGGTCCTCGCCGGTATCCGCCTGGCCCTGCGGGCCCTGGGGGCCGATCAGGCCCTCATCGGCGTGGAGGACGACAAGCCCGATGCCATCGCCGCCCTGCGGGCACAGATCGGCCCGGACGACCCCATCGCCGTGCGCAAGGTGAAGGCCAAGTATCCCCAGGGCTCGGAGAAGATGCTCATCAAGGCCCTGCTGGGCCGCGAGGTGCCCTCCGGGGGGCTGCCCTACCAGGTGGGGGTGGTGGTGAACAACGCGGGCACCCTGGCCCAGATGGGGCGGCTCCTGCCCCTGGGGGAGGGGCTCATCGAGCGGGTGATCACCGTGGCCGGGCCCGGAGTGGAGCGCCCCGGCAACTACCGGGTGCCGGTGGGCACGCCCTTGCGCTACCTGCTGGAGCACGTGGGCTTTCGCGGGGAGGACGCCAGCCACCTGATCCTGGGCGGGCCCATGATGGGCAACACCGTCTCCTCCCTGGACGTGCCCGTGACCAAGGCGGTGTCCGGGCTGGTGGTGCTGCCCCAGGCCGATGCGCAACCGGATCCGATCCATCCCTGCATCCGCTGCGGGCGCTGCGTGGAGGCCTGCCCCGTGGGGCTCAACCCCGCGGAGCTGGGCCGGCTGGCGGCCAAGCGCCGCTACGAGACCATGCAGGAGCGCTTTCACCTGAGCGACTGTTTCGAGTGCGGTTCCTGCGCCTACGTCTGCCCCGCCAACATCCCGCTGGTGCAGTATTTCCGCATCGCCAAGGCCCTGAACCGGGAGCGCCTGTCGTGACGCCGCTGCATATCGAACTGAAGACCTCGCCCCATGTGAAGCAGGGGGGCAGTGTGCAGCAGATCATGCGCAACGTGGTCCTCGCGCTGCTGCCCATCTGTGGGTTCTCCGTGTATCACTTCGGCATCAGCGCCCTGGCGCTGATGGTGGTGACCACCCTCACCTGCGTGGCCACGGAGCAGTTGTTCAACCGGCTCTCCCGGCGCCCGGGCACCGCCTCGGACTTCAGCGCCGTCATCACCGGCCTGCTGCTGGCCCTGACCCTGCCCCCGGCCTTCCCGTTGTGGATGGCGGCCCTGTCCGGCTTCATCGGCATCGCCCTGGGCAAGTCCCTGTTCGGCGGCCTGGGATTCAACCTGTTCAACCCGGCCCTCATCGGCCGGGCCTTCGCCCAGGGGGCCTTCCCCGGCGCCGTCTCCACCTGGACCCTGCCGGGGCTCCCCGAGCGCTTCACGGAGTTCCTGCCCTCCACCCTGGCGGCGCCCTTCACCACCCCGGCCCCGGTGGACGCCTATACGGCGGCCACCCCCCTGGGGGAGTGGAAGTTCCAGGGGGAGCATGCCGAGACCTGGGACCTGTTCACCGGCATGGTGGCCGGTTCCGCCGGGGAGACCTCGGCCCTGCTGATCCTGGTGTGCGGGCTCTATCTCATCGCCCGGCGCATGATGAACTGGCGCATCCCCGCCGCCGTGCTGGGCGGCGCCTTTCTCACCGCCGGGGCCTTCTACCTGCTGGATCCGGGTCACTATCCCACACCCTGGTTCGTGCTCCTCTCCGGCGGGCTCATGCTGGGGGCCTTCTTCATGGCCAGCGACATGGTGGCCTCGCCCATGACCCGTTCCGGGCTCTGGCTCTACGGCGCCCTGATCGGCTTTCTCACGGTGATCATCCGTTTCTTCGGCGGGCTCCCCGAGGGGGTGATGTACGCCATCCTCCTGGGCAATGCCGCCTCGCCCCTGATCGATCGCTTCATCCAGCCCCGTCCCTACGGTACCCGTAAGCGGAGGGCGTCATGAACCCCACGGTTTCCCCGCAGCAGCAGCCCAAACCCACGTCCGGGTTCCGCCTGGTGGCCACCCTGGGGCTCATCGCCCTGTTCTCCGGCCTGCTGGTGGTGAGCGTGTACGAGTACACCCGGCCCTTCATCGACCAGAACCAGCAGCGCGCCCTGGAGGACGCGGTGCTGGAGGTGATCCCGGGGGCCGAGACCCGGCGCAGCTTCGAGCTCACCGACGATGGGCTTACCCCCCGGGACGAGGCAGCGGAATCGGGCCGGACCGTCTACGCCGCCTACGACGCCGACGGCAGCCTGGCCGGGGTGGCCCTGGAGGCCTCCGGACGGGGCTATGCCGATGTCATCCGCATCCTCTACGGCTACGATCCCGAATGCCGCTGCATCGTCGGCATGACCGTGCTGGAGAGCCGGGAGACCCCCGGCCTGGGGGACAAGATCGAGACCGAGCCCCATTTCCTGGAGAGCCTCCAGGGTCTGGAGGCCCGGCTCAACGACCAGGGCACAGGCCTGGCCCACCGCATCCGCACCGTGGATCAGGGGGAGGCCGACGACCCCTGGGAGATCGACGGCATCACCGGGGCCACCATCTCCTCGGAGGCCATCGGCGACATGATCCACGACAGCGCCGATGCGATGCTGCCCCGGCTGGCCCCCCACTGGGACACCCTGCGCCGGGATGGCCCGCGCCCGGCCCAGCCCTGAGGACCTCATCCCATGGCAACGCATAACGACAGCCCCATCACCATGGATACCTTCCTCGCCGGCCTCTGGCGGGAGAACCCGGTGTTCGTCATGCTCCTGGGCATGTGCCCGGTGCTGGCGGTGACCAATTCCGTATCCAACGCCCTGGCCATGGGCCTGGCCACCACCTTCGTGCTGCTGTGCTCCAGCGCCCTGGTGGCCCTGCTGCGCCACCACATCCCCAAGGAGGTGCGCATCGCGGCCTACATCATCATCATCGCCACCTTCGTGACGGTGGTGGACTACGTCATCCAGGCGGTGAGCCTGGAGGTCTACAACGCCCTCGGGGCCTTCATCCAGCTCATCGTGGTGAACTGCATGATCCTGGGCCGGGCCGAGGCCTTCGCCTCCCGCAACCGGGTGGGTACCACCCTGGTCAACTCCCTGGGGATGGGGCTCGGGTTCACCCTGGCCCTGCTCTGCCTGGGCTCGGTGCGCGAGCTCCTGGGGGCGGGGACCCTGCTGGGCTTCCCGGTATTCGGCGAGGCCTTCGAGCCCTGGGTCATCATGCTGCTGCCCCCCGGGGGGTTCTTCGTCCTGGGGGCCTGGCTTTTGCTGTTCGCCTGGGTGAAGGAGATGCAGATGAAACGCACGGCCCATGCCGGGGAGGCATCCGCCCATGCACGCTGAATCGCTGGGATACATCTTTCTCAACGCCGCCGTCATCAACAACTTCGTGCTGGCGCTGTTTCTGGGGATCTGTCCGCTGCTGGGGGTGTCCGGGAGGCTGAGCACCGCCTTCTCCATGGGCCTGGCCACGGCCTTTGTCATGCTCATCAGCGCCACCGCCGCCTGGGGGCTGAACGCCCTGCTCACGGCCTTTGATCTGGAGTTCCTGCGGCTGATCGCCTATATCGCCGTGATCGCCTCGGCGGTGCAGCTGGTGGAGATGACCATCAAGAGGTTCAGCCCGCCCCTGTACAAGGCCCTGGGGATCTTCCTGCCCCTGATCACCACCAACTGCGCCATCCTGGGGGTGGCCCTGTTCCAGACCAACTACGAGTACGACTTCCTGCAGTCCGTGGTCTACAGCCTGGGGGCGGGGGCCGGCTTCATCCTGGCCATCGTGCTCATGGCCGGACTGCGGGAGCGGCTGGAGCTGGCGGACGTGCCCTCCATCGCCCGGGGCGCGGCCATGAGCCTGATGCTGGCGGGCATCCTGTCCCTGGCCTTCATGGGGTTTGCCGGGCTCGGGGGTTGATCCCACTTGAACGGGGTTATGTCATGACCACCTATGTGATCACCGTGGCCATCCTCTTTGTGCTCTTCACCGGCTGGTATCTGGTGCAGGAGGCGGCGCGGCGTTTCGCCCGCCGCCACCCGGAACTGGGTCCCGCCAGGGAGGAGGGGGGTGGCTGCGCCGGGGGCTGCGGCGGTTGCGGCCTGTCCGGGAGTTGCGCCAGCCGGCCGGGGGACTGAGCCGGGGATCACCCCGACTGGACCGTGACCCGCCGCCGACGGTTCTCCGCCGCCCTGGGCAGTTCCACCTCCAGCACCCCGTTGCGGTAGCGGGCCCGTGCCCGGTCCGCGTCCACCGCATCCGGCAGGGGGATGGCCCGCTCGAAACGGCCGTAGGCGCATTCGGCGATGCGGTAGCGGCCCTCGGTGCGTTCCCGCTGGTAGCCCTTCTCGCCGCTGACCACCAGGTGGTCCCCCCGGACCTCGATCCCGAAGCGGTCCCGGTCCAGCCCCGGGGCCTCCAGGCGCACCACCACCTGGTCCTCGCCCTCGAAGACCTCCGCGGCCATCACGCCCCAGCCGGTGCTGCGCACGGGCAGTGCCTCCTCACGGCCGCCCTCGTTGCGGGTTTCGCCGCCCCCGCCGCCTGGACGGAAACGGGTGATGGCCCCGGAGGCCCGCTGATAGAGCCGCTGCCAGCCCTCCATCACGGAATCCCAGGCATGGCCGATGCCTTCGCGTAACTGTCTCATGTCGGGCATGGTGTTCACCTCCGCTGCAATGGACTGCAGCCGCGCGGTGCGCGGCCGTCCGGAACACAAAAACCTCCCCGCAGGACGGGGAGGGCACCCTGGCAGGGGCGGCTGGTCCGCCCGCCCCGAAGGGGGCCTGGATCAGTTCACGTTCACCTGGATCCGCCGTGGCTGGAACTCCGCCCGCTTGGGGATCTGCAGGGTGAGCACCCCGTCCTTCATGCTGGCGCGGATGTGGTCCAGGTCCAGCTCGCGGCTGAGGGTGAAGCTCCTGCGGTAGCGCTTGCTGCGCAGGTCCGCGTACAGGGCCTGCATCTCCTCGGGCATGGGGATGGAGACCTCGCCCTGGATGGTGAGGACGTCGTTCTCCACCTCCACCTCCAGGCGGTCCCTGGAGACCCCCGGCATGTCGGCCACCAGGGTGATCCCCGTGCCGTTCTCGTGGATGTCCACCGGCGGCTGCATCACCCACTCCCGGCTGCGGGCCGTCTCCTGCTGCTGCATCCCGCGCTCCTCGCTGGGGCTCATCTGCTGCTGTGTGCGTGCGTTCATGGTCACCACCTCCTGATCTGTCGTTGTATGGGTCCGTGGGGGTTCAGTGCACCTCGATGCGCCGCGGCCGGGACGATTCCCGCCGCTGGACCTGCACGTGCACCACCCCCTCGTGGTAGCGGGCCTCCACCCGGTCGGGATCGGCATCCTCCGGCAGGGTGAGCACGCGGCGGAACTCGCCGTCGAAGCGCTCGCGCCGGTAGCTCTGCACCCCTTCCGGGGCCTCGGCACTGCGCTGCCCGGCCACGGTGAGCAGGTGGTTCTGCATGGAGATGTCCAGGCTTTCGGGGTCCATCCCCGGCGCGAAGACATAGACATCGAACTGATCCGGGGTCGCCCCCACGTTCACCGGCGGGAAGGCCCCGGTGGTGGCCGAGCGGATCCCCGAGGGGGCGCCGGAGCCGCCAAGGAGCTGGTCCATCTCCCGGCGCATGCGATCGAACTCACTGAACAGGTCGTTCTCGAACAGGTTCATTCCCCACATGACACACCTCCTCGAAGCGTCGGTCATTTCACGTCCTCACGGGGGGAAGGCATCCGCCCCGTGTCTGTCTTGCACGATGGGGCCGTCCGGCGGGATTTCAAGTCTTCGGGGATGGATTGCACCCGGGCCCGGGGTATGGCGTCATGGGGCCCTGAGACAGGAGGAGAGTCGGGATGAGACCCATGGGGGAACGACCGCTGGGGACGCTGCTGGTCCTCAAGACGGGAGAGAAGCTGGACACCCTGGCGGACGTGCCGGGGGACTACGGGGACTGGATCGCCGCCGGCATGGGCTGGCCCCGGGAGGCGGTGCGGGTGGTCGACGTGCGCCGGGGCGATCCCCTGCCGGAGCCGGAGGCGGTGGCCGCGGTGGCGGTGACCGGCTCCGGCGCCATGGTCACCGAGGCGGCCCCCTGGATGGCCCGGTCCGGGCGCTGGCTGGTGGCGGCGGTGGAGCGGGACCGCCCCGTACTGGGGATCTGCTTCGGCCCCCAGCTCCTGGCCTGGGCCCTGGGGGGGAAGGTGGGGGACAACCCCAACGGGATCGAGGTGGGCACCGTGGAGGTGAGCCTCGGCGAAGCGGCGGCGGAGGACCCGCTGTTCTCGGTGTTGCCGACGCGCTTCCCGGCCCAGGTGAGCCATACCCAGTCGGTCCTGGCCCTGCCGCCGGGGGCGGTGCCCCTGGGGCGCAGCGCCATGGAGGCCCATCAGGGGTTCCGCCTGGGGCCGCGGGCCTGGGGGCTGCAGTTCCATCCGGAGTTCGACCGCCGCATCATCCCCCGCTACGTGGACTACTACCGTCCCCGCCTGGAGGCCGCCGGTCGGCCGGTGGCGCCGCTGCTGGAGGCGCTGCGGGAGACGCCGGAGAGCACCCGGGTGCTGGCCCGCTTCGGCGCCCTGGCGGCGGGGGAGCCCCTCCCGGAGGGCGTCAGGTCCGGTCCAGGGCCCGGCGGTCCTCCTCCAGGCGCTTGACGGAGACCTTCTCCGCCGTGCCCAGCTCCTGGGCGAAGAGGGAGACCCGCAGCTCCTCGATGCGCCAGCGGTAGCGGGTGAGCGCCTCCCGCTGCCGTGCGGGCACCCCCCGGGCCAGGCGGGCCTTGCAGTCCGTCCACAGGGGTTCGATCTCCACCCGGACCCGCCGGTCCTTCTCCGGGGCCTGGTCCAGCCGTTCCAGACGCCGCCCGATGGCCGCCAGGTAGCGGGGATACTGCTCCAGCCAATGGCCGGGGGTGTCCAGGAGGAAGTGGGGATGGATCAGGTGGTCCAGCTGGTCGCGGATGTCCCCAACGGCCTCCACCCAGGACAGGGGCAGGGCCCCCTTGAGGCGGCCGCGGATGGCCTGGTAGGGCTCCAGGATGCGGCCCGCCAGTTCGCACAGGGCGTTGGTCTGCGGCGTCAGTTCCCCCCGGCCGGCCTCCAGGCGGGCCCGGAAGGCGTCCCCGTCCCGGGGCCAGGGGTCCTGCAGGAAGACCCGCTCCACGGCGGCGAAGACCAGGTCGTCCCTGAGGGCCTCGCAACGGTCCACCGGGTTGTACTGCAGGCACAGGCGCTGGATCCCCGGCAGATGGCGGTAGAGGTACTTCACCTCGTCGCGCACCCCCAGCATGAACAGGCGCCGCAGTCCGGCCCGGTGGGTGCGCGCGGCCCGTTCCGGGCTGTCCGCCAGGATCAGGGCGACGCAATCGCCCCGGTCCTCCAGGGCGGGATAACCCCGCAGGGTGGCCCCGTGCTGCTCAAAGGTGACGTGCTCCTCCAGGGGGCCGAAGTCCCAGTCGGTGATCCCCCCGCGCTCGAACCCGTCCGGCTGGTGGGTCTCGAAGGTCTCCTCCGCCTCCCCGGCCAGGCGGGCGCGCAGGGCCTCCAGGTCGCGGCCGGCGTCCAGCTCCCGGCCCCCGGCGTCCACCACCCGGTAACGCATCACCAGATGGGCCTCCAGGCGCCCCGGCTGCCAGGCCTCCGGGGGCACATCGGTGCCCGTCATCCCCCGCAGGGCGCGGGCCAGGGCGGGGATCATGGGGCCCTGGGGCCCGCCGATGCGGTCCAGGGCGGCGCGGGCGAAGTCGGGTGCGGGCACGAAGTGGCGGCGCAGGTTCTTGGGCAGGCTGCGGATGAGGGCCGTGGCCTTCTCCTCCCGCAGCCCCGGCACCAGCCAGTCCCCCACATCCGGGTCCAGGGCGTTGAGGGCCGCCAGGGGCACGGTGAGGGTGACCCCGTCCGCCTCATGGCCCGGGTCGAAGTGGTAGGACAGGGGCAGGCGCAGGCCCTGGATCTCCAGGTGATCGGGGAAGGCCCCGGCGTCCAGGTCCGGGGCCTGCTGCTGCAGCAGGGTGTCCCGGTCCAGGTACAGGATCTTTGGGTCTTCGGCCTCGGCCTGCTGGCGCCAGCGCTCGAAGCCGGCGGAATCATGCACATGGGCGGGCAGGCGGGCGTCGTAGAAGTCGTAGAGCACCTGCTCGTCCGCCAGCAGATCCCGCCGCCGGCCCCGGGCCTCCAGGTCCTCGATCTCGCGGATGAGGCCGCGGTTGTGTTCCAGGGCCGGGGCGCGGCTGTGCAGGCGCCCGGCCACCAGCCCCTCCCGGATGAAGACGCGGCGGGCATCCTCCGGGTCCACCCGGCCGTAGTTCACCCGGCGTTTCGGGTGCACCACCAGGCCGTGCAGGGTGATGTGGTCATAGGCCCCCACGGTGCCGCGCCGGGGCTGGAAGTGGGGTTCGAAGTACTGGTGCTTGAGCAGGTGCGCCGCCACGGTCTCCAGCCATTCCGGGCGGATGGCGGCGCATTCCCGGGCGTAGACCCGGGTGGTCTCGGCGATCTCGGCGGCCATGATCCAGCCCGGGGGGCTCTTGAACAGCCCCGAGCCCGGGTGGATGTGAAACCGGCGGTTGCGGGCCCCCAGGTAGTCCCCCCGCTCGGTCTTCATCCCCACCTGGTTCACCAGCCCCGTGAGCAGGGCACGGTGGATGGCCTCGGGTTCGGCGGGGGTCTGGTTCTCCTTCAGGCCCAGCTCGTTCAGGTGCTGGCGCAGCTGGCCGTGCAGGTCCTGCCATTCGCGCATGCGCACGAAGGAGAGGAAACGCTCCCGGCACCAGGCCCGCAGCTTGGACTGGGACAGGTGCCGGGACTGCTCCCGCCAGTCCTGCCACAGCCGCAGATAGCCCAAGAAGTCCGATCCGGCCTCACGGTAGCGGGCGTGGGCCTCGTCCGCCGCCTGGCGTTTCTCCGCCGGGCGCTCCCGCGGGTCCTGGATGGCCAGCATGGCCACGATCACCACGGTCTCCGCCAGGGCCTGTTCCCGGGCCCCTGCCAGGAGCATGGCCCCCAGCACCGGGTCCACGGGCAACCGCCCCAGGCGCCGGCCCGTGTCGGTGATGCGGTGGGCCCCGTCCACCGCCTGCAGGGTCTCCAGGAGCTTGAAGCCGTCGCGGATCAGGCGCGTGTCCGGCGGGTCCACGAACGGGAAGGCCTCCGGATCCCCCAGGTCCAGATGGGCCATCTGCAGGATCACCGAGGCCAGGTTGGAGCGCTGGATCTCCGGGTCGGTGTACTCCGGGCGCTGCTGGAAGTCCTCCTCGCCATAGAGGCGGATGCAGATGCCGGGCCCCAGGCGTCCGCAGCGTCCGGCCCGCTGGTCCGCCGAGGCCCGGGACACCGGCTCCAGGGACAGGCGCTGCACCCGGGAGCGCCAGGCATAACGGGCCACCCGGGCCTGGCCGGAATCGATGACGTAGCGGATGCCGGGCACGGTGAGGGCCGTCTCCGCCACGTTGGTGGCCAGCACCACGCGCCGCCCGCGGTGGGGGGCGAACACCTGGTTCTGTTCCGCCGCCGAGAGGCGGGCGTAGAGGGGCAGGATCTCCGTGTGCCGCGGGTGGTGCTTGCGCAGGGCCTCGGCGGCCTCGCGGATCTCCCGCTCCCCCGGCAGGAAGACCAGGATGTCGCCGGGGCCCTCCCCGGCCAGTTCGTCCACCGCCTGCACCAGGGCGTCGTTGAGATCCCGGTCCGTGTCGGCGCCGTCCTCGCCGGTGACCGGGCGGTAGCGGATCTCCACGGGGTAGGTGCGGCCGGGGACGTGGTAGATGGGGGCATCGCCGAAGTGCGCGGCGATGCGTTCCGGGGCCAGGGTGGCGGAGGTGACGATGAGCTTGAGGTCGTCGCGGCGGGCCAGCAGGCGTTTGAGGTAGCCCAGCAGGAAGTCGATGTTGAGGCTGCGCTCGTGGGCCTCGTCGATGATGAGGGTGTCGTAGGCCCGAAGGTCCGGGTCGGAGCGCAATTCCGCCAGCAGGATGCCGTCGGTCATGAGCTTGATGCGGGTGTCGGGGCGCACGTGGTCGGAGAAGCGCACCTTGAAGCCCACGGTCTCCCCGATGCGGCCATGCATCTCCTCGGCGATGCGCGTGGCCACCGAGCGGGCGGCGATGCGCCGGGGCTGGGTGTGGCCGATGAGGCCGTCCACGCCGCGCCCCAGGTCCAGGCAGATCTTGGGCAGCTGGGTGGTCTTGCCCGATCCGGTCTCGCCGCAGACCACCACCACCGTGTGTCTCTGGAGGAGCGTGGCGATCTCCGCCCGGTGGGCGCTCACCGGCAGGTCGTCGGGGAATTCCGGGCGGGGGTGGCTGGCCAGGCGCTGCTCCCGGGCCTGCACGGAGGCCTCCACCCGGGCCTGGAGGCGGGCCTGCATGCGGTCCGCCGGTTTTCCGGCGTCCATGCGCCGGCGCAGACGGGCGATCTCCCGGGCCAGATCGGCCCGGTCCGGGGCCCGGCAGCGGGTCAGCAGGGATTCCAGTTGGGCGGCGGTGGGCAGGGGGGTGTCGGTCTCGGACATGGGGGTATTGTGCCCGGGGGCGGCGCGGGCCGGGAAGGGCCGGGGGCTATCCCGAACCCGGTGCCTTCACGGTGACCGTCTGGATCTGGTGCTCGGCCAGGCGGCTGCGCATGCGTTCCATGGCCTCCTGGTCGTCGAAGGGGCCGATGCGCACCCGGTGCCAGGTGTCATTGTTCGCTCGCACCTTCTGGATATGGGCCTCGATCCCCAGCATGGCCAGGCTGGCGCGCATGCGGTCGGCCTGCTGCGATTCCCGGAAGGCCCCGGCCTGGAGGAGCAGGCGGGTGTCTGCGCTGGATTCATCCCCGGATCCCGGGGTGGGTTCCGGTTCTTCCGGCGTGGAGCGGGATTCGCTCCGGGAGGGTTCGGGTTCAGGGGGCAGCGGGGATGTGGGAGGTGCGTTTCCGGGTACGGCCACCTCCAGTTCCGGCAGCAGGGTGTAGAAGTCGAAACGCGGACGCTCCCCCTCCCCGGACGACGCCGTCCCGCCGCCCGCCTCCCGGGAGCCGCTGCCATCGGCCTCGTGGCGCGGGGCGTTGGAATCCAGGTAGACCAGCAGGGCCGTGAACAGGCCGATGGCCAGGCCGGCCACCCCCCAGATCCAGCCGGGCAGGGGGGGCTTCTCCTCCGGGGGCGGGGCCTTGCGGCTGGCCTGGTTCGCGCGCCTGGCGGCCATTACATCTCCTCGGGGGCCGAGACCCCCAGGAGGCGCAGGCCGTTGGCGATCACCTGACGCACCGCCAGGATCAGGTTCAGCCGGGCGTCCCGCAGGGCCGCGTCGTCCACCAGGAAGGGATGGGCGTTGTAATAGGTGTGGAAGTCATTGGCCAGTTCCCGCAGGTAGTTGGCCACCTGGTGCGGTTCCTGGGCCAGGGCGGCCGTCTCCACCAGCTCGGGATACTGGGCCAGGCGGCCCAGCAGGGCGCTCTCGTGGTCCTCGGTGAGCCGCTCCAGGTGGGCCCGGCCGTTGGCCGGGTCATGCACCAGGCCCTTGGCCTGCATCTGCCGCAGGACGCTGCACACCCGGGCGTGGGCGTACTGGATGTAGTAGACCGGGTTGTCCGCCGACTGGGATTTGGCCAGGTCCAGGTCGAAGTCCAGGTGCTGCTCGCAGCGGCGCATGACGTAGAAGAAGCGGGCCGCGTCCCGGCCCACCTCCTCCCGCAGCTCCCGCAGGGTGACGAAGCTGCCGGAGCGGGTGGACATCTGCACCCGCTCGCCGCCCCGGTAGAGGATGGCGAACTGCACCAGCAGGACGTCCAGGCGGGTCTCGTCCTGGCCCATGGCCCGCAGGGCGGCCTTCACCCGGGGGACATAGCCGTGGTGGTCGGCGCCCCAGACGTCGATCACCCGGTCGTAGCCACGCTCGAACTTCTCCAGGTGATAGGCGATGTCCGAGGCGAAGTAGGTGGTCTGTCCGTTGTCCCGCTGCACCACCCGGTCCTTCTCGTCCCCGTGGTCGCTGGAGCGGAACCACAGGGCCCCGTCCCGCTCGTACAGGAGGGCCTTCTCCCGCAGGATCTCCAGGGCCCGGTTGACGGCGCCCCGGTCCGTGAGGCCGCGCTCGGAGTACCAGTCATCGTAGGTGATCCCGAAGCCCTCCAGGTCCTGGCGGATGTCCTCCAGGATGTCGTTCAGGCCCAGTTCGAAGACGTAACGGTAGCGGTTCTCCCCCAGTTGTTCCCGGGCGCGGGTGATGAGGGCGTCGATGTGGGTCTCCTTGTCGCCGCCGTCGGGCTCGTCCGGCGGGAGCCCCTGGGTGAGGGCCTCGGCGGTGACGGCATAGGCGTCACCGTGTTCCTGGTGCAGGGTCTGGGCGATGCGGCGCACGTAGTCGCCCCGGTAGCCGTTCACCGGGAAGGGGAACACCACGCCGCAGCATTCCAGGTAGCGCAGCCAGACGCTGGCGGCGAGGATGTCCATCTGCCTGCCGGCGTCGTTGACGTAGTATTCCCGGTGCACGTCAAAACCCACCGCCTCCAGCAGGTCCGCCACCGCCGCGCCGTAGGCGGCGCCCCGGCCGTGACCCACGTGCAGGGGGCCCGTCGGGTTGGCGGAGACGAATTCCACCTGCACCCGCTGGCCTTCCCCCGCCCGGCTGCGGCCGTAGGTCTCGCCTGCCTCCAGCACCCGGGTGATGACCGACAGGCGGGCGGTCCGGCTCACGAAGAGGTTGATGAAGCCGGGTCCGGCGATCTCCACCCGCTCCAGGACATCGGAGGGGGGCAGGCGGTCCACGATGCGCTGGGCCACCTCCCGGGGTCTGGCCCCCATGGGTCTGGCCAGCTGCATGGCCAGGTTGGTGGCGAAATCCCCGTGGGTCTTGTCCCGGGTGCGGGTGAGCTGCACCTGGACGGTCTGTTCCGGGGGCAGTTCACCGTTGTCCTTGAGGGCCTGGAGGGCGGATTCGAGCAGGGACTGTAGTTGCGGTTTCAAGGTCGGTCATCCGATGGAAGCGGGCGGCGGGGATGGGTCTATGGGTTTGATTTTACCGGGAAGGGCGGGACGGGTTAAGGGCCCGCTTCAGTTCAGGTCCATCGGGTCCACGTCGATGGACCAGCGCACCTGCCGTGCCTGGGGCAGATCCGCCAGCCCCGGCAGGGCGGCGAGGGTCGCCTGCAGGGGGCGGCGCCCGGGGGCGTGGATCAGGAGCTGGGCCCGATGGCGGCCGGCGCGGCGTTCCATGGGGGCGGGCGCCGGGCCCCAGACCTGCACCTCCGGGGCGGCGTGGGCCTCCAGATGGGTCCGTGCCGCCTCCAGGAAGGTCCCGGGGGCCTCGGGGTCGGTGGCCTCGGCCCGCAGCAGGGCCAGGGCGGCATAGGGCGGCAGCCGGGCCTCGCGCCGTTCCGCCAGGGCGGCCCGGGCGAAGGCGGCGTAGCCCGAGCGCAGCAGCAGGGTCAGCAGGGGATGGTCCGGCTGATGCGTCTGGATGAGCACCTCCCCGGGGCGGGTGGCCCGCCCGGCCCGGCCGGCCACCTGGATCACCGTCTGGGCGAGGCGCTCCACGGCGCGGAAGTCCGGGCTGAACAGACCCTGGTCGGCGTCCAGGATGGCCGCCAGGGTCACGTCGGGGAAGTCGTGCCCCTTGGCCAGCATCTGGGTGCCCACCAGGATGCGGTGCTGGCCGCTGCGCACCCCGGCGAAGGCGTTCTCCAGGGCCCCCTTGCGGCGCATGCTGTCCCGGTCGATGCGCACCAGGGAATACCGCGGGAAATGGCGCGCCAGGGCCTTCTCGATGCGCTCGGTACCCTGGCCCCTGGGCATCAGGGGGCCGCCGCATCCCGGGCATCGGGGGGGCAGGGGGACCTGGTGGCCGCAGTGATGGCAGCGCAGGCGTCCGGGGCCGGCGTGCCAGGTGAGGCGGGCATCGCAGCGCGGGCATTCCGCCACCCAGCCGCAGGCATGGCAGATGAGCGTGGGGGCGAAGCCGCGGCGGTTGAGGAACAGCAGCACCTGTCCGCCGGCCGCCAGGTGCTGCTCCGTGCGGGCCAGGAGGCCCTCCGAGAGGCCTTCGTCCATGAACTGGCGGCGCATGTCCAGGACCTGGATGCGGGGTGTGGCGGCGCCGCCGGCCCGGTCCGGCAGGCGCAGATGCCCGTACTGACCCCGGTCCACGTTGGCCAGGGTCTCCAGGGCGGGGGTGGCCGAGCCCAGCAGCACCGGCACGTCCTCCCGATGGCCCCGCAGGACCGCCAGGTCCCGGGCGTGGTAGCGCAGGCCCTCCTGCTGCTTCAGGGAAGGGTCATGCTCCTCGTCCACGATGAGCACCCCGGGCGCGCGCCAGGGGGCGAAGACCGCCGAGCGGGTGCCGATGAGCACCCCGGCCTCGCCGTTGCGGGCGCACAGCCAGGCACAATGGCGCTCGCGCTCCCCGAGGCTGGAGTGCAGCACCGCGATGCGTGTCTCCAGCCGCCGCCGGAAGCGTTCCAGCAGTTGCGGTGTGAGGGCGATCTCCGGCACCAGCACCAGGGCCTGTCGGCCGGCGGCCAGGACGGACTGGATGATCCGCAGATAGACCTCGGTCTTGCCGCTGCCGGTGACCCCCTCCAGGAGATGACAGGCATAGCCCCGGCCCAGGGCCGTCTCCATGGCCTGCACCGCGGATTCCTGGGCCGGGTTCAGGGGGGGCGCCGTCTCCGGGGGGAGGCTGGGGGGCGGCAGGCAGGGGGCGTGCCCGGTGGTCACCAGGCCCTTCTCCCGCAGGGCCGTCAGGGGGCGGCGCACGTCGGTGCCTTCCGGGTCCCGGAGGGCCTCCGGGGGCAGTCCCTCCGGGGCGCGCAGCAGTCGCTCGAGCAGGCGATGCTGCACCGGGGCCTTCTTCAATCCCTCCAGGGCGCCGGCCGCCTCCGGGGTGGGCCGATAGAGGGGGGTCCCCCGGGCCAGGGCCGGCCGGCCCTGGCGCAGGGTGGCGGGGAGGGCGGCGCACACCACCTCGCCCACCGGGTGCCGGTAGTACTCCGCCGCCCAGGTGAGCAGACCCAGGAGGGGGGCGGGGAGCAGGGGGTCCGTGTCCAGGACCTGGGTGACGGCCCGCAGCCGGTGCCCGGGCACCGCCGACCCGGGGGCATGTTCTAGCACCACCCCCACCAGGCTGCGCCGGCCGAAGGGGACGCGCACCCGGGCCCCCGGGGGCGGCACCGGACCGTCCTCCGGCGGACGATAGTCGAAGGCGCCGTGCACCGGCGTGGGCACGGCCACCCGCAGCACCGGGTCCGTGCCCATGGGGGGACCGCCTTCCGTGGGGGCGCTCACGCCCCGGGGTCGTCCCGGCGCTCCCCGGGGCGCGGCTCGATGCCGTAGGGGGCCACCAGGCGCCATACGTGCCCGGGGACCATGTTGCGCAGTCGATGGGGGTGGGTCTGGCGCAGGTGCAGGATGGTCTCCCCGGCCTTCATCTCCAGACGGGCCCGGGCCAGTTCCAGCCCCCGGGGGCCGATGCGGGGCATGAGGAAGGCGGCGATGGGCCGGGCCCAGTCGGGCATGCCCCGGGTGGGCAGACCGCCGGCGGCCTTTTCCGTGTTGGCGATAAAGCCCTTCACCGAGCCCCGGCGCTTGCCGGCGCTGCCGGGTTCGCGGGTGCGCAGTTCACTGCCCAGCAGCGACAGCAGCCGCTCGCCGCGCTCGTTGCGCACGATCAGCCATTGTTCCCCCTGTCCGGCCATGTAACCCACGGTGAGGTCCGCCAGGCTGTTGGTGTAGTCGACGCAGGTCTTGCAGGTGAGCGGAAAGAAGTCCCGGGGCAGCCGGGAGATGGGCAGCTGGAGGAAGGGGATGCGGCGCACGGCCCCGTCCCGGAAGCGCAGTTCCACATGGTAGTCGGGCATGAATTCCAGATAGGTGACCTCGCCGGGGCGCTCCGTGAGCAGCCCCAGGAATTCGTGGAAGCGTTCGGTGGTGGTGTTGTCGGAGCAGGGGATGCCGATGACGTGGAGCACATCCAGGTCCAGCTCCGGCTCCAGGGCCCGCAGGGGGTAGATCTGGCAGGGGATGCCGATCACCGCCAGGCGGCGGTATCCCCGGGCCCGGGCGGTGTCCAGCAGGGCCAGCAGGGGGGCGAAGCCCATGCGCATGCCGCGGCATCGGGCCATGTCCCCGGCCCGGGTCACCAGGGTGGGCCGGGGCCGCCAGGGGTCCCCGGGGTCGCCGGTCATGGCCAGCACGGCGTCCACCTGGCCGGTCTCCAGCAGGCGCTGGCCGATGCGGGTGGTGATGCCGGTCCATTGGGCCCCTTCCCGGGGCGGTTCCAGGGCCCCCTGGAGCATGCGGCGGTAGACGCCGAAGAAGCCCTCGTCGCCCCGCGCTGGATCCCGCGGGCGGCCGTGGATGCGGGTCTCCAGCTCGGGGTAGCGGGGGCGGATGAACTGGCAGGCCCGGCCGCAGCGGCGGGGATCCTCGCTGCGGCTCAGGCCGCAGTCGGTGCACAGGTCCCGGTGGGGCGCGGGCCGCGCCTCGGGCCGGGGGTCGTCCGTTCGGGGCATGGGGGGCATGGGGGCGGCTCTCCTGGATGCGGGCTCCGGTTGGGGTGGGGATTTTCCCACACCCGGGCATCCGGGGGGCAAGGAGTCGGCACCCCTGGGGGG
>JBKGXY010000010.1:0-30677 GCA_046546415.1 Ectothiorhodospira sp.
ACCGGTGGGTTCGGTGATCAAACCCTTCGTCTACCTGACGGCCCTGTCCCGCCCGGAGCGCTTTTCCCTGGCCACCCTCCTGGAGGATGCCCCCCTGAACCTGCAAGAGATGAACGGGCAGGTCTGGTCCCCCGAGAACAGCGACCGCTCCTATCACGGCACGGTGACCCTCCAGGAGGCGCTGGTGCATTCCTACAACCTGGCCACCGTGCGCCTGGGGCTGGAGGTGGGGGTGGAGCGGGTCGCGGACCGGATCGAGGACTTCGGTCTGGGGCGGGCGCTGGCGCCCTATCCCTCCTTGCTGCTGGGGGCGGTGGAGATGACGCCCCTGGAGGTGGCGGGGCTCTACCAGGGGCTGGCCTCGGGGGGGTATCGGGTACCGCCACGGGCCATCCGTGCGGTGATGGACCGGGAAGGGGAGCGCCTGAGCCGCTACGGGCTCTCTCTGAGCCAGGTGGCGGGGGAGGGGCCGGTCTATCTGGTGACCGCCGCATTGCATCAGGTGACCCGCAGTGGCACCGCAAGCTCGCTGCGCTGGCGGCTGCCGGACTCGCTTCCTGTGGCGGGCAAGACCGGCACCACCGGTGACCTGCGGGACGCCTGGTTCGCCGGCTACACCGGCGATATGGTGAGCGTGGTCTGGGTGGGTCGGGACGACAATGGGCCCACCGGCCTGAGCGGATCCTCCGGCGCACTGCCCGTGTGGGCGGACGTGGTGGGGCGGGTCTCCCGCCAGGGGCTCTCCCCCACGCAGCCCGAGGGGGTGGAATGGGTGGCGGTGGATCCGGCCACGGGGCTGCGCGCCGGGGAGGGCTGTGATGGGGCGCGGTGGATGCCCTTCCTGGAGGGTTCTGCCCCGGAGGAGCGGGCCCCCTGCGCGGCTCCGGCCCCCGACCGGCCCGACGGGGACGCCCCCTCCTGGTGGCCGGGCTGAACGGCCCGCACCCCGCGCAGTATGTCGATCGGGGGATGGACCCGATGGCCTGTGTATTCGGTGGGGCCTGGTTTCAGGTTCCGGAGGCGGGGATCTGCATGGTCACGCAGTGCAGGCTGCCGGACTGGTGGATCAGCGCCCGGCAGTCGATCCCCACCACCTCCCGTTGGGGAAAGGCCGCCTGGAGGGCCGCCAGCGCATCGGCGTCGGTGGGGTCGTTGTAGGTGGGCACCAATACCGCGCCGTTGAGGATCAGGAAATTGGCATGGGTGGCGGGCAGGCGGCGGCCTTCCAGGTCGTGGATGGGGGCGGGCAGGGGCAGGGGGACGAGCCGGTAGGGCCGGCTGTCGGCGGTGCGCAGGGCCTCCAGTTCCCGGGTCATGGCCGTCAGCGGTCCGTGGTGGGGGTCCGACGGGTCCGTGCAGACGACATGGGCGATGGTCTGTGGGTCGCAGAAGCGGGCCAGGGTGTCCACGTGACCGTCGGTGTCGTCCCCCTCCAGGTGGCCGTGGTCCAGCCAGAGCACCCGCTCCACCCCCAGGGTCTCCCGCAGCATCGCTTCCACGCCGGCGGCATCCAGGTCCGGGTTGCGGGTGGGGGCCAGCAGGCAGGAGCGGGTGGTGAGCAGGGTGCCGGAGCCGTCGCTGTCGATGGCACCCCCCTCCAGCACCCATTCCACGGGACGCAGGGGCAGGTCACCGAAGGCCCCCTGGCGGTGAAGGCTGCGGGTGATGGCGTCGTCCGCATCGGCCGGGTACTTGCCCCCCCAGCCGTTGAAACGGAAATCCAGCAGTACGGGACGTCCGTCCTCCAGCACGGTGATGGGACCATGGTCCCGGGCCCAGGTGTCGTCCGACGGGGTCAGGGCGGTCACCACCCGTTCCATCACCGTGCCCGCACCGGAGAGCATGCGGCAGATGCGGACCTCGTGGGCCTCGTCGCGGCAGGCCACGATCAGGCCCTGACGGTGGGTCACCTCCCGGGCGATCTGCACGAAGACCTCCTCGGCCTCCTCCAGGATCGGGGCCCAGTCGGTCTCCGGATGGGGCCAGGTGAGGAGCACGGCGCTCTGGGGTGCCCATTCGGCGGGGAGGGTAGTCATGGGGTTACGGGCGGGTGCCCGGGGTGTGGTCATCCCGGGCGTGCACCACCGTGTGCAGGACATGGCGTCCCTCGAATACCACGGTGAAACCGGGGTAGGCCCAGCGGCTGATGGGCGGGTCCCCCACGGCGGGGTGGCGTGTCTCCGGTGCGCCGTGGCGCCGCAGCACCGTGTCCTGATCCATGCCCCGGGCGGGGGCCTGCTGGGCCTTCATCACCCGGCGCTCCCCTTCGGGCAGCAGGAGGATGTCCGCCCCTGCCTGGGGCAGGCAAAGGGCAGCGGCGAGCCCCAGGCAGAGGAGGGATCTTCCGGGCATGGTGGCACTCCGGGCGAAGAAGGGGGAAGAGGTCAAATGAGTGGAATATAGCACCGTCCCGCGTCGGCCGGAACCGGGCGCCGCGGACCCCGAACATGCCCTGTAGCGGGGGAACGGGTATGATCCCCGGGGCCCCACTCCGACGAGGATGCCATGGACCTCCCCGACCCCCTGGTGCCCGGCACCCTGGAGCGCCGCTACAAGCGATTCCTGGCCGATGTGTCCCTGGAAGACGGCCGCCGGGTGACGGCCCATTGCCCCAACACCGGGTCCATGATGGGCTGCTGCACCCCCGGGGCCCGGGTCTGGCTCAGTCACAGTGACGATCCCCGCCGCAAGCTGGCCTATACCTGGGAACTGGTGGAGGCGGACGGCACCCTGGTGGGGATCCATACCGGTCGCAGCAACGCCCTGGTGGCGGAGGCCCTGGAGGCCGGATATCTGCCCTCTTTGGCCGGCGCCAGCGCCGTGCGCCGGGAGGTGGCCTATGGTCGCGAGCGCAGCCGCATCGATCTGCTCCTGACCCTGGCTGGCCGCGATTGCTATGTGGAGGTGAAGAACGTCACCGCCGCCGTCTCCGGGGGAACGGCCCTGTTCCCCGACGCGGTGTCCACCCGGGGCAGCCGCCATCTGCGGGAGCTGATGGCCATGGTGGAGGTCGGCCATCGGGCCGCCCTGGTCTTCTGCGTGCAGCGCGGCGACGTGGGGCGTGTGCGTCCCGCCGACGAGATCGACCCGGAATACGGCCGCTGGCTTCGCCATGCCGCGGAGGCGGGGGTGGAGGTACTGGCCCTGGGGGCGCAGGTCTCTCCGTGGTCCATCTGTCCGGACCGTGTCCTGCCGGTGGATCTGGAGTCCATGGGAATTTCCCTCTCGCTATGATTTAATCTCGCCCCATGTTTCGTCCCCTCGAGCTCTTCATCGGCCTGCGCTATACGCGCGCCAAGCGCCGCAACCATTTCATCTCCTTCATCTCCTTGATTTCCATGCTGGGGATCGCCCTGGGGGTCACGGCGCTGATCACCGTGCTCTCGGTGATGAACGGCTTTGAGCAGGAACTGCGCGAGCGCATCCTGGGGATGGCCTCCCACGCCACCCTGTCGGAGTTCGGTGGCCAGTTGCATGACTGGGAGCGGGTCATGGGGCAGGTGGAAGACTCGGAGCGTGTGGAGGGGGTCGCCCCCTACGTGGAAGGGGAGGGGATGTTCGCTAGCCGGAATCAGGTAAGCGGCGCCATGGTGCGTGGCATCGATCCCGCCCTGGAGGGCCGGGTCTCCCGCGTGGGGGAACACATGCGCCACGGCGACATGCAGGATCTGGAACCGGGGGGCTACGGTGTGGTGCTGGGGAGCGAGCTGGCCCGGGCCCTGGGGGCGGGATTGGGGGACCGGGTGACCCTCATCACCCCCAAGGCGGCGGTCACCCCGGTGGGCGTGATGCCGCGCATGCGCCGCCTCACGGTGGTGGGGATATTCGAGGTGGGGATGTACGAATACGACCGGGGCACCGCCTTCCTGCACCTGGAGGACGCCCGCACCGTTTACCGCATGGACGAGGCCATCTCCGGTCTGCGCCTGAAGCTGGACGATCTCATGCGCGCCCCGGTCATCGCCCGGCAGGTGGCCGCGGACCTGGAGGGGCGCTTCTGGGTGAACGACTGGACCCGGCAGCACGCCAACTTCTTCCGCGCCGTGCAGACGGAGAAGACGGTGATGTTCATCATCCTCTCGCTGATCGTGGCGGTGGCCGCCTTCAATATCGTCTCCACCCTGGTGATGATGGTGGTGGACAAGCAGTCGGATATCGCCATCCTGCGCACCCTGGGGTTGTCCCCGCCCTCGGTGATGGGGGTGTTCATGGTCCAGGGGACGGTCATCGGGCTGCTGGGTACGGTGCTGGGGGTGGCCGGTGGCGTCACCCTGGCCCTCAACGTGGAGACCATCGTCCCGGCCATCGAGTCCCTGCTGGGGCGCCAGTTCCTGCCGGCGGATGTCTACTACATCTCCGACCTGCCCTCGGACCTGGACCCCGGGGATGTGCTGCGGGTGGGGCTGCTGGCCTTCGGCCTGACGGTGGTGGCCACCCTCTATCCCGCCTGGCGCGCCTCCCGTACCCAGCCGGCCCAGGCACTGCGTTATGAGTGAGGCCCGAGATCCGATGCCGCAAGCCGATACCGCGCCCGTCCTGCGCTGCCGTGACCTGCGCCGCACCTTCGACGAGGGGGGGCTGCAGGTGGAGGTCCTGCGCGGGGTGGATCTGGATGTGGCCCCGGGGGAGAAACTGGCCATCGTCGGGGCCTCGGGGAGTGGCAAGAGCACCCTGCTGCAGCTGCTGGGGGGGCTGGATCTGCCCAGCGGGGGCACGGTGGCGGTCTGCGGCCAGGACCTGGCCGGTCTGTCGGATACCCTCCGGGGGCGGCTGCGCAACTCGCATCTGGGCTTCGTCTACCAGTTCCATCACCTGCTGCCGGAGTTCACCGCCCTGGAGAATGTGGCCATGCCCCTGCTGGTGCGGGGGGAACGCCCGGCGCAGGCCGCCGAGACCGCCCGGGCCCTGCTGGATCGGGTGGGCCTGGGACCGCGCACCGGCCACAAGCCGGGGGAGCTCTCCGGGGGGGAACGCCAGCGCGCCGCCATCGCCCGGGCCCTGATCACCCGGCCCCGGGCCGTGCTGGCGGACGAACCCACGGGCAACCTGGACCGGGCCCGGGCCAGCGAGGTCTTCGACCTGATGCTGGAACTCAACCAGGCCTCGGGCACGTCCCTGGTGATCGTCACCCATGACCTGGAGCTGGCGGCCCGCACGGACCGGGTCCTGGTCCTGGAGTCCGGCCGTCTGTCCCCGAAGGCCGACTGAGCGTCGCTCCTAACGCCGCCGCAGTGCGATCCGCCGGCGCCTCTCCCGCAGCCTGCGCAGGATGTGCAGCCGCCACAGCAGGCGCACCGCCACGTAGCCCCCCAGCCCCGCCACGGTGGACAGGATCAGGCTCCCGGTCACCAGGGGTTTCCAGATCTCCAGCAGTTCGCCGGTGAACCAGGCCAGGCTCAGTTCCATGGAGAATCCCCGTCCGGGGACACCCAGCACCCATCGCCCCAGGGTGTAGGCGGCGTAGTAGATGGGGGCGAAGGTGAGGGGGTTGGTGATCCACACCAGCATCACCGAGATGGGCAGGTTCACCCGCAGCATGATGGCCAGGGCCGCCGCCACCAGCATCTGCCCGGGCAGGGGCAGGAAGGCAGTGAACAGGCCCACGCCGAAGGCCCCGGCGGCGGAGCGGCGGTTCAGGTGCCACAGGAAGGGGTCGTGCAGGATGGCCCCGAACAGCCGCAGGGTCTCGTGGTGGCGGATGCGCTGGTAGGCCGGGAACAGGTCCTGGATGAACTTCTTGACCATGGTGTGTTGTAGAGTATGGAGACTGACCCGCCGGGTAGGCCACCCGCGGGGCACGGGACCTCTTCCCAGGGAATGGCGATGGCACTGCGGGCATTGGCTTTCGTGGCTGGGGTGTGGCTGCTGCACGGCCTGGGGCATCTGCCCGCCCTGGCCTGGGCCCTGCTCGCCCTCACCCTGCCGTTATTCTACCCGGCTCCGCCATCCCTGCGTCCGCTGGCCTGGGGGCTGGGCGGGTTCCTCTGGGCCCTGGTCCATGCCCATGTCGTGGTGGGACCGCCCCTGCCCCCGGAACTGGCCGGCAGCGTGCGCACGGTCACCGGCGTGGTGCAGGGATTGCCGGAGACCCATGGCCGGGTCACGCGCTTCACCCTGTCTGTGCACCACATCGAAGGCTCGGGCCCCGGTTCCGAATGGTCCGGACGGGTCCGGGTGGGGTGGTACGACGAGGCCCCCCGGCTGCTCCCCGGCCAGCGCTGGGTCATGACCCTTCGACTGCGCCCCCCGGGGGGTCTGCGTAACCCCGGTGGGTTCGATTATGAGGGCTGGTTGTTTCAGCAGGGTTATCGCGCCACGGCCTCCGTGCGCGATCCGGGGGCCGCACGGCGGGTCGGTGCGAGTCACGCCCCGGCCCACAGGGTGGATCGACTGCGCCAGGACCTGTCCACCGCGATCCGGGAATCCCTGGGGGCGGCGCCCTTCTCCGGCATCCTCCAGGCCCTGGCGGTGGGGGTCCGCTCGGGGATCGGGCCGGGGCAGTGGGATCTGCTGACCGCCACCGGCACCAATCACCTCATGGCCATCTCCGGTCTGCACGTGGGGCTTACGGCCGGGTTGGGCTATGCACTGATGCTGGCCCTGTGGCGCCGGGTGCCGCCCCTGGCCCTGCGTCTGCCGGCGCAGCGGGCGGCGGTGCCCGCGGCGCTCGCCTGTGGGCTGGCGTATGCCGCCCTGGCGGGGTTCTCCGTGCCCACCCAGCGGGCCCTGGTCATGCTGGCGGTGGCCCTGGGGGCCTTGTGGTGCGGGCGCACGGCGCGTCCCGTGCAGACCCTGTCCCTGGCCTTGCTTGCGGTGCTCATGCTGGATCCCCGGTCGGTGCTGGCCTCCGGGTTCTGGCTCTCCTTCGCCGCGGTGGGGGTCATCGTCTACGTCCTTTCGGGACGGACGGGCCCCGCCGGAGCGGGACGGGCCTGGTGGCGGGTGCAGTGGGCAGCGGGGCTCGGCGTGCTGCCCCTGACCGTGATCCTGTTCCAGCAGGGGTCGTTCGTCTCCCCCCTGGCCAACCTGGTGGCGGTGCCCTGGATGAGCTTCGTGGTGGTGCCGCTGACCCTGGCGGGGGTGGCCTTCTCCGTGCTCTGGATGCCGGCGGCGGATTGGCTCTGGTCCCTGGCCCACGGGGCCGTGGCCCTGCTCTGGCCACTCCTGGAGTACATGGCCGGCCTGCCCGGTGCCCACTGGCGGGGCGCGGCCCCGAACTGGGCCCTGTTGCCCGCCCTATTGGGGGTGGCCTGGCTCCTGGCCCCCCGGGGGGTGCCGTCCCGCTGGCTCGGGCTCCTGCTGCTGCTGCCCCTGCTGTGGCCGGCGCGCCCGGAGACCCCGCTGGGCGGATTCCGGGTCGCGCTGCTGGATGTGGGGCAGGGCCTGGCGGCGGTGGTGCGCACGCGGGAACACACCCTGGTGTACGACGCCGGTCCTCGCTTCGGTCCCCGGTTCGATGCCGGTGAGGCGGCCGTGGTGCCCTATCTGCGGCATGTGGGCCGCCGCCGCGTGGACCGGCTGGTGATCAGTCATGGGGATATGGATCATGCGGGTGGGGTGGAGGGTGTCCTGGCGCGGTTGCCGGTGGCCGGGGTCCTGAGCCGCGATCCGTCCCGTTTCCCCGGCCGGGCCTGCCGGGCCGGACAGGGGTGGACCTGGGACGGGGTGCGTTTCGAGATGCTGCACCCGCCCCCCTTCTGGGGGGATGATAACGTCTCCTCCTGTGTCCTGCGGGTGAGTGGCCCGGGAGGGGCCATCCTGCTGCCCGGGGACGTGGAGGGCCTGGGGCAGACGGTGCTCCTGCGCCGCGCCGCCGGGGCCCTGGAGGCCGATGTCCTGGTGCTGCCCCATCACGGGGCCGCCGCCGCCCTGCCGGGGGCCTTCCTGGACGCCGTCTCCCCCCGGCTGGCCCTGGTCAGCCGGGGATTCGACAACCGGCCGGGGCATCCCGACGAGGTCACGCTGGAACGGCTGCGGGCCAGGGGCATCCCCGTCCGGGACACGGCCCTGTCGGGGGCGCTGCGGGTGGATGTCCTGCCCGGGGAGGGGGTGCGGACCGGGCCTGGTCATCGCCATGCGGCCCGGCGCCACTGGCATCGCTGAGGTGTGCCCTTGGCCTTTGCCCCGGGCGATCAAGTATCATGCGCCCCAATCTTTCATTGGCAACCGACCCCGGGGTGACCCTACGTGTTTGAACTGGTGAAGGCCGGTGGCTGGCTCATGCTGCCCATCCTGGCCTGTTCCGTCCTGGCCCTGGCCATCGTCCTGGAGCGCTTCTGGGCCCTGCGTCGTCGACGCGTGGTACCGCCACGGCTGGTGGTGCAGATCTGGCAATGGCTGCAGGCGGGCGAGCTGGACGAGACGCGCCTGCGGGCCCTGCGGGACGCATCCCCCCTGGGCCGGATCCTGGCCTCGGGGCTGGTGAACCGGGCCCACTCCCGGGAGGTGATGAAGGAATCCATCGAGGATACGGGGCGGCAGGTGGCCCACGAACTGGAGCGTTACCTCAACACCCTGGGGACCATCGCCGCGGTGACCCCGCTGCTGGGCCTCTTGGGGACCGTGCTGGGGATGATCCAGGTCTTTTCCGTCATCACTTCCGTGGGGGTGGGGGATCCCGGGGAATTGGCGGGGGGGATCTCCCAGGCTTTGATCACCACCGCCGCCGGCATCTCCGTGGCCGTGCCGGCCCTGATCTTTCATCGTTACTTCCGGGGCCGCGTGGACGAACTGGTCCTGGAGATGGAACAGGAGGCCATCCGTCTGGTGGAGGTGCTCAAGGGGGAGCGCGACGGGGATGAGGTGACCCCGGCGTGAATTTCCGCCGCGCATCCAGCGACCCGGTGGAGATCCAGCTCACGCCGCTCATCGACGTGGTCTTCCTGCTGCTGATCTTCTTCATGGTCTCCACCACCTTCGACCGCCCGAGCGTGATGCAGCTGCAGCTGCCCCGGGCGGAGTCCGCCGAGACCACGCCGCCCGAGGAGCCGGTGCGCGTGATCGTGGACGACCAGGGCCGCTACTTCATCAACGGGGCCGAACTGGTGAACACGCGGCCGCAGACCCTGCGCTCGGCCCTGTCCGAGGCCCTGGAGGGCCGTTCCGAGCCCCCCGTGGTGGTGCAGGCCGATGCCCGCACCCCCCATCAGTCCGTGATCACGGTCCTGGACGTGGCCTCCCGCCTCGGGGTCTCCCGCCTGTCCATCGCCACCCTGGAGGGGGAACCCCGGTGAATACCCCACGATCCCCGCAGGCGGAACACGGCGAGGTCACCGGCATGCGGGTCTACCGCCGCCTGCTGTCCCATTCCCTGCAGTACTGGCCCTATCTGGCGGTCTCCGTGGTGGCCATGGTCCTGACCGCGGGCACGGAGACGGGCTTCGCCGCTCTCATGCGGCCGCTGATGGACGGCAGCTTCGTGGAGCAGGACCCGGACGTGATCCGCTGGATCCCCTTCGCCATCGTGGGGATCTTCCTGGTGCGCGGGGTGGGGGAGTTCCTCTCCAACTTCTGCATGAAGTGGGTGGGCCGGCGCGTGGTCAAGGAGCTGCGCGGGCAGATGTTCGGTCATCTGCTGCACATGCCGGCCGCGTATTTCGACCGCAACAACGGCGGCCAGCTCATCTCCCGGCTCACCTATAACGTGGAACAGGTGGCCCAGGCCTCCACCGACAGCCTCACCGTCCTCGTGCGCGATTCGGTCACGGTGCTGGGTCTGCTGGCCTGGATGCTCTACCTCAACGCCACCCTCACCCTGACGGTGCTCATCGTCGCCCCAGCGGTGGTCTTCGCCGTGGACCGGGTGACCCGCCGCTTCCGGCGCATCAGCCGGCGCATCCAGAATTCCATGGGGGACGTGACCCACGTGGCCGGGGAGGTGCTGGACGGGCACCGGGTGGTGAAGATCTTCGGCGGCGAGGCCTATGAGGAGGAACGCTTCGAGCAGGTGAACGAGAACAACCGCCGCCTGCACATGAAGATGGTGGCCACCCAGTCCAGCAACGTGCCCATCGTGCAGTTCTTCGTGGCCATCGCCCTGGCCCTGATCGTCTGGCTCGCCACCCAGGACGCCATGCTGGAGGATGTCTCGGTGGGGACCTTCGTCTCCTTCGTCACGGCCATGTTCCTGCTGCTGGCCCCCATCCGGCGGCTGGTGAACGTCAACGCCACCCTGCAGAAGGGCATCGCCGCCGGCCAGAACATCTTCGGTCTGCTGGACGAGCCCTTGGAGGGGGATGCCGGCACCCGGACCCTGTCCCGGGCCCGGGGGGCGATCCGCATGGAGGGGGTCTCCTTCGCCTATGAGCCGGAGAAGGGCGAGGTGCTGCAGGAGATCCACCTGGATGTGGCCCCCGGGGAGACCGTGGCCCTGGTGGGCCGCTCCGGGAGCGGCAAGACCACCCTGGTGAACCTGCTGCCCCGCTTCTATGAACCCCAGCACGGGCGCATCCTCCTGGACGGCGAGGACATCCGCGGGTACCGCCTGGCGGACCTGCGCCGCCAGATCGCCTATGTGGGCCAGCACGTCACCCTGTTCAACGACACCATCGCCCGCAACATCGCCTACGGTAGTCCGGTGGAGGCCACGGAGGAGACCCGCATCCGCGAGGCGGCGGAGGCGGCCCATGCCCTGGAGTTCATCGACCGGCTGCCCCAGGGGTTGCAGACCCCCGTGGGGGACAACGGGGTCCTGCTCTCCGGCGGCCAGCGCCAGCGCATCGCCATCGCCCGGGCCCTGCTCAAGGACGCCCCCATCCTCATCCTGGACGAGGCCACCTCCGCCCTGGACACGGAGTCGGAACGCCAGATC
This sequence comes from Ectothiorhodospira sp., assembly GCA_046546415.1. Classification (GTDB taxonomy): domain Bacteria; phylum Pseudomonadota; class Gammaproteobacteria; order Ectothiorhodospirales; family Ectothiorhodospiraceae; genus Ectothiorhodospira. The sequence continues at coordinate 10,811 of JBKGXY010000010.1, forward strand.
CAGGCGGCCCTGGACAACCTGGTGCGCAACCGCACCACCCTGGTGATCGCCCACCGCCTGTCCACCGTGGAGAACGCCGACCGCATCGTCGTGATGCAGGCGGGGAGGGTGCTGGAGACGGGCAGTCACCGGGAACTGCTGGCCCGGGATGGGGCGTACGCCCGTCTGCACCAGCTCCAGTTCCACGAGCCGGAGGCCGGTCCCTCCGGGGCCGGGGGGGCATGAACCCACTGGAGCGGCACTGGGACCGGCGGGACGGGGTGACGCTGGCCCTGTACCCCCTGTCGCTCGTGTATTGCGCCCTGGCCCGGCTCAACCGCGCCCGGTTGGAGGGGGCCGCCCGCCGCCGCCCGCGGCTGCCGGTGCGGGCCATCCTCGTGGTGGGCAACCTGACCGTGGGGGGCACGGGCAAGACCCCCATGGTGATCTGGCTGTGCCGCTGGCTGAAGGAGCACGGCTACCGGCCCGGCGTGGTGAGCCGCGGGTACGGCGGTCGCGCCCGCCACTGGCCCCAGGCGGTGACCCCCGGGAGCGATCCGGCCCAGGTGGGGGACGAGCCGGTGCTCATCGCCACCCGCAGTGGCTGTCCCGTCTATGTGGACCCGAACCGGCGCCGCGCCGCCCTGGCCCTGCTGGCGCAGCACCCCTGCGATGTGATCGTCGCCGATGACGGTCTGCAGCACCATGCCCTGGCGCGGGATCTGGAGATCGTCATGGTGGACGGGGTGCGGCGCTTCGGCAACGGCCTGTGCCTGCCCGCCGGCCCGTTGCGCGAGCCCCTGGGGCGCCTGCAGGAGGTGGACTTTCGCGTCGCCACGGGGATGCCCGGTCCCGGGGAGTACGCCATGACCCTGACGGGGCACAGGGCCCTGGCGGTGGGTGATCCGGGGCGCACCCGTCCCCTGGAGGCCTTCCGGGGCCAACGGGTCCACGCCCTGGCCGGTATCGGCCATCCGCCGCGTTTCTTCGACATGCTCACCGGGCACGGTCTTGAGGTGGTGCCCCACCCCTTTCCCGATCATCACGCCTTCACCCCCGGGGAGATCCGCTTCGGGGACGGCCTGCCCGTTCTGATGACGGAGAAGGATGCCGTAAAATGCCGGCAGATCGCCGGCCCGGAACACTGGTTCGTCCCCGTCAGCGCCGTGCCCGGTCCGGCGCTGGAAAAGGCCGTCCTGGGGGCGGTTCAGGCCGTCGACCGAATCCACCGCATGAGGTAATGAACCATGGACAAACGACTGCTCGACATCCTGGTATGCCCGGTCACCAAGGGGCCGCTGATCCTGGACAAGGCCAATGAGGAACTCATCTCCCGCGCCGCGCGGCTGGCCTATCCCATCCGGGACGGCATCCCCGTGATGCTGGAGGAGGAGGCCCGCACCCTGAGCGAGGAGGAGGTGGAGAAATGGAAGGAGGCCAAGTGATCCCGGCCCTTTCCGGGGCCGCGGCGACGGGGGACAGGCGGTGAGCTTCAAGGTGGTCATCCCGTCCCGCTACGGTTCCACGCGCCTGCCGGGCAAGCCCCTGGTGGACCTGGCGGGCACACCCATGATCCGCCACGTGCACGACCGCGCCCGGGCCAGCGGCGCCGACGAGGTGGTGGTGGCCACGGACGACGATCGCATCCGTGAGGTGGTGGAGGGCTTCGGGGGACAATCCTGTCTCACCTCGGTGCATCATGAATCGGGCAGTGACCGCATCGCCGAGGTGGCCGCCCGCCGGGGATGGGGGGAGGACACCATCGTCGTCAACCTCCAGGGGGACGAGCCCCTGACCCCGCCGGGGATCATCCGCCAGGTGGCCGATAATCTGGCGGAACGCCCCGAGGCCAGCATGGCCACCCTGTGCACCCCCATCTCCCGGGCGGCCCAGCTCTATGACCCCCACACCGTCAAGGTGGTGCGCGATGCCCGGGATTTCGCCCTCTACTTCAGCCGGGCCCCCATCCCCTGGGAGCGGGACGCCCTGGATATGGAGACCTCGCCGGCGTTGCAGATCTGCCAGCGGCACATCGGCCTCTACGCCTACCGGGTGGGCTATCTCAGGCGCTTCACCTGCATGGAGAGCTGCGCCCTGGAGCGCATGGAGCGTCTGGAACAGTTGCGTGCCCTGTACAACGGGGCCCGCATCCACGTGGACGTGGCCCTGGAGGTGCCACCGGCGGGGGTGGACACCCGGGAGGACGTGGAACGGGTGACGATGGTGCTCAGGGCGGAGCGGTCCTCCCCCTGACCACGCCCATCCTTCGGGTTGGCAGGCCCCGTTGGGGCCCCGGAGGGAGGCCCGCCGCCGATCCTGGTCCGTGGGAGGTCACCCGGTCCCGAGGGTCAGTTCCCTGAGACGGCGTGCCCGTTCGGGGCCGGCGAGGGCGCGGATCACCGGATGGAGGTCCGTGCCCTCTTCATCCAGCAGGGACAGGGTATGGGTGCGCCGGGTGCGCCGGCGGGGGTCGCCGTGCTGATCCGCCTGGATCTGGGCATGCCCGTGGATCTCGCCCACCACCACCCGTGGCAGGGGATGCGTATCCAGGATCTCGATCACCTGGAGGCGCACGCCTTCCGCCTCCATCTCGCGGCCCACCAGGGTCCCCAGGGTCTGCAGCAGTGTCTCCATGGGTCCGAGTATACTCAGCCTCTGCGGTTCGGGGCCATGGGGTCGGCGGAATTCGGCCGGTGCATGCCCCGATCCCCGGTGCAGGACACGATGAACCGGAGAGTCAAATCATGATGCGTTGGGATCTGCTGGACGTGAAGGAGCTCTATCGGGGCTTTTTCCGGATACATCGCTTATCTCTGAGCCACGGGCGCTTCCGGGGCGGTGAGCCCATGGTCATCGAGCGGGAGCGGATCCAGCGGGGGGACGCGGCGGCGGTCCTGCCCTACGATCCGGTGCGGGACCGGGTGCTGCTGGTGGAGCAGTTCCGGGTGGGGGCCCTGGAGTCCCCCCGCGGGCCGTGGCTGATGGAGATCATCGCCGGGCTCGTGGAGCCGGGGGAGCATCCCGAGGCGGTGGCCCGGCGCGAGGCCATGGAGGAGGCGGGTTGCGCGCTGGGGGAGATGGTGCATGTGCACGACTACTTCGCCACGCCGGGCAGTGCCAGTGAGCGCATCTCCCTGTACGTGGCCCGGGCGGACCTGCCCCGGCAGGAGGGGGGCATCCACGGTCTGGAGGAGGAAGGGGAGGAGATCCGCGCCCATGTCCTGCCGGCGGAGGAGGCCTTCGACTGGCTGGATCGCCATCACATCGAGGCGGCCATGCCCATCATCGCCCTGCAGTGGTTGCGATTGAACCGGGAAGGCCTGAGGGAGGCCTGGGGAGGGGAGTAGGGCAAGGGGCGGCGCGGCGCCCGGCCCTGCAAGGGGCCATGGACACCGCACCGCCGCCGACGGCGCGCCTTACGTGTTGAGGCGGTTGTCGATGAGGACGTTCACCACATCCGGGTCCGCCAGGGTGGAGGTGTCCCCCAGGTTCTCCAGCTCGTTGGCGGCGATCTTGCGCAGGATGCGGCGCATGATCTTGCCGGAGCGGGTCTTGGGCAGGCCCGGGGCGAACTGCAGCAGGTTGACCTTGGCGATGGGCCCGATCTCGTCCCGCACCAGCTTCACCAGTTCCTTGGCCAGTTCTTCACTGCCCTGCTCGCCGGACATGAGGGTCACGTAGGCGTAGATCCCCTGGCCGGTGATGTCATGGGGGTAGCCCACCACCGCGGCCTCGGCCACCTTGGGATGCAGCACCAGGGCGGATTCGATCTCGGCGGTACCCAGGCGGTGCCCGGAGACGTTGAGCACGTCGTCCACGCGCCCGGTGATCCAGTAGTAGCCATCGGCATCCCGGCGGGCGCCGTCCCCGGTGAAGTACAGGCCGGGATAGAGGGTGAAATAGGTCTCCACGAAGCGTTTGTGGTCGCCCCAGAGGGTGCGCATCATGCTGGGCCAGGGATGGCGGATGCACAGGTTGCCCTCGGCGGGGCTCTCGGTGATCTCGTTGCCCTTGTCGTCCACCAGCACCGGCTGCACGCCGAAGAAGGGCCGGGTGGCGGAGCCGGGCTTCATGTCCACGGCGCCGGGGAGGTTGGCGATCATGTGGGCCCCGGTCTCGGTCTGCCACCAGGTGTCCACGATGGGGCAGCGGCCGTCCCCCACGACGCGGTGATACCACTCCCAGGCCTCGGGGTTGATGGGCTCGCCCACGGTGCCCAGCAGGCGCAGGCTGGAGCGCTGGTGCTTGGTCACGAACTCATCCCCGGCCCCCATGAGCATGCGGATGGCGGTGGGGGCGGTGTAGAAGATGGACACGTTGTGCTTGTCGCACACCTGCCAGAAGCGGCCGAAGTCCGGGTAGTTGGGCACCCCCTCGAACATCAGGGTCTGGGCGCCGTTGGCCAGGGGGCCGTAGAGGATGTAGGTGTGGCCGGTGACCCAGCCCACGTCGGCGGTGCACCAGTAGACCTCGCCGTCCTTGTAGTCGAAGACGGTCTTGTGGGTCATGGCCGCCTGCAGCAGGTAGCCCCCGGTGGTGTGCATCACGCCCTTGGGCTTGCCGGTGGAGCCGGAGGTGTAGAGGATGAACAGCGGGTCCTCGGCGTCCATCTCCTCGGCGGGGCAGTCGGCGCTGGCACCGGCCATGGCCTCGTGGTACCAGACATCCCGGCCCTCGTGCCACTCCACCGGTTCGCCGCCCCGCTGCACCACGAGGCAGGTGGTGACGCTGGGGCACTGGGCGATGGCCTTGTCGGCGTTGCCCTTGAGGGGCACCTTGCGGCCGCCGCGCAGGCTCTGGTCGGAGGTGATGACCACCTTGCACTCGGCGTCCTGGATGCGGTCGCGCAGGGCGTCGGGGGAGAAGCCGCCGAAGACCACGGAATGCACGGCGCCGATGCGGGCGCAGGCCAGCATGGCCACGGCGGCCTCGGGGATCATGGGCAGGTAGATGGAGACCCGGTCCCCCTTCTGCACGCCCCGGTCCTTGAGGACGTTGGCGAACCTGCTTACCTGTTCGTGGAGCTGACGATAGGTGAAGGTGCGGTCCTCGCCGGGATCATCCCCCTCCCAGATGAGGGCGGGCTGGTCGCCACGGGTATCCAGGTGCCGGTCCAGGCAGTTGTAGGCCGCGTTGAGCTTGCCACCCTGGAACCACTTCACCCGGGCCTCGCCCTCGAACCCGCCTTCCTGGACGGTGTCCCAGGGCTTGAACCAGGTGAGGTACTGTTCCGCCTGTTCGGCCCAGAAGCCCTTCGGGTCCTCCACCGATTGCCGGTACATGGTCTCGTACTGGTCGGCATGGACGTTGGCCTGTTCGGCAAACGTCCGGGGTACTTCATGAACCTTCACTTCGGACATGGGTCTCCTCCTGCACATGCATGGACATGAATGAATGAGGGCCGACGGGCCGGCAAATACTCCAGTATAACGCGTCCCTGCATCCGCTTCGTGGGCCGCGCCGGATCATCAGCGCAGCCCCCTGGAAGGAGCGGGTTGACCTGCACGCGGCGCATCGCCCCAGGGCCCCCTGGTGCTTGCCGGCATCGTGACTGGCGTAGAGGATAGCATTCCCCCATCGGGTGCCCGCAGCGGGCGGGCCGGATGACTGTGTGTCTCTATGGATATGAGGACCTTGCCGCGGACCCGCAGGGTCCCAGGGCCCCTTCCCCCAGACCGCCACCGCGGCGATGGGCTGGGGGAAGGGGCCTGATGTCATTTCGCCCCGAAGGGCGAGGGCCCCGCCGAAGCGGGGCCCTGCCTTGATGGATCGTCCCGATCCGGTCAGATGGTGTCGGCGCGCGGCACACGCACGCTTTCCACCAGGTCCTGGATCTCCTTCGGCGGCGGGGCCGTCAGCTTGGACACGATAATGGCGGCGATCACGTTCAGGATCGCCCCGACGGTGCCAAAGGCCTGGGGCGCGATGCCCAGCAGCCAGCCGTCCGGATTGTCCTCCAGCATGGCGGTACCCGAGAAGAAGAACCACCCCTTGTACAGGAAGATATAGACCAGGGTGGTGCCGATCCCCACCAGCATGCCGGTGATGGCCCCCTGACGGTTCATCCGCTTGTAGAAGATGCCCATCATGAGCACGGGGAAGAGCGAGGAGGCCGCCAGACCGAAGGCCAGGGCCACCACCTCGGCCGCGAAGCCCGGTGGGTTCAGCCCCAGGTACCCCGCCAGGAGGATGGCCCCCACCATGGACAGGCGTCCCGCCAGGAGCTCTTTCTTCTCCGAGATCTTGGGCATGAACACGCCCTTGAGCAGGTCATGCGAGATGGCCGAGGAGATGGCCAGAAGCAGGCCCGCCGCGGTGGACAGGGCCGCCGCGATCCCGCCGGCCGCCACCAGGGCGATCACCCAGTTGGGCAGGTGCGCGATCTCGGGGTTGGCCAGCACCATGATGTCACGGTCCAGGTTGGCGACGGTATAGCCGTCCTGTTGCGCCTCTTCGGCCCACTCCGGCGGGTTCTTGTCATTGAAGTAGTGCACCCGCTCGCCGTCCCCTTCCTGCTTGAATTCCAGCAGGCCGGTTTCCTCCCAGGTGCGCATCCACTGCGGACGTTCCTCGTAGACCATGGCGGAATCGGGGTTGCCCACGCCGCCCGGGTGGAAGGTGTCGATCAGGTTGTACATGGCCATCGCGCCCACGGCGGGGGCGGTGGTGTACAGGATGGCGATGAACACCAGGGCCCAGCCGGCGGACTTACGGGCGTCCCGCACGCGGGGCACGGTGAAGAAGCGGATGATGACGTGGGGCAGGCCCGCGGTACCGATCATCAGCGCCATGGTCAGCAGGAAGATGTTCATGGTGCTGAGATTGCGGTTGGTGGTGTACTCGTCAAAGCCGAGATCCACCAGGGTCTGGTCCAGTGCGCTGAGCAGGTACATCCCGTCCTGGCCGCTCAGGGTGCCGCCCAGCCCGGTCTGGGGCAGGAAGTGGCCGGTGAGCTGCAGGGAGATGAAGATGGCGGGCACGGTGTAGGCGAAGATCATCACCACGTACTGGGCGATCTGGGTGTAGGTGATGCCCTTCATGCCGCCGAGCACGGCGTACACGAAGACCACGCCCATGCCGGCGATCAGGCCCCAGAGCAGGTCCACCTCCAGAAAGCGCGAGAAGGCGATGCCCACGCCGCGCATCTGCCCGATGACGTAGGTGATGGAGATCACCAGCAGGCAGATCACGGCCACGATGCGCGCCGTGTTGGAGTAGAACCGGTCCCCCACGAACTGCGGCACCGTGAACTTGCCGAACTTGCGCAGGTACGGGGCCAGCAGCAGGGCCATGAGCACGTAGCCGCCGGTCCAGCCCATGAGGTAGACCGAGCCGCTGTAGCCCAAAAAGGCGATCAGGCCGGCCATGGAGATGAAGGAGGCCGCCGACATCCAGTCCGCCGCGGTGGCCATGCCGTTGGCGACCGGATTCACACCCTTGCCGGCCACGTAGAATTCGCCCGTGCTGCCCGCACGGGCCCAGATGGCGATGCCGATGTACAACGCGAAGGTGGCACCGACCACCAGGTAGATCATTAGTTTGAGATCCATGATGTCTCCCCCAGTGTCACTCTTCGTGGACGTCGAACTTGCGGTCCAGACGGTTCATGCGCCAGGCATAGAAGAAGATCAGCATCAGGAAGACGTAGATCGACCCCTGCTGCGCCATCCAGAAGCCCAGCGGATACCCGCCCAGCGAGATCAGGTTCAGCACATCCACCATGAAGATGGGCAGCAGATAGCCGGCGATGAACCAGACGATCAGGCTGCCGATCAGGATGCGCAGGTTCGCCTTCCAGTAGGCGCTTCGTTGCTCTTGAAGCTTTGTATTCATGGAATACTCCTCCTTACAAAGGTCTTGTTGTGGACAGCGAGGGCATGCTTCACCCGGGTTTCCTCCATCGTTTCATTTCATCGTCTTTGTCGAGCGGGTTCCTGAAAAAACCTCTCATCCTCCCTCCAATGCATCGTGCTGCGGGAGTCCCTCCGCGATCCGGCCCCGAAGGTCCGGATGGCCTTTCTCCCTGCGCGGCGGGGCCTTCTTCCGGGCCCCGTCCGCGAAGGGACCTACAACTGGTAATCCAGGGACAGCCGGGACTGGAGCTTGCGCACCTGCCGAAAGGCCTCCTTCAGGATGCGCTGCTCCAGTTCGTCCAGGCGCAGCGGATTGACGAAATTGCTCAGTGGCTGCCCCGCCTGCGCCTGGTCCTGATGGGTGCGCATGCGCAGCAACTGGATGTAGTGATAGGCGTTGAGCCAGGCGGCCACGTCCTCACGCTTCATCAGCCCCGCCCCGGCACAGGCCTCCAGGCGCCGGCCCGTGTGGGTTTCCGGAACCTGGTGGGCCAGGGCATAGATGCGGGCCATGTCCACGATGGACGTGGCCCCGTTCACCTTCAGGTCCAGGCTGCGGGGATGGGCCCCGCCGGAGGTGACCTTGAAATCCCCGAACAGCCCCAGGGGAGGGCGCAGGCGCAGGGCATTCTCCGCCATCTGACGCAGGAAGCGGCTGTTCTGCGAGGCCTTCTCCAGCAGCCAGGTGCGCAGCTCCTCGCCGGCGGCCTGGTTGCCGTGGAGCACGCGGAAATCGAAGAAGATGCTGGCATTGAGCAGATGGCGCGGTGTGCCCTGATCGATCCAGCGGGTGAAGCGCTGGCGCCATTCCTCCGCACTCAGGCAGCATTCCGGGTTGCCCGCCATCACGTTGCCCTTGCACAGGGGGAAGCCGCACAGGTCCAGGGCCTGATTGATGCGCTGGGCCACCGGGAGCAGCCGCTGGCGCGCCTCGTCGGCGGACATCCCCTCCCGGGGCAGGAACAGGATGCCGTTGTCCTGGTCCGTCTTCAGGGTCTGCTCCTGACGCCCCTCGCTGCCGAAGGCCAGCCAGGCGAACTCCGGGAGCTCGGGGTCGGACGCGTCCAGGCAGATCTGGATCACCCGGCGCGTCACCTGGTCGTTGAGCAGGGTGATGATCTGGGTGATCTGATCCACCCGCACCCCCTGGGCGATCATCTGGCCGATGAGCAGGTGCACATCCCGTCCCAGGCGTGCCAGGGTGGCCACGTCCTCCGCGCGCCCCACGGCCCGGCTCAGGTTCACCAGGCCCACCCGCTGCAGGGAGAACAGGTCCCGCTCGGAGATGACCCCCGTGAGCCGGCCCCGCTCCACGATGCACAGGTGATGGAAACCGTGGCTGGCCATGAGCATGGCCGCCTCGAAGGCGAAGGCCGTGGGGGGCAGGGTGATGGGGTCGGGGGTCATCACCGCCTCGATGGGCTCGTCCAGGTCCACCTCCGGCAGGGAGACGCGGCTGAGCAGGTCGTGCAGGGTGAAGACCCCCAGAGGGCGGTGCGTGGCATCCACCACCACCACGCTGCCCACATGCTCCTCGTCCATGGTCTGCAGGACCCGGCGGATGGCGGTGCCCGGGGGGCAGCTGACGGGGTCGCGGCGCACCCGCTCCCCCAGGGTGATGTTCAGGGAGGTGTCCCCCCCGAGCCCCGCCGCGGCGCTGGCCTGTACCTGACGGCGCACCTTGTCCAGCAGGCTGGCCAGGCGGCGGGTGCAGAAATCCTGGAACTCCCCGGACATGCGAAAGAGCTTGTGGAAGTCTTCCCGGTCCAGTTCGAAGCAGAAGGTGTCCTCCGCCGCCCGGTAGCGGGTGCGCACCGGCCGCCGCCCCATGAGGGCCCCCACGGGGAAGCATTCCCCGGGGACCAGCTCCCAGGCGGTGCTGGTGATGTTGCCTTCCGCGTCCAGGGGCTCCCCCAGGACGCGCCCCTGCTTGATGATGAAGAAGCGGTTGGCGGGTCCCGCCCGGGGGCCGGTCACCTCCTCGTCATGGGCGTAGAACACCAGTTTCAGGCGCTTGGCCAGGAATTCCAGATGCACCGGATCCATCTGATCGAACGGCGAATGCCGCCCCAGGAATTCCATCACCGGGATCAATACGCCCTGGGGGCGTTCCTGACCGCTTGGGGGATCCGTGTGCATGAAGGCCTGTTGCCGCCGTGGATGATACGGGACATAAAGCATGCATCGTGCCGGGTTGGTGTTCCTATGGGAAACAGGCACTTGACGCATCCGGTGGGTTCCGGGGTGTTACTTTGGGTAACAAGTGTTACCTGAGGTAACGCGCGGGCCATGATCGGCGTTGCGTTGGGGCAGGGCCCTGTCCCGAACCCCTGGTCGCAGCGGAAGGGTATCTCAGCCCCTGGGCCGGGGGATGCCCAGGCGGTTTCGCCGCTCCCACAGGGCCTTGCGGCTGATCCCCAGGCGGCGGGCCAGCTCGGTCTCGGTCATGTGGCCCTGGTTCTCCAGGACGAAGCGGCGGAAATAGTCCTCCAGGCTGGCGCTGCCCCCTTCGCTCCGGTTCGCGGCCGGGGTGAGGGCCAGGTGCTCGGGACGGATGGGCTCACCATCGGCCAGGATCACCGCCCGTTCGATGGCGTTCTCCAGTTCCCGCACGTTGCCGGGCCAGGCGTGGTCCTGCATGGCCTCCAGTGCAGCCGGGTCCAGATCCACCGGGGGGCGCTTGAGCCGCTTGCTGGCCTTCTCCAGGAGGAAACGGGCCAGCCGGGGGATGTCCTCACAGCGTTCCCGCAGTGGCGGCAGGGTGATCTCCATGACCTTGAGGCGGTAGTAGAGGTCCTCCCGGAAGGACCCGTCGCGCACCATGTGTTCCAGATCCCGGTGGGTGGCCGCCAGCAGGCGCACGTCCACCTTGCGGCTCTGGGTGGCCCCCACGCGGCGGATCTCGCCGTCCTGGAGCACCCGCAGCAGGCGGGACTGGGCCTGGGGGGTGAGCTCCCCGATCTCGTCCAGGAACAGGGTGCCGGTGTCGGCGGCCTCCACCAGACCCTGACGGGTCTGCCCGGCGCCGGTGAAGGCCCCCTTCTCGTGACCGAAGAGCTCCGATTCCAGCAGGCCCTCGGGGATGGCGGCGCAGTTGACGCTGATCAGGGGGGCCTGGGCACGGGGGCCCTTCTTGTGGATGGCCCGGGCCACCAGTTCCTTGCCCGTGCCCGATTCGCCGCGGATGAGCACGGTGATGTCGGTGGGGGCCACCTTCTCCACCATGCGGCAGACCTCGCGCATGGCCGGGGTTTCGCCCACCATGCCTTCCACGGGGTAGACCTCGCCGATCTCCGACTGGAGCTGGGCGTTCTCCTTCTCCAGCTGATGCTGTTTGAGGATGCGGGCGATGCAGAGCAGCATCTCGTCGTGGTCGAAGGGTTTGGCGATGTAGTCCGCCGCCCCCTGCTTCATGGCGTCCACGGCGGAGCGCACGCTGGCGTAGCTGGTCATGATGAGCACGGGGACCCCGGGTTGCTCGCAGGTCAGCCGGATGCCCTCGCCGTCGGGCAGGCGCAGGTCGCAGACGAGCAGGTCGAAGGTGGCCTCACCCAGGAGGTCCCGGGCCGCCTGCAGGCTGCCGGCCTCGGCCACGCGGTAGCCCTCGTGCTCCAGCAGGCGCCTCAGGGCGCGGCGGATGACGGTCTCGTCCTCGACGATGAGAATGCGGTTCAAGCCGTGATCTCCTCTTCGGCCGCCGGCAGGCGGATGCAGAACCGCGTACCCCCTTCGGGGCGGTTGTCCGCGTAGACCGTCCCGCCGTGGTCCTGGATGATGCTGTAGACCACCGAAAGTCCCAGCCCGGTGCCCTCGCCGGGGGGTTTGGTGGTGAAGAAGGGTTCGAAGATCCGGTCCAGCAGGCCGTCCTCGATGCCGTTGCCCTCGTCCTCCACGCGCACCTCCACCCCGCCGGGTACCCGATCCCCCGCGATGGTGACCCGGTCGCCGGGCCGGGAGGCCTGCAGGGCGTTGTTGACGAGGTTGACGAAGACCTGCAGCAGGCGCTGCTGGTTCCCCCGGGCATGCAGGTCCTGGGGCACGTGGTTGAGGCAGGTGATCTCCCGCCCGGTCTCGCTCAGCTGCACCAGTTGCAGGGCCTCCTCCACGCAGGCCCGCAAAGGGACCGGTGCCGGCAGGGGCCGGGGGGCCTCGCCGGCGTGGCTGAAGGTGATCAGCGACTGGACGATGTCGTTGATGCGCCGGGTCTGTTCCAGGATCTGGCGCACGGTCAGTTCCACCTCCGCCGGCTCCTGTTCGTAGCGCAGGTTCTGCGCCAGGGAGGTGATGCCCGTGAGGGGATTGCCGATCTCGTGGGCTACCCCCGCTGCCAGCCGGCCGATGGGCGGTGGAGTCCCCGGGGATGGTGGCCTCGATGGCCGCCTTGTGCAGGTTCAGCCAGCGGTAGCGCCCCTCCACCGAGAGCTGCAGCTTGTACAGGTGGCGGTCGTCACCGTTGATGAAGGTGCGCAGCACCCCTTCCCAGGGGTCCTTCAGGGACCCCAGGGGCTGTCCCACGGCATCGCCGGCGGGGATGCCCGAGACGGTGGACATGGTGTGGTTCCAGATGAGGATGTCCCCGCAGGGGGCGATGGAGCATACCCCCAGGGGCAGCTCGTGCAGCACCTGGCGGTGGTAGCGGCGCAGGGTGTCCAGTTCCGCCGCCAGGCCCCGCAGGCGCACGCTGGAATGCTCCAGTTGCTCCTCCACGAAACGCAGGCTGTCCGCCAGGGCCACCTGCGTCTGCGGGGTCACGTCCAGCCGGCTGTCCACGATCATGCGGGCCAGCAGGGGCCCCATGAGACCGGAAAGGTTGCGTTCCAGGCGTCCCCTCAGATGCCGCAATTCCGCCGGCCGGCGCTCGTCAGCCCCCAGATCCAGATCCTTCAGGGCCCGTTCCACCTCCAGGGCGGCGGTCTGGGGGCCCACCACCCGGGCCAGATGGGCCTCCAGCTGGGCCACGCTCTGCACCTCCGGGGCCGGACGGGCCGCCGGGAGCTGTTCACGGCGGCAGGCCTGGGCCGCCTCGGCCTCTTCCCGGGTGGGGCGGGAGAGCAGGGAACCGGTCACGAACAGCACGCTGTTCACCGTCAGGGTCCAGAAGGTGGCGAAGGCCCAGGGGTTTTCGTCCTCCGCCCCCATGAGGACAGCCAGGTTCAGGGGCATCGCGGTCACACCCGAGGTCTCCAGCAGCGGCAGGATCAGGGTCAGCAGCCACATGAGGATGCCCCCCGAGAGCCCGGCGATGAAGCCGATGCGCGTCGCACGGGGCCAGAACAGCAGGGCCAGGAAGCCGGGCAGGAACTGGGCCACGGCCACGAAGGAGATGAGCCCGATCTGTACCAGGCCCTGGTTGAACTCCAGCAGCCAGTAGAAGCCGTAGCCCAGGGCGATGATCAGCAGGATGAGCAGCCGCCGTCCCCACAGCAGCCAGCCGTAGAGGTTGCTCCGGGGCAGGCTCTGCTGGGTCACATGGGCGGGCAGCAGGAGGTGATTCAGGCACATGGCGGCCAGGGCCAGGGTGGTGACGATCATCATGGCGCTGGCGGCCGAGACCCCGCCGATGAAGGTGATCAGGGCCAGCCAGCCGGCGCCGTCCCCGGCGGTCAGGCCCAGGACGTAGTAATCCGGGGGGATCTCCAGGCCCTGGGCCTGACCGGCCCACAGGACCAGGGGGATGGGCAGGTTGAGCAGCAGCAGGAAGAGCGGGAAGCCCCAGGCCGCGGTCTGCAGGGCCCGGGGATCCATGTTCTCCACGAAGAGCATGTGGAACTGGCGCGGCAGCAGGAAGGCGGCGGCGAAGGCCAGCAGCATGAGGCTGGTCCAGGGCCCCTCGCTCACCGGATCGTTCAGGGTCTTCAGGGCCTGTGGATGGGCGGCCAGCCAGTCGCCCAGTCCCCCGAAACCCCCGAAGACCTGGAAGAGGGCAAACCCCCCCACCAGCAGCAGGGCCCCCAGCTTCACCGCCGACTCGAAGGCGATGGCCACCACCAACCCCTCGTGCTTCTCCCGGGGGGTGATGTGGCGCGCCCCGAAGAGGATGGCGAACAGCCCCAGGGTGGCGCAAAACCCCAGGGCAAGGAGGTTGGGGGGGGCCTCCCGGGTGAGCACCGATACGGAATCGGTCACGGCCTTGATCTGCAGGGCGATGTAGGGGAGCACCCCCATCAGCATGAACAGGGTCACCAGCACGCCGGTGAGCTGGCTGCGGTAGCGGAAGGCGAACAGATCCGCCAGGGAGGTGAGCTGGTAGTCCCGCACCAGGCGCAGCACCGGGGCCAGCAGGAAGGGGGCCAGGAGGAAGGCCAGGGTGAGCCCCAGGTAGATGGTGAGGAAGATATAACCCTCGGCCTGGGCGAAGCCCACGCTGCCGTAGTAGGTCCAGGTGGTGGCGTAGACCCCAAGGGACAGGACGTACACCAGGGGATGGCGCACCAGGGCGGCGGGCAGCCAGCCCCGCTCGGTGGCATGGGCGATGAAGAACAGCAGCCCCAGATAGGCCACACCGGCGGCGTAGAGGACGCCGATCTCAGAGATCATGGCGCCGCTGCAGCAGGTGGACCAGCGCGGCCAGCCCGATCAGCCCCGCCCAGAGGAGATAGGGCATGAACCAGGGCAGCCCGGGGCGCGACCACCAGTCCACCAGGGGGGAGGCGAAGAGCAGGAGGCCGGTCAGAAAGAGGATGACGGTCTTGTCCAGGGTCGGCATGGGCAGCGCTGCGATTCGCCTGGGCCTTCGGATGCCCGGGGGCCCGCGGCCCCTCGGCAGGGATGTACGGATCAGCCCATAGGATGCAGCAAGCGCCGGCCCCGGCCAAGGGGTGCCCCGGCTCAGGGGGCGCCCCGGTGGGGCCAGCGGGGGACGGCCCAGGCCAGCAGTTCCCCCGGGGGGGCGTTTTCCGGCGGGGGAAGGCCCAGGAAGGCCAGGGCCGCCGCCAGGTTCTCCGCCGGGTGGGCATCGTCCACCGGCGGGGCGTGGGTCTGCTTGGAGAGTTTGCGTCCGTCCGTGTCCAGGATCACCGGGTGATGCAGGTAGGTGGGGGTGGGCAGGCCCAGCAGGCGCTGAAGGTGGATCTGCCGGGGGGTGGAGCGGATCAGGTCCACCCCCCGCACCACATGGGTGACCCCCTGGTGGGCGTCGTCCACCACCACCGCCAGCTGGTAGGCGGTGAGACCATCGGCGCGGCGGATGACGAAATCCCCGGTTTCCGTCTCCAGTCGATGGGAAAGGGCCCCCTGGAGGCGGTCGGTGAAGACGATGGGGGTGTCGTGGGTGCGCACCCGCAGGGCGCGTGGGGTCTTGCCCGGGGAAAGCCCCCCGCGGCAGGTGCCGGGATAGACCGGCCCCTCGGGGCCCCGGGCCGCCACGGCGGCGATCTCCCGGCGGGTGCAGCCGCAGTCATAGGCCTGACCCCGGGACCGCAGGGTCTCCATGGCGGCCCCGTAGGCCCCCTGGCGGGTGTGCTGGAAGAGGACCCCGCCGTCCCAGTGCAGGGCGTGGGCCTCCAGGGTGCGCAGGATGGCATCGGCAGCCCCCGGCGCCTCCCGTGGCGGGTCCAGGTCCTCGATGCGCACCCGCCAGATCCCCCCATGGGCGCGGGCGTCCAGCCAGGAGGCCACCGCCGCCACCAGGGACCCGGCGTGCAGCGGGCCCGTGGGGGAGGGGGCGAAACGCCCGATGTAGTTCCCCGGGGGCAGGATGCGCCCTCAGACCGTGGTGTATCGGATGGCGTCTTCCCGCAGCCCGGTGGGGAGGGATCGCGGCTGCGCGGGCGCCATCAGGCCATCTGCTTTTCCTTGATTTCCTGCAGGGTCTTGCAGTCGATGCACAGCGTGGCCGTGGGCCGGGCCTCCAGGCGGCGGATACCGATCTCCACGCCACAGGCCTCGCAGTAGCCGTAGTCCCCGTTGTCGATATCCGTCAGGGCCTCGTCGATCTTGCGGATCAGCTTGCGTTCCCGGTCCCGGGTGCGCAGTTCCAGGCTGAACTCCTCCTCCTGGGTGGCCCGGTCCGAGGGGTCGGCGAAGTTGGCGGCGTCTTCCTTCATGTGGCCCATGGTGCGGTCCACCTCCTCCATGAGCTCCTGCTTCCAGGTCTGGAGGATCCTGTGAAAATGCTCCCTCTGTTCCTTGTTCATGTATTCCTCCCCTTCCTCGGGCTGGTAGGGAGGGATCCCGTCTTCAGGCCGGGACAGCTTGTCGTTTCCGTCCGGCGTCTTCTTGCTGGGGGCCATCGCTTTGACCACTCCTGATTGTTCAAAGGGCGAGTCTAGATACCAGAGATTCCCGTGAGGTGCAACTGGAAGCCCCGCCCCGCTGCGGACCGGCATGAAACCCCCGCCGGACGCAAGCCCTCGGATTCCTGCTCGGGAGATAGTAGGCTCCTTTCCCAAAGGCTTTCTGAACCACCGGAGGAATCGCACAATGGCTTCACTGGAGGCCCTGATCTGGGATGTGGACGGGACCCTGGCCGACACGGAGCGGCACGGACACCGGGAGGCCTTCAATGCCGCCTTCCGGGACGCGGGCCTGGACTGGCACTGGTCCGAGGCCCTCTACGGGGAACTGCTGGAGGTGACCGGCGGCAAGGAGCGCATCCGCCACTTCATGCGCCAGCATCGGCCGGAGTTCAGCCCGCCGGGGGATCCGGACCGTTTCGTGGCGCATCTGCATACCCGCAAGACGGCCCATTTCGTCTCCCTGCTGGAGCGCGGGCATATCCCCCTGCGTCCGGGGGTGGAGCGGGTGCTGCACCAGGCCCGGGAGGCAGGCTTGCGACTGGCGATCGCCACCACCACCTCACCGGCCAACGTGGAGACCCTGCTGGAGGCCAATCTGGGGCAGCAGGCCCTGGACTGGTTCCATGTGATCGGGGCCGGGGACGTGGTGCCCCACAAGAAGCCGGCCCCGGACATCTATCGCTACGTCCTGGATCACCTGGGGTTACCCCCCGAGGCCTGTCTGGCCATCGAGGATTCCCGCCAGGGGCTGGCCGCGGCCCGTCAGGCAGGGTTGCCCACCCTGGTGACGGTGAACGGCTATACCGCGGAGGATCCCCTGGAGGGGGCCCTGGCGGTGCTGGATCGGCTGGGGACCCCGGAGCGCCCCTGCCGGGCCCTGATGGGCCCGGCCCCGGAGGGTGGGGTGGTGGACCTGGACTGGTTGCGCGCCCTGATGGCGGCGGGGGGCTGATCCGGGGCCGGCGCCTCAGGTGTCGGGTTCGGGGGGTGCCTCCACCACCCGGCACGCGAGCCGTCCCCGGGCCAGCCTGGCCTCCAGCCGGGTCCCCGCCGGGGCCTGGTCCGGTTCCCGGACCACCTGGCCCGCCGGGTTCATCAGGATGCTGTAACCCCGTCCCAGGGTGGCCAGGGGGCTGATGGTGTGCAGGCTGCGGGCCTGGACCGCCACACGGTGATCCAGTCGCTCCAGACGCAGGGCCATGGCCCGGTGGAGTCGGTCGCTCAGGTGCGCCCGGTGCTGCGCCAGGGCCTCCAGCCGCCGCCGGGGGGAGGCCTGCAGCAGTCGTTGCCCGAGCCCTTCCAGGTGTTTGGCCTCTTCGCGGGTGATGCGGTCCATGGCGGCCTGCAGGCGCTGTGTCATCTCGTCCAGGCGCTGTGCGCGTTGCTGCAGGCGGTGCTCCGGGTGCTGCCGTCGCAGGCGCTGTTCCAGCTCCGCCAGCCGACGGCGTCGCTCGTCGGTGTGACGCCGGAAACGGGCCGCCAGCTGGGTCTCCAGACGGAGCAGGCGCTGTGTCAGGCCCGGTCCGTCGGGGCTCACCAGCTCGGCGGCGGCGGAGGGGGTGGCGGCCCGCAGGTCGGCGGCGAAGTCGGCGATGGTCACGTCCGTCTCGTGGCCCACGCCGCTCACCACCGGCACGGGGCAGGCGCGGATGGCCCGGGCCAGGGCCTCCTCGTTGAAGGCCCACAGGTCCTCCAGGGAGCCCCCGCCCCGGGCCAGGATGAGTACGTCGCAGTCGCCCCGTTCCCCGGCGCGTTGCAGGGCGCGGACGATGCGCGGCGCCGCCTCCGGACCCTGGACCGGTACCGGATGGATCAGCACCGGCAGGGCGGGGAAGCGTCGGCGCAGCACGGAGAGGATGTCCCGGATGGCGGCCCCGGTGGGCGAGGTGAGGACCCCCACCCGGCGCGGGAAGTGGGGCAGGGGACGCTTCTCTTCGGGGTTGAACAGCCCTTCGGCCTGCAGCCGGCTCCGCAGGGCTTCGAAGGCGCGGCGCAGGGCGCCGTCCCCCGCCTCCTCCAGGTGCTCCACGATGAGCTGGTAGTCCCCCCGGGGTACGTACAGGCTCACCCGGGCCCGGGCCAGCACCTGCATCCCCTCACCGGGGCGGAAGCCCAGCAGCCGGGCCCGGTTGCGGAAGAGGGCGCAGCGCACCTGGGCGGTGCTGTCCTTGAGGGTGAAGTACAGGTGCCCCGAGCCGGGGCGTGCCAGGTTGGATAACTCCCCTTCCACGAGCACCAGGGGGAAGCCCCCCTCGAGCTGGCCCCGCACCGCCTCGTTGAGCTGGGAGACGGTGAGTGCCGCCCCCGGGCCCGCGGTCTCGCCGTTCATCGCCCCGCCCCGACGTGCCGGACCACTCGGTCACTTAGTGGGCCACTCAGGTTTACCGCCCCGGGGCACCCCTTTATAATTGGAAGATTAACCACCGTGTCCCCTCCGAGATTGACTATGCGTATCGTTCAGGAAGCCCTTACCTTCGATGACGTCCTCCTGCTGCCGTCCCATTCTGACGTGCTGCCCAAGGATGTGGATCTCGGCACCCGGTTCACCCGGGAGATCACCCTGAACATCCCCCTGGCTTCCGCCGCCATGGATACCGTCACCGAGGCCCGACTGGCCATCGCCATTGCCCAGGAGGGGGGCATCGGCATCGTGCACAAGAACATGAGCATCCAGGCTCAGGCCCACCAGGTGCGCGTGGTCAAGAAGTACGAGACCGGGGTCATCGTCGATCCCGTCACCGTCTCCCCCGATACCAGCATCCGCGAGGTCCTGGCCATCACCCGGGCCAACGACATCTCCGGCGTGCCGGTGGTGCGGGGCGAGGACCTGATGGGCATCGTCACCAGCCGCGACCTGCGCTTCGAGAGCCGCATGGAGGCCCCTGTCTCCCAGATCATGACCCCCCGGGACCGTCTGGTGACGGTGCGCGAGGGGGCCGGTCGGGAGGAGGTGCAGACCCTGCTGCACGAACACCGCATCGAGAAGGTGCTGGTGGTGAATGACCGGTTCCAGCTGCGGGGCATGATCACGGTCAAGGATATCCAGAAGTCCACCGACTTTCCAAACGCCGCCAAGGATAGTCAGGGTCGCCTGCGGGTGGGCGCGGCGGTGGGCGTGGGCGAGGGCACCGAGGAGCGCTGCGCCGCCCTGGCCGAGGCCGGGGTGGATGTGATCGTGGTGGACACGGCCCATGGCCATTCCCAGGGGGTGCTGGACCGGGTGGCCTGGGTGAAGAAGCACTTCCCCGGGGTGCAGGTGGTGGGGGGCAACATCGCCACCGGTGAGGCGGCCCGGGCCCTGGTGGAGGCGGGGGCGGACGCCGTGAAGGTGGGTA
This sequence comes from Ectothiorhodospira sp., assembly GCA_046546415.1. Taxonomy (GTDB): domain Bacteria; phylum Pseudomonadota; class Gammaproteobacteria; order Ectothiorhodospirales; family Ectothiorhodospiraceae; genus Ectothiorhodospira. The sequence continues at coordinate 30,215 of JBKGXY010000010.1, forward strand.
TCGGGCCCGGCTCCATCTGTACCACGCGCATCGTGGCGGGTGTGGGGGTGCCCCAGATCACCGCCATCGACAACGTGCGCCAGGCCCTGGAGGGAAGCGGCGTGCCGCTCATCGCCGACGGTGGCGTGCGCTTCTCCGGTGACTTCTCCAAGGCCATGGCGGCGGGGGCCCACTCCGTGATGCTGGGCAGCCTGTTCGCCGGGACCGAGGAGGCCCCGGGCGAAGTGGAGCTCTACCAGGGTCGTTCCTACAAGTCCTATCGGGGCATGGGCTCCCTGGGCGCCATGCAGCAGGGCTCCTCCGACCGCTACTTCCAGGAGGAGGACAGCGGCCGGGCCGACAAGCTGGTGCCCGAGGGGATCGAGGGCCGGGTGCCCTACAAGGGCAGCATCGTCGCCATCATCCATCAGCTGGTGGGGGGGCTGCGGTCCTCCATGGGCTATGTGGGCTGCCGCAACATCGA
>JBKGXY010000011.1:0-30466 GCA_046546415.1 Ectothiorhodospira sp.
CAGGGGGTGCTGTGGCGCCAGGGTCTCCCCCTCCAGGATCGCAAGGATGCCCCGGGCGGCCCGGCGGCCATCCCCCACCGCCTCGCTGACGGTGCCGTGGTCCCCACGGGCGTCGCCGCCGGCGAAGACATGGGTCTGCCCCCGGACCTGTCCCCACCCGGGTTCCACGGGGATCTGACCACGGTCCACCAGCGCCTCGAAGCCCAGGGGGTCCACCTCCTGGCCGATGGCGGGGATCACGTGGTCCACATGCAGCACCGTCTCCGTCCCCTCGAAGGCCACCCTCCGGAGCCGTCCATCGGCGTCCGGCAGTTTTTTCATGTGCACCAGTTCCATGCCCACCACCCGCTCACCACGGAGGATGAGCCGGCGCACACCGCGGTGCTCGTGGAGGATCACCCCCTCCTCCACGGCCTGGGCCACCTCCCGGTAGGCGGCCCGCATGGCATCCTCGGCGGGGACCCCGGCGGCGGGGATGCGCTGATGGGTGATGAGATGGACCGAGGGCACCCCCTGCCGCCGCAGGACCCGGGCCAGATCCACGGCGGTATTGCCCCCGCCCACGATGGCCACCGAATCCGGCTGATCCGGCAGGGTCCCCTCGGCCACCCAGGTCTCCAGCAGATGCAGCCCCGTGTGCAGGTCCCCCGGCACGGCGAAATCGGCGTTCCATTCCCGCCCCTTGCGCCGCCCCGGGGCCAGGAACAGGGCGGCATGCTCCCTTGTGAGCTCCTCCAGGGAGACGTCACGGCCCAGCCGTGTGTGGGGCCGGAAGTCCAGGCCCGGCAGGGCCAGCAGGCGGGCCGTCTCGGCCTCCAGGACCTCGGCGGGCAGGCGGTAACGGGGGATGGCGGTACGCACGGTGCCCCCGGCAGCGGCCAGGGCCTCGTAGAGGGTGACGCGGCAGCCCCCGCGCAGGAGGTGATAGGCGGCGGACAGGCCGGCGGGACCGGCCCCCACCACCGCCACGGACGGGGCCCCGGCTCCCGGGGCGGTCACGGGATAGGCCCAGTCCCGGCGCAGGGCCTCGTCCCCCAGGAAGCGCTCCACGCCATGGATGGAGACCGCCTCGTCGTACTGTCCCCGGTTGCAGGCCGCCTCGCAGGGATGCGGGCAGACCCGCCCGGTGATGGCCGGCAGGGGATTGGCCGAGATCAGGGTCTCCCAGGCCCCCTGGAGATCGCCGGTCTCCACACGGGCGAGATAGGCCTGGGCATCCTCCCCCGCCGGACAGGCGGTGTGGCAGGGGGCCGCCCGGTGCACATGCACGGGCCGCTGCACCCGCCAGGTGCCGGTCCTGAACTCGAGGGAGGTGCCGGGTTGGGCAAATGCGCCGGGTGGGATCTGGGTCATGATGGATGCATCCGGGTGGACGGTCTCGGGTTCAGGCCCAGCGGTCACCGCCACGATGCACGGTGTCCGCGCCTTCCGTATCGTAGCGCTCCTTGCCGGTGCCCCGCAGTTCGAAACGCTCGATGTTGCGATCGGCGATGGCCTGCAGGTGCTCCAGCTCCTTGTCGGCGCGGAAATCCCCGGCGAAGAGATGCCGGAAGCGCTGTTGCAGCCGCAGGTAGTCCGTAACCGGCCGCACCTCGCGGATGGGCAGGGTGCCGATGCGTTCTCCACGCTCCATCTCGATCATCGGGAAGAGCCCGGTCTGCACCGCCAGACGGGCCACCTGGACGGTCTGGGCGCTGTCGTGGCCCCAGCCCAGGGGGCAGGGGCTGTGCACCTGCAAAAAGCCCGGCCCCTCGGTATCCATGGCCCGGCGCACCTTCTTGCGCAGGTCCGAGGGGTAGGCCACCGAGGCGGTGGCGGCATAGGGGATCTGGTGGGCGGCGATGATGGAGAGGATGTCCTTCTTCATATGCCGCTTGCCCATGCGCGCCGACCCCGGGGGCGAGGTGTTGGTCATGGCCGCATGGGGGGTGGACCCGGAGCGCTGCACGCCGGTGTTCATGTAGGCCTCGTTGTCGAAGCAGACGAAGAGCACGTCGTGGCCCCGCTCCATCATCCCCGACAGGGCCTGGAAGCCGATGTCGAAGGTCCCCCCGTCACCGGCAAAGGCCAGGACCCGGGTCTTCCTCCCCTGGCGCTTCAGGGCCGCCTCCATGCCGGCGGCCACGGCGGCGGCATTGCCGAAGACGGAATGGATCCAGGGAAGCCGCCAGGCGGACTGGGGCCAGGGGGTGGTGAAGACCTCCAGACAGCCGGTGGCGTTGGCCACCATCACGTCGGGCCCGGCGGACTCGGTCACCAGGCGCGCCGCCAGGGCCTCGCCGCAGCCCTGGCAGGCACGATGGCCTGCCTCCAGCCCCCGGAAACGGGGCTGTCGGTCCCGCAGGGCCTCCAGGGTGTGCAGGGGTTCGGCGTTCATGCGTCCTCCTCCGTGGAGGGGGTCACCGGGGGACCGGGACGGTCCGCCTCCGGCAGGCGTTCGGGATCGGCATCGATGAGGCGGAAGGGCAGCGGACCGTCCGCCCCTTCCACGGCCTCCAGCAGCTGACCCAACAGATCCAGGGGGAGATCGCGTCCCCCCAGGCCGGCGGCGAAGTTGTGCACCCGTGGCGGTCCGGGAAGATCCATGAGGGCCGCCTTCACCTCAGGGCCGACGATGCCGCCACTGCCGGGGGACAGGGCCCGGTCCAGCACGATGAGGGTGTCCAGCCCCTGGCAGGCCCGGCGCAGGGCCTCCGCCGGGAAGGGCCGGAAGCTGCGCAGTTTGATGAACCGGACGCGACGGCCCCGCGGGTCCGCATCCATGGCGTCCTCCAGCGTACCCAGCACCGAGCCCATGACCAGGATCCCCGTGCGGGCCTGCGGGTCGCCGCGCACCTCCAGGAGGCCCCCGCAGCCGCGCCCCGAGACCGCGGCCCAGTCGGCATCCGCCGCCTCGATGGTCCCCAGGGCCCGTTCCAGGGCCGCGTGATGGGCCAGGCGCGCCTCGGTGAAGTGTTCCGGGGCCACCAGGGTCCCCAGGCTGCGGGGCTGGGCCGGGTCCAGGCCGTGCTCGAACCGGTAGGGGGGCAGATAGCCGTCCACCTGGGCCGGATCGGGCAGCTCCAGGGGCTCCAGGGTATGGGTCAGGGTAAAGCCATCGACGCAGACCATCACCGGCAGATGGCAGTGCTCGGCGATGCGAAAGGCCTGCACCGTGGTATCCACCGCCTCCTGGTTGCTGGCGCAATAGAGCTGGATCCACCCGGCATCGCGCACGGCCATGGCGTCCTGATGATCGTTCCAGATGCTCAGGGGGGCCGAGACGGCCCGGTTGGCGCAGGTCATCACCAGGGGGATCCGCAGGCCGGCGATATCGTAGAGGACCTCCGACATGAGCAGGATCCCCTGGGAGGCACTGGCGGTGTAGGCCCGGGCCCCGGCGGCGGCGGCCCCCAGGGCCACGGAGGCGGCGGAATGCTCGCTCTCCACGCTCACCATCTCGCAATCCAGCTGTCCGTCGGCCACCAGCCGGGCGATGCCCTCGACGATGTGGGTCTGGGGGGTGATGGGGTAGGCCGAGACCACCTGCGGCCGGCACAGGGCGACGGTGCGGGCCAGGGCCTGGGAACCCTCAAGCGGCAGCGCCATGGGCCACCTCCCTCCAGCGTCCGGACTCTACCCGGGCCGCCGCCGTCTCCACCAGGGCGCGGTTCTTCTCCAGGACCGGCCCGCTGAAACGGGCCTCCAGGGCCTGGATCAGTGCCGTGAGGGGCATCAGTTGCGTGAGTTCGAGAAAGGCCGCCAGCAGGGCGGTATTGGGGACCGGGCGGCCGATGTGCTCCAGGGCCAGACGGGTGGCGGGCAGGGTGATCACCTCGATGCCGTCCCGGGTGGTGACACCGGCCTCCGGGCCCTCCGCCAGGATGCCACCCCCGGGACGCAGCCCCGCCAGGGTGCCGGGAACCGCCATCAGGGCCGGGTCCTGGACGATGAGGAACCCCGGTTCGCGCACCTGGCAGTGACGCCGGATGGGGGCCTCGCTGATGCGCACGAAGGCGGCCACCGGGGCACCGCGGCGTTCGGCCCCGAAGGCCGGAAAGGCCTGGGCGTGGCGGCCGTCACCGATGGCGGCCGAGGCCAGCAGGTAGGCGGCCACCACATTGCCCTGCCCACCCCGGCCGTGAATCCTGATCTCCAGCATCGGTCTGTCCCTCAGACGATTTCCGACCCGGAACCTCCCTGCGCACTCAAGGCATCGTCTCCGGGCGTGGTGGTGGGTCCGCAGGTTCATGCCCTGCCGTTCCCGGCGCACCAGTGTCTACGCAGGCCCCCGCCGGGGCCATGGCATGGATCAGTTTTCCGGGGATTCCTTCCCCGGGATCCGGCCCTGCCCCATTGCCCCGGCCAGGGCCGCCTGGAACACGGCCCGGTCGGACTCCGTGCGCAGCACGAACCGCACACGCCGCACCGATCGCAGCGCCGGGGCCGCCTCCAGGACCGTCCCGATGGCGATGTCCGCAGCCCGCCCCAGGGGGAAACCAAAGGCCCCGGTGGACAAGGCGGGGAACCCCACGGAGACGATGCGCGCGGCCTCGGCCAGGTCCAGGGCATTGCGGTGACATTCGGCCAGGAGGTCATCGGCGGGATGGTCCTGCCCGTGGACGGGACCGAGGCAATGGATGACATGGGGATTGGGCAGTCGGAATCCCGCCGTGATGACCGCCTGTCCCGTCCGGATCGGGGCCAGCGGCGCACAGGCCGCCGCCAGCTCCGGCCCGGCGGCCCGGTGCAGGGCGCCCGCCACGCCACCGCCGGGGCGCAGCCAGGCGTTGGCGGCATTGACCACGGCCTCCAGATCCGGCTGCGCCGCGATGTCCCCGGTGATGCATTCCACGGTGACGCCCGCGCATTGGATCGTCTGCATGGAACACCTCAATCTGAATGGGGATCCGGGATCCCCGGACTGCATCGTCTCTGTAGGCATAGACCATAATGCAGGCAATGACCAGCCCCTTCCCAGGCCCCGCGAACCCAGCCGGGGGCCACGATGCGTGGGCATCAGGCCCGGGCGCGAAACCGGGCGTCGGGCTCGGGACGGTCCACCTGGGCGAAGTGGCGTTCCAGCCGTTCCCGCATGGCCCGGCCTGGAGCGTCCGCACCCCCGGGTCCCTCCCTGTCCCCGGTCCCCACCCGTTCCCTGTCCCGATCCCCCATGGTCCCTCCCTGCACGGCCTGGAGTTCCCGACGCGCCTCGGCCTCCATGAGGCGGGCCCGGGCCGCCACCCGGTAATCCTGCCCGGAGGGCTCGGCGGGGGCCAGGGCGGCGCGCGCGATCTTCCGGGCCTTGCGGATGGCCGCCTCCGGGTCCGCGGGCCGGGAGGTGTCGATGGAGACCTCGCCCCCCACGGCATACCGCTGACCGTCGGGCCCCTTCTGGTAGGAATACGTGGCCCCCCCGGTGACCAGGCCACCGCCTGCGGCCATGTGGGCCTGTTCATGGGTGCGCACCACCTGATCCCGCTGGCGCAGGGCCTGCACCATCCGTTCCTCGGCCGGGGTGAGCCGTTCGGGGCCGGAAGGGGAACGGCGTTCCCCGTCCCCCTCGTGGGGTGGGGCATTGCGTTGCGTCCGGTCCTGCGCCGCTCCTTCCGCGGTCGCATCCGCCCCACGCGGTGGCGGGGCACCGCTGGACATGGCGGGGTGAACGGGGACAATCTCCACGGGGCACGGATCCACACGGGGCAGAGCCCCAGATTACAGGATTCCGGCAGCGGGGGGGCCATGCCGGCGGGAGATACAGCGGCCATCCGTCCCCCCCAGCGGCCCCTCCGTCGCCCGACATTGACTTGAAGGGCCCACCGGTCTTCATGCAAAGTCCATCCTTGGATTAGAAATGCATGATCATGACGTTGGGTGGAGCCCCCTCCCCGCAACCGCACCCTAGGACCGCTCGGCCAAGGAGCCCAGGTTGAGACAGACCGCATCCCCTCGCTCGCGCATCCTCCACTGGATCGCCCCATGGATTTCCATCCTGCTCCTCACCATCGTCCTCCCCCTGCACGCCCAGGAGGCCGCGCCTGGGGACAGCCGCCTCGCCGACCTGCTGGAGGACGAGGCGGCCCGGGAGGCCCTGATCGCCGAGCTGCGCCGCGCAGCAGCAGAGGACGGGGAGGCCGCGGAGGCGGACCCCGCCGTCCCCCTGACCCGGCAGATGGCGCAATGGACCCAATCCCTGGCCGAAGGGGCGGTGGAGCAATTCAACGTCGCGAGCCAATCCATGCAGGCGGCCTGGGGACAGATGCGGGCCGCCGACCCCTTGCACCTGACGGTCAACACCCTGGAGCTGGCGGGGCTGATCGTGGTCACAGTGGTCACCCTCTGGCTGCTTTCCCGGCTGGCCCGGCTGGCCTACCGGCGTCTGGATGCCCATGCCCGCGCCCGCAGCGGTTCCACCGGCCTGGTGCGGCGGGTCACGGGCACCACCGCCGGGCTGCTCCTGGACCTGATCACCGTGGCCCTGGCCTGGGCCGCGGGCCATGCCGTGGCCCTGTTCGTCACCGGCGATGCCGGGCAGATGACGGCCCGGGACAGCCTCTTCCTCAATGCCTTCCTCCTGGTGGAGCTGCTGCGGGCGGCCCTGCGGCTGCTCCTCTCGCCGCATTGGCCGGGCCTGCGCCTGCTGCCCCTCTCCGATGACGAGGCCTCGGCCTGCACCCGCTGGACCTCCGGCATGACCGTCTTCCTGGGCTACGGCCTGCTCTTCGTGGTACCGGTGACCGCCCTGCTGGTGGCCCCCGAGCCGGCCCGTATCCTGGGCCTGCTCATCCTGGCGGTGGCCTATTACCGGGCCGTGACCCTGGTGATGCGCAACCGCAAACGGGTGCAGGGCCGGCTGATGAAACTGGGAGAGGGCATGGATTCGGGATTCGGCCGGGTCGCCCTGCAGGGCACGGGACGCATCTGGCACCTGGCCGCCCTGGCCTATCTGACGGCCATCCTGGTCATCGCCCTGCTCTTCCCCGGCCAGGCCCTGCCCTTCATGCTGGCGGCCACGGCACAGACCCTGCTGGCCGCCGTGGCCGGGATCCTCCTGTCCATGCTCTTCTCCCGTGTGATCCTCAAGCGCATCCGGCTGCCGGAGGAGACCCTTGAGCGCATCCCGCAACTGGAGGAACGGCTCAACGCCTATGTGCCCACGGTGCTCAAGGTCCTGCGCTTCACCCTGCTGGCCGTGGTGGCCGGGGTGATCCTGGACGCCTGGACCCCCTTCAGCCTGCCCACCTGGGCCGGCTCCGGGTCAGGAAGCCAGCTCATCGGCAACACGGTCGCCGTGGCCCTGATCCTTGCCGGGGCGACCCTGGTGTGGCTGGCCCTGACCAGCTGGATCGAATACCGCCTCAGCCCCACCACCGGCAACGGCGAGCCCAACGCCCGGGTACGCACCCTGCTCACCATCTTTCGCAACGCCGCGGCCATCACCCTCATCGTCATGACCCTCATGGTGGTGCTGGCCCAGGTGGGCCTGAACATCGGCCCCCTCATCGCCGGTGCCGGGGTCCTGGGCCTGGCCATCGGCTTCGGGGCCCAGAAGCTGGTGCAGGACGTCATCACCGGGGTCTTCATCCAGCTGGAGAACGCCATCAACGTGGGGGACGTGGTCACCGCCGGCGGCATCACCGGCGCCGTGGAGCGTCTCACCATCCGCTCCGTGGGGATGCGCGATCTGTCGGGCACCTACCATCTGCTGCCCTTCTCCTCGGTGGACACGGTGTCCAACTACACGCGCGACTTCGCCTACCACGTGGGCGAGTACGGCGTGGCCTACCGCGAGGACACCGACGAGGTGCTCAAGCGCATGGCCGAGGCCTTCGAGGAACTGCGGCAGATGCCGGAGATGGGGCCCCAGATCCTCGGGGAGCTGGAGGTGCACGGGGTCACCGCACTGGCGGACAGCGCCGTGAACGTGCGCGTGCGCATCAAGACCCGGCCCGGGATGCAGTGGGCCGTGGGACGGGAGTACAACCGCCTGGTGAAGCGCCATTTCGACGCCGCCGGCATCGAGATCCCCTTCCCCCACATGACCCTCTACTTCGGCGAGGGCAAGGATGGCCGGGCCCCGCCGGCCCGGGTGCTCATGGAGGATGCGCCTGTCGCACCGGCCCAGGTGGCGCAGCCCTCCACCAGCCCGGCCGTGGAACCCAATCCCCGGTTCAAGGGGGATTTCGACGAGGAGGAGGAACCGTCCGGCTGACACGGCGCCGTTCAGGGGGCGTTCAGGGAACGGGGGGGATACTGTCCCCCAGGTCCAGAAGAACGGGACCGGAAACCCTGACCATTCGCCCCCGTGGCGAGAAGGAGGACATCATGAACACCCGCGATTCCCACGTCAGCCGCCGTCGTTTCCTGCAGCTGGGGGCCGGTGGCCTGGTGGCCGTGCCCCTGGCCGGCCTGGGCTGGACCACGGCGGCCCATGCCGCCGAACTGGAACGGCTCTCCGAGGAGGACGAGACGGCCAAGGCCCTGAGCTACACCCACGACGCCACTGGCGTGGAACACGACAGCTTCGAGGAGGGCAGCCGCTGCAGCAACTGCCTGCTGTATTCCGACCCTGAGGCGAAGGAATGGGGCCCCTGCTCCGTCTTCCCCAAGCACCTGGTGGCCGCCGATGGCTGGTGCACCGCCTGGGTGAGCCGGGGCTAAAGCCCCGCCCCGTCCGATCGGGGGCCACGAGCCCCCTCCCGGGCCCCGTCCTCCGGGGCCCGCCCCTCCCCGCCTCTCCCCAGCCCTTTTTCCCCGTCCCCCACTGCCGGGGAGTGGTCCCGGCACACGAATCATGTAGACTTGCGGGCTGCCGCCCGGATCGCCCGATCACGGCCGCATGCCGGGCCTGTTCACCTGAATCGAGCATCAGCCATGGGACCGACCGAACGACTTCTCCTGAGCGGCAACCAGGCGGTGGCCCTGGCGGCCCTGCACGCCGGCACGCACCTGGGCACCGGCTACCCCGGCACCCCCTCCACGGAGATCCTGGAGGCCCTGGACCAACTGGGCGGGCGCGCCCAATGGGCCCCCAACGAGAAGGTGGCCCTGGAGGTGGCCCTGGGGGTGTCCTTCGCCCGGGCGCGCAGCCTGGTAACCATGAAGCACGTGGGGGTCAACGTGGCCGCCGATCCGCTGTTCACCGCCGCCTATATGGACCTGGTGGGTGGCCTGGTACTGGTCTCGGCGGACGACCCGGGCATGGCCTCCAGCCAGAACGAACAGGACAACCGTCACTACGCACGGGCCGCCGGGGTGCCCATGCTGGAACCGGCGGATGCCCAGGAGGCCTACGACTTCACCCTCACCGCCTTCGAACTCTCCGAGCGCTGGGGCATCCCGGTGATCCTGCGCATGACCACCCGCATCTGCCACGCCAGGACCGGGGTACGCCCCGGCCCCGCCCGGCCTGCATCGCTGCAACCCGGCTTCCAGCGGGACATCCCCGGCCGGGTCATGATCCCCGCCCATGCCCGCCCCGCCCACCGCAAGCTGCGGGACAAGCTGGCCCGGATCGCCCGCTGGAACGACGCCGAGGGCCCCAACCGGATCCATGAAGGCGATGGCCGACTGGGCATCATCGCCTCGGGGGTGTCGGTGATGCATGCCCGGGAGGCCGCCCCCGGGGCCCGGGTCCTCTCCCTGGGGCTCACCTGGCCCCTGCCCATGGACACCCTGCGCCGCTTCGTGGGCGAGGTGGACCGCTGCGTCGTCATCGAGGAGGGGGATCACCTGGTCTACGAGGCCCTGCGGGCCGACGGCCTGGCGGTGGAGGGCAAGCCGGAGATGTACCGCTTCGGCGAACTGAACGTGCCCCGGGTGCGCCGCATCCTGGCCGGGGACACCTCCCCCGAGGCCACCCCCCCCGCCGGCAAGCCCCCGGAACTCTGCAAGGGTTGCTCCCACCGGGAGGTGTTCGAGGTGCTCGGGCGCATGCAATACATCGTGGCCGGGGATATCGGCTGTTACACCCTGGGGGTGCTGCCCCCCTTCGAGGCCATGGACACCTGCGTGGACATGGGCGCCGCCATCGGCGTGGGCCTGGGGCTGCGCCACACCCTGCCGCCGGAGGAGGCGCGGCGGGTGGTGAGCGTCATCGGCGATTCGACCTTCGTGCACTCCGGCCTCACCGGGGTCGCCGAGATGGTCTACAATCCGCCGCCCACCGGCCATGTGGTCCTCATCGTGGACAACGACACCACGGCCATGACCGGCCGCCAGGAACACCCCGGCACGGGCCGCGCCCTGAACCACGCCCCCACCCAGAGGATGGATCTCGCCGAGGTCTGCCGCGCCATGGGGGTGAAGAACGTGCAGGTGGTGGACCCGCAGAGGCCCGAGGACGACTTCGAGGGGGCGCTCAGGGCACTCATGGAACGGGACGAGCTTTCGGTGCTCATCGCCCGGCGACCCTGTGTCCTGGCGGCGCCCCTGATCCGGCGCTATGAACAGGCCGCACGGACTGCCACCGAGTGCGCCGTGGACCCCGCCTCCTCGTGAGCCCTGCATACCTGGTTTCATCCAATCGGGAGGATCCGCCATGGCGGTAACCAATATCGTACTGGCCGGTCTGGGGGGGCAAGGGGTGGTCACGGCCTCGGACCTTCTGTCCACCGCCGCCTTCTCCACCGGTCTTGAGGTGAAAAAGAGCGAGGTCCACGGCATGAGCCAGCGCGGTGGCTCGGTGACCAGCGACGTGCGCTTCGGGGAGCAGGTGTTCAGCCCCATGGTCCCCGACGGGGAGGCGGACTTCCTGCTGGTGTTCGAACCCACCCAGGTGGAGAACAACCGCCACTGGCTCCGCCCCGGGGGGGTGCTGATCACTCCCGATGACATCCCCGAGGGCAGCCTGCGCAACCGCAAGAGCCTGAATGTGGCCCTGCTGGGGGCGCTGTCGGTGCAACTGGACTTCGACGAGGCCACCTGGATCGACGCCATCCATGCCTGCCTGCCCGAGAAGATCCACACCATCAATGAACAGGCCTTCGCCATCGGGCGCGGGGCCGGCAGGCGGCTCGACCGCCAGGCACAGACCGAGGGGGTGTAGATGCTCAAAGAACGCTGGAACGACGCGGCGGGAGGGTTCCATCCCGCCAGTGCCCCGGACTTCCTCCCGTTGGAGCGACTGCGGGAGGTGCAGCTGCGGCGCCTGCGGGCCGTGGTGCAGCGGGCCTACGACCACGTGGATCTGGTACGCGAGCGGATGCAGGCCCAGGACGTCTCCCCCGGAGACATCCGTGATCTTGCGGACATCGCCCGCCTGCCCTTCACCACCAAGGCGGACCTGCGCGACACCTATCCCTTCGGCCTGTTCGCCAGCCCCATGGGGGAGATCGTGCGCCTGCACGCCTCCTCCGGCACCACGGGCAAGCCCATCGTCGTGGCCTACACCCGGGAGGATCTGGAGGTCTGGGCCGAGGTGATGACCCGGACCCTCGCCTCCTGCGGCCTGCACCGGGGGGACATCGTGCAGAACGCCTTCGGCTATGGCCTGTTCACCGGCGGCCTGGGGGCCCACTACGGGGCCGAGGCCCTGGGGGCCACGGTCATCCCCGTCTCCGGCGGCAACACCGAGCGCCAGCTCATGGTGATGCAGGACTTCAACGTCACCGCCATGTGCGCCACCCCCAGCTACTTCCTGCACATCCTGGACCGGGCCGCGGACATGGGCATCGACCTGCGGGACCTGCCCCTGCACACCGGCATCTTCGGCGCCGAGCCCTGGAGCGATGCCATGCGCCGGCGTATCGAGGCGGAGGCGGGCATCCGCGCCTATGACATCTACGGCCTGTCGGAGATCATCGGACCCGGGGTGGCCAGCGAATGCGCCGAGCAGCACGGCCTGCATGTCTTCGAGGACCACTTCTACCCCGAGGTCATCGACCCGGATACCGGCGAACCCCTGCCCGACGGCGTGGAGGGGGAACTGGTGCTCACCACCCTGAGCAAACAGGCCATGCCCATCCTGCGCTACCGCACCCGGGACATCACCCGCATCCTCCCCGAGACCTGCGCCTGCGGGCGCACCACCCGTCGCTTTCAGCGGGTGGGCCGCCGTTCCGACGACATGTTCATCATCCGCGGGGTGAACGTCTTCCCCTCCCAGGTGGAGGCGGCCCTGCTGCAGGTGGAGGGGACCCTGCCCCATTATCAGATCCTCCTCACCCGGGAGAACGGGCTGGATCAGATGACCGTGGAGGTGGAGGTCACCCCCGAGGTCTTCAGCGACCAGGTCCGCGCCCTGGAGGACGTGCGTGCCGCCCTGGCCAAGGCCATCGAGCACATCCTGGGCATCCGCGTGACCCTGCGCCTGGTGGAGCCACGCACCCTGGCCCGCAGCGAGGGCAAGGCCAGGCGCGTCATCGACCGGCGCGACATCTGACACCCACGGGCCTGAACGGGAGCAATTCCAATGAAGCTGCAACAGATCTCCGTTTTCCTGGAAAACCGTCCCGGACACCTGGCCGAACCCCTGGACCTGCTGGCCCGGGAAGGCATCAACCTCCTCGGCCTGTCCCTGGCGGACACGGCGGAATTCGGCATCCTGCGTCTGATCGTGCGGGACTGGGTCCGCGCGGAATCCCTGCTGCGGGAGGCCGGGTGGGTGGTCAAGCTCACCGAGGTGGTCCCCGTGGACGTGGAGGATCACCCCGGCGGTCTGGCGGCGGTGCTGCGCAGCGCGGGGGAGGCGGACCTGAAGATCGAGTACATGTACGCCTTCTCCCTGCGCCACCCGGGCCGGGCCGCCCTCATCTTCCGTTTCGCGGAACCCGACCGGGCCATCCGGCACCTGACGGACGCGGGTTTCCGGGTACTGGAAGCAGAACCCCTGCTCCGCGCCGTGGAATAAGGACAGTCCTCTCATGACGAACCTCCCCGTGAAGGAACATGCCCTGCGGCGGGTGCTCACCAGTGAGCTCCACGCCCGCACCTTCGAGCCCATCCGGGCCCCGGCCCAGATCTCCCACATGGCCTTCCTCTGCGGAGAGCGGGGCACCGGGGTGAACAACCGCCACCTGTGCCGACTGCTGGAGCACTTCGGGGCCCCCGTGCCCCAGGAGCCGGGCCAGTATCACGTGGCGGACCTGGGGGACATCCGTCTGCACTGGGAGCGTCACACCGAGTTCGTCACCTACACCTTCACCCGATCGGCCCCCTACGAGCACCCCTTCCGGAACCCGGTGATCCAGCAGATCCCCGAGGACTGGCTGCAGGACTGCCCGGGGGAACTGGTGACCGCCGCCTCCCTGGCCATGGAATCCGGGGACATGCCCGAACGGGACCTCCAGGGTCTCTCGGAGCTCTTCGAAGGCAACATCGTCATCGGTTCCGAGGTGGTGGGCGGCAAGGGCCGGGCCTGGTCCGACCTGCGTATCCACGAAGACGGCTTCGCCTGGATCCTGCTGCGCAACGACGGCCTCTCCGAGGCCCAGGCCGGAAGGCTGGTGAAGCGCATCCTGGAGGTGAATGCCTATCGCATCATGACCCTGCTGGGTCTGCCCATGGCGCGCAAGGCCAGCCGCTCCCTGGGCACCGCCGACCGGCGCCTGGCGGATCTGGCGGCCCGCATGGCCGACCCCGAGACCCAGGAATGCGGCCACTCCCAGGGAGAGCTTCTGGGGGAACTGAGCCACCTGGCCTCCCAGATCGAGGCGGTGGCCGCCCAGACCACCTACCGCTTCGAGGCCTCCCGGGCCTACTACCGGGTGGTCAAGCAGCGCCTGGAACAACTCCGCCAGCGGCGCATCGAGGGCCTGCAGACCTTCACGGAGTTCCTGGACGCCCGCCTGGCACCCGCGGTGGCCACCTGTGAATCCGTGGGGGAACGCCAGCGCAATCTGGCGGAACGGGCCGCACGCCTCACCGCATTGCTACGGGCCCGGGTGGAGGTGGACCTGCAGGCACAGAACCGCAACCTGCTGGAATCCATGGACCGCCGGGCCCGGCTGCAGCTTCGACTGCAGGACACGGTGGAGGGGCTCTCGGTCATCGCCATCAGCTACTACGGCGTGGGGCTGGCGGGCTACGCCCTCAAGGCCCTGGAGGGGCTGGGGCTGCCGGTAAACCCCACCCTGGGCATGGGCCTGGCCACACCACTGGTGGTCTTCAGCGCCTGGCTCTTCCTGCAGAAGGTGAAACGACACATCCTGCGGGAAGAAAGAGTGGAATGAACCGGAGATCCGGTTTCCGCCAGGCACGGCCCGACACACATCCCTCTTGACCGTGGTCACGCCCCCCTCCGGAAACCCCTGGCATGGTAGGGATCCATCACCGGATGCCGAAAGACGAGGGCACCGGCATGGGGCCTGGGACTTCAAGATCGTGCCTCCCCGGCCGATACCCGGAGGGTATAACAATGCGGGCTGCCCCGTGCCCCAATGACGGGGCAAAAGGACGCGGCAACTCAGGCTAATCACCACCGCCGGGGCGATGGAACGCGCCCGAACACAAGCATCCTGCGGGGGACCGACATGCGACGTATCTCTGATCTGCCCATCTGGGTCCGTCTGGTGGCGGCCCTGGGCCTGATCCTGCTACCGGCCTGGGCCGGGATGATCTGGTGGGCCGTGCATGAACAGCGCCAGACCGCCATCGACCAGGCCGAGGCCTTCACCGGCACGGTGCACGAGATGACCATGGCGGGTCTGACCACCCTCATGATCACCGGCACCACCCACCGCAGGGATGAGTTCCTGGAACAGATCGTGGAGCTGCACAACGTGCGTGACCTGCGGGTACTGCGGGGGGAACCCGTGAGCCGTCAGTACGGCGATGGGGAGGAGAACGAGCAGCCCCGGGATGCCATCGAGCGCCGCGTCCTGGAGACGGGGGAATCCCATATCGCCCTCTCCGGGGACCGCAGCGAGCTTAGGGCGGTGATGCCGGTGCACAACCAGAAGGATTACCTGGGCAAGGACTGCACCAGCTGCCACGCCCTGGCCCAGGAGGGGGACGTCCTCGGGGCCGTGAGCCTGCGCATCAGCCTGGACGAGGTCAACGCCGCCGTGGGGCGCTTTGGCCTGAGCGTCACCAGCATCGCCTTCCTGGTGAGCATCCCCGTGCTCCTGGTGATGTATCTGTTCACGACCCGCACGGTGACCCATCCCATGCGGCAGATGACCCGGGGCCTCAACGGCATCGCCCAGGGGGATGGGGACCTCTCCCACCGTCTGGAGGTGAAGGGCGACGACGAGATCGGCCAGTCGGCCCGGGCCTTCAACGCCATGATGGACAATTTCCGGGACCTCATCGCCCGGGTCCTGGACTCCACCGCCCACCTGGCCCAGGCCGCCAGCGACCTGGCCGGCATCACCGAGCGAACGGACGCCGGCGTCAGCAGGCAGCGCTCCGAGGTGGACCAGCTGGCCACGGCCATGAACGAGATGAACGCCACGGCCCAGGAGGTGGCGCGCAACGCACAGCAGGGTGCGGACGCCACGGGCGAGGCCCAGTCCGCGGCCCAGGGGGGCAAGGAAGTGGTCTCCGGCACCATGGCCCGCATCGGTCAGCTGGCCGACGAGGTGCAGCAGGCAGCCGACGTGATCCGCGAACTGGACAAGGACAGCGAGGAGATCGGCAAGGTGCTGGACGTGATCCGGGGTATCGCCGAACAGACCAACCTGCTGGCCCTGAACGCCGCCATCGAGGCGGCCCGGGCCGGCGAGGCGGGCCGCGGCTTTGCCGTGGTGGCGGACGAGGTCCGCTCCCTGGCCAACCGCACCCAGAGTTCCACCCAGGAGATCCAGGAGATGATCGAACGCCTGCAGCAGGCCAGCCGCAAGGCGGTGACCGTCATGGAGGAGAGCAAGGAGTCGGCCCAGTCCAGCCGCGACAGCGCCGCGGAGGCGGACCAGGCCCTGGACGCCATCAACAACGCCGTGACCACCATCAACGACGTGAACAGTCAGGTGGCCAGCGCCGCGGAGGAACAGAGCGCCGTGGCCGAGGAGATGAACCGCAACGTCACCAGCATCTCCGACGCGGCGGAGGAGAACGCCCAGGGGGCCCGCCAGACCACCGAGGCGTCGGAACAGCTCTCGCGACTGGCAAGGGAACTCCAGGACCTGGTGGGCCGGTTCAAGGTGTAGTCACCGCCCCGGATCATGATCCGGGGGGCGTGCCCTGCGGATCACCCCGATGACGGGTCGAGGGCTACGGATCCCCGGACAGCTCCACGATGGAGGAGACGATGTCATTCATGGTGACCAGGCCCATCAACTGGTTGCCCTGGAGAACGACGATGCGACGGATCCCCTGGTTCACCATGAGCCGGGCGACATGCTTGACCTCCAGTTCCCCGGGCACGCTGATGACCGGCTTGGAGCAGACGTCGTAGACATTGATCAGGTCGATGTCCCCCTCCTCGGCCACGATGGTGCGCAGGATCGTGGTGTAGGTGATGATCCCGTAGGCATCCGAGGGGCGACGCTTGTCCACCACCAGGGATTTCACCCTGTGGCGCTTCATCTCCTGCATGGCCTCCCGCAGGGTGGCGAGGGAGGAGATGGTGGCCACCCGATCCACCATGATGTCCTTGACCAGCATGGCTTGGCCTCTCTCAGGGGACTGAGGGTGATCGCGTTCAGAGTTCATCCTTGATCCGCTCCTCGAACTGCTCGATCTGGCGCAGGTCGATCCCGGCGATGTGCTCCAGCGGCAGGGTGAAGACCACCCCGATGCTGTCCTTCTTCAAATTCAGTTCCCGGCACAGGGCCTTCATCACCGCCAGGGAGATGGACTTCTCCAGCACGAAGACCAGGACCGACTGGGCCCCCTCGTAGGTGAGGCCGAAGAAGGTCTTCTTCTGCTGAGTCCCGATCCCGCGGGCATCGAGAAGGGTGACCCCGCCCGCACCCGCATTCCGGGCCACGTCGATGGCCTTGTCCTCCAGGTTATCCGGCAAGATGGCCACCAGCACCGAGAATTTCATGACGGAACCTGCCTCAGGCGATGGACGGTTTCAGCGCCGATAGCATAGAGCATGACGGTGATGATCGGGAAGATGGAAGCAAAGGCGATCAGGCCGAAGCCATCGATGAGGACACTGCGCCCCTCCAGATGGGTGGCCAGTCCGATGCCCAGGGCCGTCACCAGGGGCACGGTGACCTCCGAGGTCGTCACCCCCCCCAGATCATAGGCCAGGGGCACGATATAACGTGGGGCCAGGAGGGTGAGCAGGATCACCAGGGCATAACTCCCCATGATATAGACGTGGATGGATCCATCGCTGAGGATCCGGTGGACCCCGAGGGTGATCCCCAACGCCACCCCCAGTGCCACCAGGAGGCGGATGCGGTCGCCATTCAGACGTCCCCTGCCGGCCTCCTGCGCCTTATGCCCGATGGCGATGAGGGCCGGCTCGGCCAGGGTGGTGGCAAAACCGATGCCGAAGGCAAAGGCATAGATAAAGAACGCAGCGTCCAGGGCGATGAGCTGTTCCGCCATGCTGCGCCCCACCGGGAACAGCCCCAGCTTGAGCCCCAGCACGAAGGCATACAACCCGAGGATCACCAGCACGAAACCCGCCATCACCCGTCGCACGTGGATCAGCGGCTTGCGGATCACCCCGTACTGAAAGAGCAGCACCACCGCGAGGATGGGCAGGACATCCCGGACCATGGTGAGCAGATCGGTGAGCATCCCCAGGACCAGGCCACCGAACCCGGACGGCCCCACGACATCCCCACCCTCCTGGCCGGGCACCAGTTCCCGGGCCCCCTCCATGACCTGGGGATCGCCCAGGGTAAAGACCACGATGCCATAAATCTGCACCACGATCATGGGCACCATGACCGCCATCCCCACCAGCCCGAAGCCGTGCAGCAATGCGTTGCGGCCCCGGATGGACTGGGCCAGTCCGATGCCCAGGGCCGCCACCAGGGGGACGGTGACGATGTTGGTGGTCACCCCACCGGAATCATAGGCCAGCCCCACGATCTCCTCCGGGGCGAAGAAGGTGACCCCCACCACCAGCAGATAGCCGATGGCCATGTACCACTGCAGCCCATGCCCCAGCACGATGCGCACGATCCCCAGGGCCACCACGACGCCCACGGACAGGGCCACCAGCAGTCTCAGCAGGAGGGCGTTGATGAGCCCGCCGCTGATCATCTCCGCCTGGTTCGCCACGGCGATCAGGGCCGGCTCCGCGATCACCGTGGCGAACCCCAGCGAGAAGCCGAAGGCCATGAGCCAGCCCATGGACCCCTTCTCCACGAACTCGTTGGACAGATTGCGCCCCACGGGGAAGACCCCCATCTCCAGTCCCTGCAGGAACAGGGCAACCCCGAGGACCACCACCAGGAGACCGGTGGTCATGGAGAGCAGCCCTTCGGGGAGTTGCCGGAACACGGCGAACTGGAAGACGGTGACCACTACCAGGATGGGAAGCAGATTCCGGAACGAATGGCCGAGGAGGCCGAGGAATGTCTTCAGTTGATCCAAACCCGGTTCGTCCTTTGAATATCCATTTCAGCATACCCCACATGCCCCGGCCTGGGGAGATCGCCCATAGCCCGGTACAGCCAGGCCGATTGCGGGAATCCCGCGGACGCCCGCGTGAACGGCAGGACCGCCCCGGACCCCATCCCCTGGCCTCTCTCCGAAGCCCATTCGGCAGAGGCGCAAGGGGACGGATGAGCCTTCACCGGGTTTGCGTTATCCTCCGGGATCGATCCAGAGAGAACACCCATGCCCACCACGATCCCGGACCCCCTGCTCCACACCTGCGTGCGCACAGCGCTGGAAGAAGACATCGGCAGCGGCGACCTCACCGCCGCACTGATTCCCGAAAAGGCCTCCTGCCGGGCCCAGGTGGTCTGCAAGGAGACGGCCGTGATCTGCGGGCGGCCCTGGTTTGACGCCGTCTTCCACCACCTGGACCCGGGGATCGACCTCCGCTGGTCGGTCACCGAGGGGGAGGCCGTGGAGGCCGGGGACCGCCTGGTCACCCTGGAGGGCCCCGCCCGGGCCATCCTCACCGGCGAGCGCACTGCGCTGAACTTCCTGCAGACCCTGTCCGCCACCGCCACCCGCACCCGCCGCTACGTGGACGCGGTGGCCGGTACCGGCGCCCATATCCTGGACACCCGCAAGACCCTGCCGGGGCTGCGCCGGGCGCAGAAGTACGCCGTCGCCTGCGGCGGCGGACTCAACCACCGCATGGGGCTGCACGACGCCATCCTGATCAAGGAGAATCACATCCTGGCCGCCGGGTCCATCGCCGCCGCCGTGGCCACTGCGCGGCAACGGGCCCCCGGGGTATGGGTGGAGGTGGAGACGGAGAACCTGGACGAGGTGGACCAGGCCCTGGCGGCAGAGGCCGATGTGATCATGCTGGATGACTTCGGCCTGGCGGGGATGCGTCAGGCGGTGGCCCGTGTGGCAGGCCGCTGTCCCCTGGAGGCCTCCGGCGGGGTGGACCTGGAACAGGTGCGGGCCATCGCCCTCACCGGCGTGGACCGCATCTCCGTGGGGGCCCTGACCAAGCACCTCCAGGCGGTGGACCTGTCCCTGCGACTGGACTGAGCGGGGGTCTCCCGTCCCGCTGACGGGGGGATCTCAAACCCCCGGGAAGCGGGAGCAGGGCGATTCACGCCCCCGCGCGCTTGGCCTCCCGCCACAAGGCCTCCAGGGCCTCCAGGGACTGCTCCTCCGGACGCCGGCCCTGCCGCGCCAGGGCGGCCTCCATATGCCGGAAACGCCCTTCAAATTTGGCATTGCCCCGGCGCAGGGCGGCCTCGGGATCCACCTCCAGGTGACGCGCCAGGTTCGCCACCGCGAACAGCAGGTCCCCCAGCTCCTCCTCCAGGCGTTCGTGGGCGGCGCCGACAGCCATCTCGGCATGGACCTCGTCCAGTTCCTCCCGGACCTTGTCCAGCACGGGCCCGGGGGCATCCCAGTCGAATCCCGCCCGGGCCGCCCGCTTCTGCAGCTTCACGGCCCGATGGAGGGCCGGCAGGGCACGTGCGACGCCATCCAGGCGGCCGGGCGATGCCTGTCCGTCCCCCTGCCGCGCCGCCCGCTCCCGGGCCTTCTCCGCCTCCCAGGCAGCATGCTGCTGCGCCTCGGAGTCGAAGCGCACACCGGCGAAGATGTGCGGGTGGCGGCGCACCAGCTTGTCCGCCAGACCATCGGCCACATCCCCGAAAGCGAATTCGCCCTGCTCCTGGGCCAGCCGGGCATGAAACACCACCTGCAGCAGGAGGTCCCCCAATTCATCACGCAGATCCTGCATATCCCCCCGTTCCACGGCGTCGGCCACCTCGTAGGCCTCCTCCAGGGTGTGGGGGACCAGGGTGTCGAAACGCTGCTTCAGATCCCAGGGACAGCCGTGCTCCGGGTCGCGCAATCGGGCCATGATCTCCAGGACCCGATCCATGGGGTCTTGCCGCGCCATGGTCCCTCAGAAATCCAGCCGGACACCGAAGTGGACATTGTCGTCCAGTTCGTAGTCCCCACCCCGGTCCAGGTCCGCCTCCATCAGGCGGTAGCCGATGAACCCGCGGGCCCCCGGGGTCACCTCCAGCTCGTAGCGCAGGCCCAGGTCATAGAAGTCGTCCGCGTCGCCGAAGGTAGTCACCTTGGGGGCGTAATGGGCGCTGGCGGAGAGGTACATGGGGGTGTTGGCAGGGAGGGTATAGCGCACCTCGCCCCCCAGTCCGATGGACTGGAAATCCTGGTCCGGCTCGTCCAGGAAGCCGAAGTAGGCCTTTGCGCCCACGCCGAAGGTGAGGGGCCGCTCCCCGGCGGGGACACCGGCCACGCTCAGGCCCGTGCTCAGCATCACGTCATCCTCATCGTCGAAGAAGAGTCCGAGGGACATATCCGCCCCCCCGAACCCGATCCGCTCCGAATCGGTCAGGTAGGTGAACTGGGCCGTCTCCTGGCTCAGGTATGCATCCAGGGTATCCGCCGCCGCAGGGGCCACCGCGCCAGCCACAAGGGCCATCGCCACCAAGGTACGTCTGAAGAACATAGTCTCTCCTCGTTCATGCAAAGCCGGGCCCCCGGTGGGGGGCCATCGTGTGGAATCCGAAGGGTTCAATCGATCCAACCGGAGGATCGCCGCCGCAGTCGCACGCGGGTGAGCAGGATCCCCAGGATCAGACAGCCAATGGAGACCCCTGCACCGTAAAGGAACCAGTCCTTGCGGTCATCGGACCGAAGACGGCGATTCTCCTCCAACAGCTCCCCTACCCGTTCCTGTTCCTGGGCCAGGCGAGCGGTGAGTTCCTCGTTCTCCCGGGCCTTTGCCAGGGGATCGGCCGCCAGGGTGCGCAGGTCCTCCAATGCCTCCTCCAATTCCGTCACCCGGTCGGAAAGGGCGGACGCCCGCTGCGCCTGCCGGTCCCGGTCCGCCTCCAGTTCGGCGGCCTCCTCCCTGAGGGCGTCGCGCGTCTCCTCCAGGGATTCGATGCGGGAACGGGTCTCCTCCAGTCGATCCCGGGCATGGGGGCGATCCATGAGGTGCTGGGTCTGGACCCAGCCCTCGGTGCCCCCCTGGGTGCGGATGCGGGTATACCCCTCGCCGTCGTCCTCCAGCACGGTCACGGCATCGCCGCTGTCGAGGAAGGTGAGGATGCGGTGCTGGAGGGTCTTGCCCCGGCGTACCGCGATCTCCAGATCGTCACTGACGTAGGCGGTGGTCTGCGCCCCCGCGGGGGCGCTCCAGACGGACAGGAGGAGTCCCGGCCCCAGGATCAGACCCAGGAGGAGGATGAGTGCGCGTTCCACGAAATATTGTCCTTTCGCAATTTTTGCCCCGATCAGCGAGAATCCCGGTGGGGAATGCCCCACGGGGGATCCCTCCTGCAGGCGCCCGCCTTCCCGAAGGTGTTCGGCCGCCGCGCCGCCACACTGTACCAGAACCCACCCCACACGGAGGACACACAGTTCTCATGACGAATCACGATCCCGCCGCCCTCACCCCGAATGAGGCCTACGACATGCTCCAGTCCGATCAACGGGTCCTGCTGGTGGATATCCGCTCCAGCATGGAATTCCTGTTCGTGGGGCATCCCAGGGGGGCCCTGCACATCCCCTGGATGGACGAACCCGACTGGACCCGCAATCCCCGCTTTGTCCCCGAGGTGCGCAAGCTGCTCCTGGGTGGGGCCGGGGAGGACGGCAACGACAGCGGGGCCTCGGTCATCCTCATCTGCCGCAGCGGCAAGCGGTCCCTGGAGGCCGGTCGCGCGCTCGTCTCCGAGGGGATCCCCCGGGTCTACCACATCTCCGAGGGGTTCGAGGGCGACCTGGATGAACACCATCACCGCTCCAGCATCAATGGCTGGCGCTACCATGGCCTGCCCTGGGAACAGTGCTGATCAGGGACGCCCCCACCCGGATCCGTCCCCGGAAGGTGAAACCTCCGACCGGGAGAGCAGGGCCGCAGGGGCATCTCGCCCGCCTGGGGCATCACGACGACGACGCCACCTCCCCCAGGCCCGCTCCAGCAACAGCGGGATGAAGATGAAGAACTCGTAGAGGGCGCGCAACACGGCCCCCGAGAGATACGCCGCCAGGGCCATCCAGGACAGCAGGGTGGCCACCAGGGCCATGACCATCACCGCCAGGCCCCCGACGACCACCGCCACCGACTGCAGGAAGACCTGCAGTGGCAGGGCCACCAGGGCCAGGGGAAGGGGCAGGAGGATGCCCAGGAACAGGCGGGTGAACGTGGAGAACCAGTCCTCCACCGATTCGAGGGGTTCCGGTTCCGCCTCCAGAAGCAGCCCCAGGGGATCCGTCTGGAGGGCGTGGACCTCCCGGGTGGCCGCCAGGAGGCCGCAGAGCAGGACGGACAGGCCCACCAGGACCAGGCCCAGGGCCACGGTCCGCGACCGCCCCCGGGGATCCATGGCCGAGAAACCGGGAATGAGGTGGCTGACCTGGCGCGCCTCGGTCACCATGGCACCGCCCAGCACCACGGCGAGGATCAGGGCACCCACCGCCCAGGGCCCCAGATCCGCCCCCGCTCCCGGCGTCCCGTCTCCCAGGACCTGCGCCATGGGCGGCTCCACCAGGAAGAACAGCACCCCGGCGGACAGCCCCTGCAGGGCCATAACGGCGGCTGTCACGGCCAGTAACCCGGCGGAGGCCAGGGTGAGGGTGCGGGCGGGGGGCGTCCCACGACGCAGCCTGCGGTAGCGCCCCACCATGGCATCCAGGTGACGGGTTTGCTCACTCAAACCCCGCACCGCGTGTTCCAGTTGCTGGAGCCGGTCCCCCAGCGCCCGCCAGGCGGGCAGGAGCCCCTTCAGGGTCTCCAGGCGGGACTGGCTGGCGCGACGGTATTCCTCCATGGCCTCACGCCCGGCCCGGGCCATGGAGTCGTGGATCTCCTCCAGGATCTGCCCCACCCTGGGGTCGGCCTTGGGGGGGGCGGCGGCCAGGGCATTGGCGGTACGCACCCAGGCCGGTTCCTCCGGCACCTGATCCCGGGCACTGTGATAGTCCTGCTCCAGGGTCTCGATCTGGCGCAGGATGCGCCGCTCCAGGGCCGGGAAGCCGCCCAGGTCCCGGTTCACCCGCAGGTGGATGCCCTGGTAGGCGCGGTCCAGACGCCCCTCCAGGCGGCGCATCTCCACCCCCCGCAGGTAGCGCAGATACCACCGGCGGAGACGAAGACGGGCCCTTTGCGTGGACCGGGCGGCATGGCGCAGCAGCAGCCCAAGGGCGCGCGTGGCCCGACGGATGAGACGATGGCTCCAGGGACGGGCGGCATAGGCCAGCCCCATGAGGACGGGCAACCAGACGAGAACGGACAGGATCGGACGGTCGGCCCACGGGCCGACCAAGGCCTCAAAAGACATGGGATCTCCGGCACCCGCCACGGGGACGGGCCTGATGACAGAGCCCCGATTATGACCCAGGAGACCGCATCCCTGGCAATGCCCTCAAGTTATCCGGTGGGGTGCCGCCATGGAAAGGGACATGCCTTGGCCTGAAAAGAGATCATAGGGACCTTCCCATGAACCGAAATCAACTCGAACAACCCTCCGGGGCACAGTGGACGCCCTACCGTGAATTCCCGGAGATGAAGAACGCCGGTGCGGTCCTGGGTTTTCTGCCCGCCTTCATGGACACCCAGACCCACGAGACCCACCTCTCCATCCACGAGGATGGCACTCTGGCCCTGATGCACCTGCTGGACGGCCTGCCGGACCACTGGGTCGTGGAACGGGACGAACGCGGGCGCATCACCGCCCTCAAGGAGGGGATCGTGGCCGGCTTCATGCGCCAGGGACACTTCTACACCCGCTCCCAGCTGGCCCAGCTGCGCTGGGACGCCTAGGCATCCCCACCCCTTCGCGCACACCGGGCACGGCCCCTTGTGCCCGGTTGCGGAATCCGGTCCAATAGGCGACTTTCCTATTCGGACCACCCTGCCCCATGCGACAGAACAGCTACGAACGCGACGAACTCCTGCAATGCGGCTACGGGGAGATGTTCGGCCCCGGCAACGCCCAGTTGCCCGTGCCCAACATGCTGATGATGGACCGCATCACCCACATCAGCGACCAGGGGGGGGCGTACGACAACGGGGAGATGCGCGCGGAGCTGGATATCAACCCCGACCTGTGGTTCTTCGACTGCCATTTCCCCGGGGACCCGGTGATGCCGGGCTGCCTGGGGCTGGACGCCATGTGGCAGCTGGTGGGCTTCTATCTGGCATGGATCGGCAATCCGGGGCGGGGCCGCGCCCTGGGGGTGGGCGAGGTGAAGTTCACCGGACAGGTGCTGCCCACCGCCGACCGGGTCACCTACCAGGTGGACGTCAAGCGTATCATCACCCGCAAACTGGTGCTGGGGATCGCCGACGGACAGGTCTTTGTGGATGGGCGTCTCATCTACACCGCCAATGACCTGCGGGTGGGCCTGTTCACCTCCACCGAGGGGTTCTGATCCCCGGGGGGTTCTGAGGAGCCGCCCCCGGCATCACGTCCCCGGAGGGCTTCCCGCCCCGTCCTCCTCCGACCGCGCCGTCCCCGGGGCAGGGTCATAGGTGCTCCACCCGCTCCGGGTCCCCGTCTCCGGCAGGCGACCGCGTTCGCCACCATCCCGATCGCGCTCCAGATGCAGGTGGGCCTTGGCGATGAAATGCGCCGTCACCGGGGCCGTCAGGAAGAGGAAGGCGGTCACCAGCAGCTCGTGCACCGAGACACCCCCCTCCGTCGCCAGGAAGAAGCCCATGGAGGCCAGCAGGGCCGCGCCCACCCCCAGGGTGGTGGCCTTGGTGGGGTCGTGCAGGCGCATCATCAGCGTGGGCAGCTTGAGCAGGCCCAGGGAGCCCACCAGGATGAAGACCCCGGACACCACGATCAGCAGGGCGATCAGCGCTTCCAGCCAGGTTGCCATAGCGGTTCAGCTCCTCGGGTTCACTCGATCACGTTGCCGCGCAACAGGAAACGACAGAAGGCCACCGTGGAGATGAAACCGAACATCGCCAATAGCAGGGCCGCCTCGAAGTACAGGGTGGTGCCCTGATACATCCCCTGGAGGATGATCAGGGCGATGGTGTTGATGACCATGGTATCCACCGCCAGCACCCGGTCCACCACCGAAGGCCCCTTAAGCAGCCGCCAGAGGTTCATCACCAGGGCCAGGGATACGGCGACGAAGCCGAAGATCAGTGCATACTCGATCATGGGAAGATCTCCTTGAGCCGGGCCTCGTAGCGGGTCTTCATCTCCCGCACCGCCGCCTCGGCATCCGGGGCATCCAGGCAGTGCACCAGCAGGGTGCGGCCATCGGCGGAGAGATCGCTGCTCACCGTACCCGGCGTCAGGGAGATGGTCCCGGCCAGGATGGTGATGGCCTCGGGCGAGCGCAGTTCCAGGGGCAGGGCCACCCAGCGGCTGGCCAGGGTGGACGGGTCACGGAACAGGATCAACCGGGCCACGATCACGTTGGCCACGATCACGTCCCACAGGGCGATGGCCGTGAAGGCCATGGCCTTGCCCCAGGCCCGCAGGGGGGGGCGTCCCGGCCAGAAGTGGCTGGTGATGATGGGGATCACCACCCCCAGAACCCCGCCCAGGAGCAGCCCGCCCAGGCTGAAGCCGTTGAGCAGCAGCATCCAGACCACCACGAGGGTGATCGTAAGCAGGGGATGGGGGAACCAGCGCTCCCGCAGGCCCGATCCGCGCGATTCAGTGTGTGCCATGACCCTTCTCCTCGACCACCCTTCCGGGCGTCTCCAGCACGCTGTCCACATACCCCTCGCGGTCCAGCAGCTGGGCGGCGGTGGCCTGCAGATACGGGGTGGCCCAACCGGCCAGGACCGTCCACAGGACCAGCCCCGACAGCAGGCCGCCCACCGCGACGAAGGAAAGGACCCCGGTGTCCAATTCCTTCTCCGCCTCCAGGCAACCGTCCTGGGCGGCACTCTTCCAGAAGAGGGTGCTCCCGCCCCGGGCAAAGCCGACGATGGCCAGAAGGGAGGTGACCAGGATGAACGACCAGATCCACACGGCAGCATCCCCCTCGCGGACCGCATCCAGGATGAGCAATTTACCGACGAATCCCGACAGGGGCGGCATGCCCGCCATGCCCAGGGCCGCCAGGAAGAAGAAACCCGCAATCAGGCCCGACTGGGGGAAGGCAGGGGCCACCACCAGCCGATCCCCGAAACCGGCCCGACGTTCGGACATCAGCCCCACAACCAGGAACAGCGCACCCGCCGCCAGGGTGGAGTGCACCAGGTAGTACAGACCGGCCGCCAGGGCCTCTTGGGTATGCAGGGCCACGGGGATCATGACCGTTCCCATGGAGCCGATCACCGCGAAGCTCACCATCTGACCCAGGGTGCGGGCGGCCAGGACGCCGGTCATCCCCGCGGCCAGGGTCACCAGGGCCGCCGGCAACAGCCAGTCCTGGACAAGGTCCTCGGCGATCCCCGCCCCATCGCCGAAGAGCAGCCCATGCACCCGGAGGATGGCATAGGCCCCCACCTTGGTCATGATGGCGAACAAGGCCGCCACCGAAGCGGGGGCCAGGGCATAGGTCCCGGGCAGCCAGAACTGCACCGGCACCAGGGCCGCCTTGATGCCAAAGACCAGGAGCAGCAACAGCCCCCCGGTCTGCAGCAGGGCCTGGTCGCCGGCGGGCACCAAGGGCACCTTTGCCGCCAGATCGGCCATGTTCAGGGTGCCGGTGACCCCGTAGATCAACCCCACCGCGACGAGAAAGAGCGAGGACCCCACCAGGTTCACCGCCACATACTGCACCCCGGCCCGCAGGCGGGCGGCCCCACCGCCGTGCACCATCAGCCCGTAGGAGGCGATGAGCAGCACCTCGAAGAAGACGAAGAGATTGAACAGATCGCCGGTGAGGAAGGCCCCGTTCACCCCCATGATCTGCAGCTGGAACAGGGCGTGGAAATGACGCCCCCGGGCATCGCTCCCATCGATGGCGAACAGCAGCACCCACAGGGCCAGTACCGCCGTGAGCAGCAGCATCAGGGCCGAGAGCCGATCCAGCACCAGGACGATGCCGAATGGCGGTGGCCAATGGCCCAGGGCATAGACCTGGGTCTCCCCCCCGGAGGCCAGGGCCAGCAGCAGGACGGCCACCCCCAGCAGCGCGACCGTGGAGGCCACGGAGAATACCCGGGCCAGCACCACATCGTGGCGCACGGCCAGCACCAGCATCGGCGCCACCAGCGCCGGGATGAGAATCGGCAGGATGATCCAGTGATTCATGTGTGATCCGTTTTCTCAACGGGTTCGGGACGTTCCAGGTCCACGTGGTCGGTATCCGCCTCCAGATAGGCCCGCAGGGCCATCACCACCACCACGGCGGTCATGCCGAAGGAGATGACGATGGCGGTAAGCACCAGGGCCTGGGGCAGCGGATCGGTGTATCCGGTGGCGTCTTCGCTGATGACCGGCGGCAGATTGACCGTCAGGCGGCCCATGGCGAAAAGAAAGACGTTCACGGCGTAGGTCATGAGGGCGAGCCCCAGGACCACGGGAAAGGTGCGGGCCCGCAGCACCAGGTACACCCCGGCGGCGGTCATGACACCCACGGCACTGGCCACGAGCAATTCCATGGAGCGTTCTCTCTCTCAGCTTGCCTGAACCGGGATGGACATGGAGGGCCTCACGGCCGACCCTCCGGTCCGGAGGAAGGGGAGGATCCGGACGGATCGAAGTCCATGGGACCCTCGTTGGCCGGTTCGTGACTGGCCGCCAGCCCCAGGCGCGAGACCTGGGCCAGGGCCAGCATCACCGCCCCCACCACCGTGAGGAAGACCCCCACGTCAAAGATCATGGCGCTGGCCAGCTCCACCTTGCCCACCAGGGGGAAATGCACATACTCATGGGCTGAGGTGAGGAAGGGGTGGCCGCCCACCATGGCGGCCACACCGGTGGCCCCGGCCACCAGGACCCCCAGCCCGATGAGGCCATCGTAGTCCACGGCCATGCGCCTGGCCGCCCACTGAAAGCCGCTGGCCATGTACTGCATGATCAGGGCGATGGACACCACCAGCCCGGCGATGAAGCCGCCGCCTGGCAGGTTGTGGCCCCGCAGCAGGATATACACCCCCACCAGCAGGGCCAGGGGGAGCATCACCCGGGTGGCCACCACCATCATGATGGGATGGCGGTCGGCGGCCCGGGGCATGTCCCCCTTCCAGGAGGCCAGGTGCGCCGCCGCGGGACCGCGCAGGGCCCCCTCCAGGAGGGCGTAGATGGCCAGGGCGGCGATCCCCAGGACGATGATCTCGCCAAAGGTGTCAAAGCCGCGGAAGTCCACCAGGATCACGTTCACCACGTTGGTGCCGCCCCCGCCCGGCACCGCCTGATCCAGGAAATAACCGGAAATAGTGGAAAAGTCCCGGGTCAGCACGGCCCAGCACAGGCCGCCCACGCCGACCCCTGCCAGCACCGCCAGCACCCCGTCCCGCACCTTGCGTACCCCGGAACTCTCCTCGGGGGTGCGCTTGGGCAGGAAGTACAGGGCCAGGAGCATGAGCACGGTGGTGACCACCTCCACGGAGATCTGGGTCAGGGCCAGGTCCGGGGCGGAGAGATAGAGAAACCCGATGGAGACCGTCAGGCCCACCACGCTCACCGCCACCACCGCCAGCAGTCGCTGGTGATGGCGCGCCACCGCCAGCCAGCATCCCCCGGCCATGAGCAGCCACAGCACCCCGGCCACGGGAGAGACCTCCAGGGTCTCCTTCGTACCGGGCAGATGCCCCGCACCGGTGAAGGCGACATAGCCCATGACCACCGCACTGGCCAGCATCACCGCCAGGTAACGCTGCAGGGCCCCGTTATGCAGGCCGTGGATGAGGTACTGGCTGGCGGCCACCAGACGGGCCATGGCCGCGTCGTACATGGCCTTGGCCTCCGGATGGGGCCCCGCCCGCCAGCGTGCCCAGGCGTCGTGGTAACGCCACAGGAGGGCCGCCCCACCCAGCAGGGCCACCACGGACATCCCCAGGGCGGGGGTCAGCCCGTGCCACAGATACAGGTGCAGGTCGGGCAGCGCACCACCGGTGACCGCATCCGCGGCGGCCCGCACCAGCGGGCCCGCCGTCTGGTCGGGGAACAGGCCGATGACCACCACCAGGGCCACCAGCACCGCCGGCGGCAGCCAGAAGCCGGCCACCGGATCATGGGGCCTCTGGGGATAGTCCTCCCGGGCCGCCCCCCAGAAGACATGGACGGCATAGCGCAGGGCATAGGCCACGGAGAACACCGCCCCCAGGGTGGCCGCCACCGGCACCAGCCAGGGGAGCCCGGCCCAGGGGGTATGGGCCGCCTGCTCCAGCATCATCTCCTTGGAGAGGAAGCCGTTGAAGGGCGGGATCCCGGCCATGGAGGCGGCCGCCACCATGGCCAGGGTGGCGGTCACCGGCATCAGGTGCATCAGCCCCCCCAGGCGCGGGATATGCCGGGTTCCCGTCTCGTGATCCACGATCCCCGCGCTCATGAACAGGGCCGCCTTGAAGGTGGCGTGGTTGATGATGTGGAACACCCCGGCCGCCGCCGCCATGGGGGAGCCCAGGCCGAAGAGGAAGGTCACCAGCCCCAGATGGCTCACCGTGGAATAGGCCAGCAGCCCCTTGAGGTCATCCTTGAACAGGGCGATGCCCGCCGCCAGCACCATGGTGAACAGGCCGGTGGTGGCCACCAGATAGAACCAGGCATCGGTGCCCGCCAGCACCGGCCAGAGCCGGGCCATGAGGAAGATCCCCGCCTTCACCATGGTGGCCGAGTGCAGGTAGGCGGACACGGGGGTGGGGGCCGCCATGGCATGGGGCAGCCAGAAGTGGAACGGGAACTGGGCGCTCTTGGTGAAACACCCCACCAGGATCAGCAACAGGGCCGGCAGGTACAGCGGGGAGGCCTGGATCTGCTCGCCCCGCTCCAGGATCACCGACAGGTCATAGGACCCGGCCATCTTCCCCAGCAGCAGCATCCCTGCGATCAGGGCCAGCCCACCGCCCCCCGTGACCGCCAGGGCCATG
>JBKGXY010000012.1:0-29546 GCA_046546415.1 Ectothiorhodospira sp.
ATCGACACCCGCCTCCGGGGATCCACCCCGACCGGCTGAGCCGTCGGATCCCCCCCGTCGGGATGCCGTGCATCCCTCCCTGCCCCCGTCAGTCGGCCTGGCAGCGGGGGCACAGGCCGCTGCCCTCCACGATCTGGTGGTCCAGGCGGAAGCCGTGGCGGGCCGCCTGGTGTCGCAGGCTGCGGGCCATCCCGGCGTCTTCCAGTTCCATCACCGCACCGCAATGCCGGCAGACCATCAGCAGGGTGTCGTGGGCCTGCCCCGGCCGGATGCAGCCCACGTAGCCGTTGAGGCTCTCGATACGATGGATGAGCCCCTGGGCCAGCAGGAAGTCCAGGGTCCGGTAGATCGTGGGGGGTTTGACCGGCCGGTCCGCGGAACTCAGGCGCTGGATCAGGTCGTAGGCCTTGACCACGCCATGGGTGCGCCAGATCTGTTCCAGCACCCGGCGCCGCAGGGGGGTCAGCCGGACCCCGCGTTGCTGGCACAGGCGCTCGGCGCAGGCCAGCGCGTCGGGGGACGGAGGGGTCGGGTCCGCCTGGGGATCGGTATGGGTCTCGCAGGATGCAGCCATGGGGCGGTACCTCGGTATCTTACGCCGGTGCCGGGTCGTCGCCGGAAGGGAGGATGGGAGAAACGGGTCGTTCGACCCCGGAGGATACCGGATCCGCAGGCCGGCGGGCACGGCCGCCTGGTCCTCCGAATCTGCCGCAGGGCCTGCTTTTAACGCCTCGCTGGTGGACGGAAATGGGCCCTTCCACTAAGGTGGCTTCAAGTCGAGGGGTGATCGAGGGATCCGGGGTCGGTGCATGCGGCGTGCAGGGACATGAGACGGCGACAGGGGGGTGGCGTGTGGCTGCGGCGCAGGGTTCGCGCGGTGTGGATGGGACTGACAGTGGTCGTGGCCTTGTCCTTGCCGTCCGCATCCATTGCACAGACGGTCATCGTCAACGAGTCGATCGCCGCCAGCAGGATGTCTCCGGCCGTGTTGCGGGCCATCTTCACCATGCGCCTCCAGACCCTGGAGGGGCAACGTCTCCATGTCTTCGTCCTGGATCCCCGTACCACGGTGCACGAGCGCTTCAGCAAGGAGGTGCTGGGGGTCTTCCCTTATCAGCTGCAGAACGCCTGGAACCGGGCCGTCTTCTCCGGAACGGGCGCGGCGCCCATGGTGCTGGGTTCGGAGGCGGAGATGCTGCGGCGCGTGACCCGGACCCCCGGCGGGATCGGATACGTGTCGGATCCACCGGACAGGCCGGGGATCCGGGTCCTGACCGTGGAGGCGGCGGCGCGATGAACACATTGGTGAAGGGCCTCCTTGGCTGCAGCCTGATCCTGTCCGCGGCCCCCCTGGGGGCCGGCGAGGGCCCCCTGTCGGTCCATGGCTTTGTCAGCCAGGGCTATCTCCACTCCAGCCACAACAACTACTATGGTGAGAGCACCCGCGGCAGCTGGGACCTGACCGAGCTGGGGGTCAACGCCCGCTACAGCCCCATCCCCTCCCTCAGCCTGGCCGCCCAGGTGGTGAGCCGGAGGGCGGGGGAGATGTACGAAGGCGACCCGCAACTGGACTACGGCTTCGCCGATCTGCGCTACCTGGATGGACCCACCGTGGCCGGGGTGCGCATCGGCCGCAGCAAGATCCCCATCGGTTTCTTCAACGAGACCCGGGACGTGGCCGCCACCCGGCCCGGGATCCTGCTGCCCCAGTCGGTCTATGTGGAGGGGCTGGGGATCCGGGATTTCTACACCGGCGTGGACGGGATCAATGCCTACGGGCAGTGGCTGACGGATCACGGCACCCTGCAGCTGGACCTGGGGGTTGCGTTGCCCACGGACCTGCAGGACGAGACCAAGGCGGCCTTCCTGCGCCTGCCCCGGGCCCGGGGCGATCTGGAACTGGACAGTGGCCAGAACGTCCGCCTGCTCTACGAGGACGCAGGCGGACGCCTGCGCCTGGCGGCCACCTATTCCCGGGTGCGCACCCGCTATCGCCCCGGGACGGGGGATTCCCTGGCGGCGGGAGGCACCGAAGTGGATGCCCTGGTCCTCAGCGGCGAATGGAACCGGGAGCGCTACAGCCTCACCGCCGAAGGGGTGGTGCGGGATCTGAAGACCCGGGACTACGGCATCGTGGACGATCGTCAGGTGACCGAGGCGGGGTTCTATGTCCAGGGCACCTGGCGGCCCCGGCGGGAGTGGTCCGTCTTCCTGCGCTACGACACCCACTGGGACGACCTGGACGATCGGGACGGTCGCCGCCAGTCGGCCCTGTTCGACGCCCTTCCGACCATCGACCGGGCCCCGCACCGTTTCTATCAGGGTCAGTGGACCCTGGGGGCGGGATGGCAGCCGGCCCCGGCCTGGCTGTTGCGGGCGGAGTGGCACCATATCCGCGGCACGGCCCTCACGCCTGCCCTGGACAATCCCGCCTTCGACGAGAAGGGCGGACGGGCCCGTTGGGATCTCTTTGCCCTCCAGGCCTCCTATACCTTCTGAGGATACCCATGCCCGGCCAGCGCTTTCTCAGCCTCAAGTGGAAGCTTCTGGGGGTGTTCGGGGGGCTGCTCCTGCTCTTGCTGGGCACCTTCGCCCTGTTCAACCACTACAACCTGGAACGTCAGTACCGCGAGCAGCGGGTGATGGAACAGGCCCGTGCCCGGCATCAGCTGGAGGCCGTGGTGGAGCAGTCCCGCACCGAGCTGATCCACCTGGCCCAGTTGCTGCCCGCCCTGTCCGGGATCCGGGAGGCCGTTCGGGCCGAATCCCCCGGGGCCATCGAGGGCCTGTTCTCGCCCCTCTGGACCTCCCTGCAGGTGGACGCGGACCTGGCCATGGCCGTCTTCTTCGACCGGGAGGGCCGGGTGCTGCACCAGGAGCATGTGGCCGCACCACCCTGCGAGGAGTGCGAGGAGGTCCGGGCGGCGGTGGCCCGGGTGCTGGAGACGGAGCGGCCCACGGTCTTCACCCACTGCCGTCAGTCCTGCCTGATCCAGGGGGTGGCCCCCATCCTCGCCGACGGTGAGACCATCGGCGCCCTGCTGGTGGGACGCTCCCTGGCCCCCTTGGTGCTGTCCTATCGTGGCATCTCGCGCATGGAGGTGGCCGTGCTCTCCCACGAATCGTCCCGGGAGTCCGCCCCGGATCTGAGCCCGCGGTCACAGGGGGGGGATGTGGTGGCCCTCACCCAGGGGGAGCGGACCCTGCCCCTGCTCCAGGACGCAGGCGTGGCATTGGGTTCGGCACGTGGCGAGCGGATCCCCCTGCACACCGGGACCGGCCGCTTCGAGGTCATGCCCTTCCGTTTCCCCGGGGAACACCTGGGTCATGACCCCCTTACGGTGGTGGCCATCTCGGATGTCACCGAGGCCCGGAACCAGATCGCCGCCGCCCGCCTCCAGAACGTCCTCATCGGGCTGGGCGGGCTGTGTATCTTCGCCCTCCTGGTGATGGCCGTGAGCCAGGCCCCCCTGTCGCGGCTGCGTCGTGTCGCAGAGCTGCTTCCGCTTCTGGCGGAGCGCCGCTTCCGGGAGGTACGGCAAAGGCTGCCCTCCACGGCCCTGGCCCGGGGGAGGGATGAACTGGAACGGCTGGAGGGGACCACCCTGGTCCTAGCGGACCGTCTGGAACAGCTGGAGGCGGACGTGCAGCGCCAGAACCGGTCGCTTGCCGAGCGCATGCGGGAGCTGTCCGTGGAACGGGAGCGGTACGCCCTGGCGGCCGCGGGGGCCAACGATGGCCTCTGGGACTGGAACCTGGAGACCAACCAGGTCTACTACTCTCCCCGCTGGAAGGAGATGCTGGGTCTGCCGGCGGATGACCCGGGGGACGACCCCGCCGCCTGGTTCACCCGGGTGCACCCCGATGACCGGGCCGCCCTGCAGCGGGCCCTGGAGGGCCATCTGGAGGGGCAGCGGCCCTGGCTCGAACACGAGTACCGGATGCGGTTCGAGGGGGATGATTACCGCTGGATGCGGGTGCGGGGTCTGGCGGTGCGTCATGAGGACGGCCTGGCCCACCGTATCGCCGGGTCCATGACCGACATCACCGAGCAGCGCCGCATCCAGGAACAACTCCGCTATGACGCCCTGCATGACGCCCTCACCGGCCTGCCCAACCGCACCCTGTTCCTGGACCGGCTGCGTCAGGCCATCTTCCGGGGCCAGCGCTCCAAATCGCATTTTGCCGTGCTCTTCCTGGACCTGGACGACTTCAAGACCATCAACGACAGTCTGGGACACGCCCAGGGGGACCGGGTGCTGGTGCAGGCGGCGCGCCGCCTGGAGGGGGTCCTGCGGCCGGGGGACACGGTGGCCCGCCTGGGGGGGGACGAGTTCAGCATCCTGCTGGAGGGGATCGGGGAGACGGCCGAGGTGGACGAGGTGGTCCGGCGGGTGAAGGGGGTCTTCGCCCGGCCCCTCTCCATGGAGGACCAGGACGTCTTCGTCAGCTTCAGCGTGGGTATCGCCATGGAACCCGCCGGGGAATGTGCCCCCGACGAACTCTTACGCAACGCGGATACGGCCATGTACCAGGCCAAGCGTCGCGCCCGGGGCGGGAGTGCCGTGTTCGATCTCTCCATGCATACCTCGGCGGTGCACCGGCTCAGCCTGGAGACCTCCATGCGCCGTGCCCTGGAGCGGGAGGAGTTCCAGCTCCACTATCAGCCCATCGTCTGTCTGCGCACCGGCCGTCTCGAGGGGTTCGAGGCCCTGGCCCGCTGGCCCCGTTTCGGCGAGAAGCCGGTCTCTCCGGGGGATTTCATCCCCCTGGCGGAACAGAACGGGCTCATCCTCCCCCTGGGCCGCTGGGTGATCCGGTCCGCCATCGCCTGCGCCGCCCGCTGGTATCACCAGCACGGGGGCGACCGCATCCTGCCGGTGAACATCAATGTCTCCGGGCACCAGCTCGCGGATCCGGGGCTCATGGAGCACGTGGCGGAGGCCCTGGACAGCCATGGCATCCCCGGGGCCTGCATCAAGGTGGAGTTCACCGAGAGCGCCATCATGGAGAACGCCGACCGGGCCCGGCGGATCATGGAGGCCCTGAAGGCCCGGGGTATCGCCCTGTGCATCGACGACTTCGGCACGGGCTATTCCTCCCTGAGCCAGTTGCGGGATCTGCCCTTCGACGTGGTGAAGATCGACCGTTCCTTCGTGTGCCTCCTGGGGGAGGACCGTCGACAGGAGGCCATGCTGGAGGCGCTGGTGCGCATCATCCGTGCCCTGGACAAATCAACGGTGGCGGAGGGTGTGGAGACCCGGGACCAGGCCGCGCGCCTGGTGGAACTGGGATGCGACCTGGGGCAGGGCTTTCTCTACTCGCCGGCCCTGTCCATGGTGGAGGCGGAGCGGCTGATCGAGGCACGGAAGTCCTTAGCCATGGAATGATGCGGTCCCGTGGTGGCGACGCCCTGGATCTGGGATGATGGGGGAAAGCGGCTCGTCGCCGCGTATCGGTCAATGGCCCCGTCGTCCGGGGCGAAGGAGGGGGATTGCACCATCACAGGGGGACACCCACGCTGCAGACCCGACTGGCGGAGCTCCAGGCGGAGCACCGCGCCCTGGACGAGGCCATCGAACGGCTCATGGAGGGGCCCTTCGTGGACCAGTTGCGGCTCACCCGTCTCAAGAAGCGCAAGCTCCAGCTCAAGGACATCATCGCCCGCCTGGAGAGCCGTCTGATCCCGGATCTGGATGCGTGAGGTGTTGTACCCGCCACAAGGGCTGATGCCGGGCCGGGGCCCGGTGCACATGAAAAGGCCCGCCACAAGGGCGGGCCGTGGTGTTCCTCGCTGCCGGTGGATCCAGACAGGCGGTTGTCCGCCCCGGATCAGCCCCAGGAGTCTTCCGTGATACTGTCGTACCAGCCCCGGGCGTAGCGGGCCTCCAGGCGGCGCACGTACTCCGGTGCGTCATCTGCGCTCAGGCCGCCGGAGTCCGGGACCTGGGCGATCTCGCCGTCTTGGTAGCGGTACACCGCCGCCACGCTGATGCCGTAGTCCGGGGCCACCAGGCTGTAGCAGGTGTTCACCGTGGACAGGGCCAGCATGTCCTCGCCGTCCATGGCACGCACGATGGCCGCGGCGGCGGTCTTGCCCTGGGTGTTGGCCGAGTGGGCGGACTTGGGCATGGCCCCGGCGATGCTGGAATCGCCGATGACGTAGATATCCTCGTCCTCCCGGGAGCGGAAGGTCAGCTGGTCCACGGGGCACCAGCCGGTGTCGTCCGTCAGTCCGGCCTCGTGGGCGATGCGGCCCGCCTTCTGGCTGGGGATCACGTTCAGCACATCGGCCCGGTGGCGCGTGAATCCGTCCTCGGTGAAGACCTCCCGGGTCTTGGGATCGATGTGATCCACCAGGCCGCCCTCGGAGGCAGGGATCCATTCGATCATGTCCCCGTAGTACTCCTTCCAGCCATCCATGAACAGTCCCTGCTTGGAGAACTTATCCTTGCGGTCCAGGATGAGCACCTTGGAGCGGGGCTTCTCTTCCTTGAAGTAATGGGCCACCAGGCTGGCCCGCTCGTAGGGCCCGGGGGGGCAGCGGTAGGGGTTACCGGGGGGTACGATAACGAACACGCCGCCGTTGTCCATGTCCCGGAGCTGGTCCCGGAGGATGCGGGTCTGTTTTCCCGCCTTCCAGGCGTGGGGGATATCCCCCTCCACATCGGGGCCGTATCCCTCCACGCTGTCATAGCGGAATTCCATGCCGGGGGCCACCACCAGCTTCTCGTAGGCCAGG
The DNA here is from genome assembly GCA_046546415.1 of Ectothiorhodospira sp. GTDB lineage: Bacteria > Pseudomonadota > Gammaproteobacteria > Ectothiorhodospirales > Ectothiorhodospiraceae > Ectothiorhodospira. Next base: position 6,743 of record JBKGXY010000012.1, read on the forward strand.
GTCTCCCCGCCGGCAAGCCGTACCCGCTTGGTGTCCGCCTCGATGGTCTCGACGCGATCCTTCACCACCCGCACACCATGCTTGTCCTGGAGGGAGCCGTAGGTCAGGGCGATGTCGTCCATATCGATCATTCCCCCCAACACCCAGTTGGAGCCGAAGCAGGTGTGGTATGTGGCGGTGGGCTCCACCAGGGTGACGTCCAGGTCGGGATCGAAGCGGCGCAGGTACTTGGCCGCTGTGGCCCCACCGGGGCCACCCCCGATCACCACCACCGAGGCGCGCTTGCGGGGTCTCTGCGGCGTGGTGCCGCAGGCGGACAGGGCCGCCGCAGCGCCGCCGGCGCCCACAGTACGAATGAAATCTCTCCGGTTCATCTTTAAATCCATGGGATCCAGGCCTCTGCAGGGGGTCTTCAAAGGGTGCTCAGGTATTCGGCCATCAGGCGGATCTCTTCATCCGTATAGCCGGTGGCGTGCCGGTCCATGACCGTGGCCTGTCGGCTGCCGTCCTGGAAGGCCTTCAGCTGGCGTATCATGGTATCCGGCGGATACCCGGAGATGCTGGGCATGGCGCCGGGGCTTTGCCCGTCGGTGCCGTGGCAGGCGAAGCAGGTGGTGGCCATCAGGGCACCCCGGGAGACCTGGGCCTGGACCGCGGTGGTCATCCCCAGGGTCGCGGCGGCCAGGGTCAGGGAGGCGGCGAGAAGGTGCATGCGCTTCATGGGCTGCGGAGTCCTCTGAATCAGCGGTGTGGGTCTTCAAGGTGGATACTGCCATACCCTTATGCATTTTTTTTAGGTGTGGGGTTTTCGTCCGGGATATGTATTGCGCTGGATCAATAGAGTGTCGATCTTCGTCGGGGGGTTCCCAAGTGCGGGCCGTACAGTGTAAAACATATCGACGTCCATGGGCCGGCCCGGGTGAAGGGGTGACCTCGGGGATCGCTGCCAGCATGCGCGTTAGCCTGTGGCGGTGGGTGTGGAACTGCAGCGGCCGACCCGGCCGTGGGGTGTTTCGCCGATGCCTGAACCCTGCCCCGGGTCCATCGGGGCCTGATCTCGCCGAACCGCCGGGGCGTGATGTATCCCCGTGCTGCGGGGGGCATTTGCGTTATAGTGGCGGCGCGGGTCGCCGGTTCCGGAGCCGGGTGGCCCCTAGGAGCCGCCCCGCAGGTATAGCGGTCCCCTATCAGCGTGACCGGACGAGACACATGCCCCAGGATCTCGATGCAAAGGCGGGCCGCATCCGGCGGCTTCAGGATCTCCCTCCGCTGCCTCAGGTGGCCCAGTCACTGCTGCAGGAACTGGCCTCCGGCGACGGACCCCTGGATCGGCTGGCGAACCTGATCAGCACCGAGCCGGCGCTCACGGCACGGGTGATCGGGGTGGCCAACAGCGCCTACTTCGGGGGCCGCCGGCAGGTCCACTCGGTGCAGGGGGCCATCTCCCGGCTCGGCCTCAACATGGTCCGCGGGCTGGCCCTGGGGCTGCTGATCAACGACCACTTCTCCCCGGCCCGCTGCCGGCAGCTGGATCTGGATCGCTACTGGTTCGTCTCCATGACCGGGGCCCGGCTGGCCCGGGACCTGGCCCGCCATGTCCGTGCCGAGACCGTGGTCCCCGACCAGGCCTATCTGGCGGCCCTGCTGCGCCAGTTGGGGCTGATCGTGCTCTGCGATCTGGAACCCGAGGCCATGGGGCAGGTACTGGGACGGGCCTCCCAGGCCGATGCCCCGGGGCTGGCCCGGGCTACCCGCGAGGCCCTGGGACTGGACCATCGGGAGGCCGGCGCCATCCTCGCCCGGCGCTGGCATCTGCCGGAGGATGTCCCCGTAATCATGCGTGGCTACACCGACCTGGCCTATCACGGCGAGCACGCCTCCATGGTGCGCCTGATCGGCCTGTGCGACATGCTGGCGGAGACCCTGTACGACGAGACACCCGCCTGGGCCGCCTCCGGGCTCCTCCTGGCCCTGGACCTGGACCCCGAGCCCCTGGGGCGGGTGGTGGAGGCCTGCCTCGAGCAGCGCCAGGCCATCGTCTCCGCCTGCCAGACCCTCACCCAGAGCCCCTGAGGTCCGTCATGGATCTGAAACCCTTCGCCGAGGCCTACCGGGAGACCAACCGGCGCCTGGTGCAGTTGCTGGACTTCCTCTCGGCCCTGCATCAGCTCTCCGAGGTGAATCCGGCCATGAGCGACCGGCGCCGCATGCTCTCCCAGGCCCTGAAGGGCCTGCTGGAGAACCGCGACATGTGCCGCTGCTCGGTCTTCCTGCGGGAGGGGGAACACCTGGTGAATGCCGCGGGGCTGAGCTGGACGGAACTGGTGGGCCCGGGCAGCGGTGGCGAGAGGGGACACGCCTTCGCCCTGGATGAGGGGCTCCTGGGGCGTGCCCTGCAGACGGGGGAGGTCCAGTATTCCAGCGACTGCGCCAACGACCCCGCCTTCCTGGCCCTGACGGGGACGGAGCGCACCCCGAGGGTGGGGAGCCTGATCTGTGTCCCCATCCCGGTGTCCGGACAGGTCCTGGGGGTGCTCAACGTCTCCCATGCCGAGACCCATGCCTTTGGCCCCGACGAGGAGCGCCTGCTCACCCTCTATGCCCACTTCCTGGGCCAGTTGCTGAGCCAGTGGCGTTACATGAACGAGCTGGAGGACCAGGTGCGCCAGCGCACCCGGGAGCTGGAGGCGGCGCTGGAGGAATCCCGCACCCTGCAGCAGCGTTTCCAGAGCCTGTCGGTGATGGACGAGCTGACGGGGCTGCACAACCGCCGGTTCTTCTTCGCCGAGGCCCGCATCGTGGTCGCCCGCGCCCTGCGCTCCGCCGAGCCGCTGGCCGTGGCGGTGCTGGATCTGGACTACTTCAAGCAGGTGAACGACCGCTTCGGCCATGCCACCGGGGACCGGGTGCTGCGGGACGTCTCCCATCGCGTGCGCTCCCTGATCCGGGAAGGGGACGTGCTGGCGCGTCTCGGGGGGGAGGAGTTCGTGCTGCTGCTCCCGGCCACGGATCTGGACGGGGCGGTGAAGCTGGGCAAGCGGGTGCGCCAGGTGGTGGCGGACCTGCGCTGGTCCATCAAGGGCGAATCCCTGTCCGTCACCACGAGCGTCGGGATCTGTTCCCTCTTCCTGGAGGCCCCCACACAGCGGATGACCCCGGACCAGGTCCTGGAGTCGCTGCTGGCCCGGGCCGATACCGCCCTCTATACCAGCAAGGACGCGGGTCGCGACCGCCTGCGCATCGCCACCCTGGAGGTTCACGAGGGGGGCTGAACCCTCTTCACGGATGAGCGGGCGGCGAAGCGGCGGTAGCTCCAGACATACTGTTCCGGGCAGCGGCGCACGAGCTCTTCCACCGTACGGTTCAGGGCCGCGGCAGCCGTTGCCGGGTCGGGGTCGTAGAGGGCCTCCGGCGCCGGGATGCAGTGGTAGCGATAGCCCCGCCCCCGGGGCAGGCGCTCGGCGAAGGCGAAGACCACCGGGATGCGCCGTGGACCCGCCAGCTTCGGCAGCAGGGTCATGGTCAGGGCGGGATGCCCGAAGAATGGGGCGAGGATCCCGCCCCCCCCCTTGGGGGTCTGATCCGGCAGAAGGCCCACGATGCCGCCCTGCGCCAGGGCCTGGCGGATGCCCCGGATCCCCCGTCGGTCGGTGGGTAACAGCCGGGCACCGGTGGCCTGGCGCGCCGCCCGAAGCGGCGCGTCCAGGGCCTGGAGCCTGGGGGGACGGTAGAGGCTGGTCATGGGCCCCAGACCGGCGGCATGCAGCCCGGCGAACTCCCAGCTGCCCAGGTGGGGGGAGACGAAGAAGGCCCCCCGGCCCGGTGCCAGGGCAGCCGTCAGGTGGTCCTCCCCCCCACCCTCCTGAAGCAGGCCCCGGATGCGCCCGGGGCCGGCCCGCCAGAGCCACGGGGCCTCCGTCAGGGCCTTGCCCGTCTCCATGAGGCTGCGGCGGGCCACCCGGCGCCGCCACCGGGGGGATGCCTGCGGATAGCAGCGCTCCAGGTTCGCCAGGGAGACGCGGCGAAGGCGCGTGGGCAGGACCCACGCCCACCAGCCCAGGAAGGCCCCCAGGGCATGGTTGACCGGCAGGGGCAACCCGGCGAGGAGGGTGAAGGCCGTACGGATCAGGGCCGCCGTCACGGGGTGCCCTCCGCATCCCGCGGGGCCTGGGTGGTCTCCTCCAGGCCAGCCGACATCAGGGGCATGAGGGTGCGCACCAGGCTCTTGAACAGACGGGGGTTCTCCTGTTCCTCCGCCGCCAGCAGGGCCTTCATGCGGGGGCGCAGGGGCGGGGTGTCCCGGCCGCGGGCCGGGCAGTGCTCCGCCTGTACCGGGAGCCCGGCGGTCCGGGCGAAGTCCGCGATCTGCCGCTCGCGGGCATACACCAGGGGACGGATCACCCGCAGGTCGCCGTCCTGGATGCGGTAGTGGGCCTTCATGGTCTTGAGCCGCCCCCCCTGGAAGGCGCTCATGAGGAAGCTCTCCGCCAGGTCGTCCAGGTGCTGGCCCAGGACGACCACGTTGTAGCCCCGGGTGCGGGCGGTGGTGTAGATCAGGCCCCGGCGCATGCGCGAGCAGAAGGCGCAGTAGGCATGGTTGTCCATGTGCTGTCGGGCCCGCTCCAGGATGGGTTCGCTCACGTAGTGATAGGGGATCCCCAGGGCCTTCAGGTAGGGGATCAGGTCCCGCTTGTCCCCCAGTCCCGTCTGCGGGTCCACGGTGACGGCCCCCAGCTCGAAGCGCACCGGGGCCCGCTCCCGGAAGTGCTGGAGCAGGTGCAGCAGGCTGAGGGAGTCCTTGCCGCCGGAGAGCCCCAGGAGCAGGCGGTCCCCGTCTCGGATCATGCCGAAATCCCCGATGGCGCGGCCCGCGGCGCGAATGAGGGAACGGGGGGGCTTGGAGGGATGCTGGGGGACCATGGCCGGGGAAGATACCCACCCGTCCGGGCCCGGGCAAGCGGCGGCCGGACACAAAAAAACCCCCGTCCATCCTGGGCGGGGGTGAGGTCATCCTGACAGGTGATTGAAGTTCCCGTCCCTGCAGCCCGAGTGGAGTCGTTCCACGCCTGGCCGGCGCGCTTCCCTCGATCCGGTGGTCCAGGATCCCTGGCGGGTGCTTCGTGCACCACGGGGACTATGATTCCACAGGCCCGGCGGAGGGCAAACCGCCTAAATCCCCCATTTCAGGCGGTTTGGGGGGGTTATTCTGTAGGGATTTTCCTACACGCCGTCCTTACCCCCAGGCAAGACCGTTTTTGGGACGCGGGCGGAGGGTTTCCGCGCCCCGTTTCTGTATCATCCATGGCACGGGGTCAGCGCCCCGGAAGCCCCGGCCACTGAAGGTGACCATGTCCCCCGATCCCCTGTTCCCCAGCACGCGCCCCTACCGCACCCAGCACCTGGACGTGGATGCGGTGCACCGCATCTATGTGGAGGAGTGCGGCCATCCCGGCGGCCTGCCGGTGGTCTTCCTGCACGGCGGCCCCGGTGCCGGCTGCGACGCCTGGCACCGTCGTTTCTTCGACCCCCGGGTCTATCGTGTGGTGCTCTTCGATCAGCGGGGCTGCGGGCGGTCCACGCCCCACGCCAGCCTGGAGGACAACACCACCTGGGATCTGGTGGCGGATCTGGAACGTATCCGCGAGGCCCTGGGTATTCAGCGCTGGGTCTTGTTCGGGGGGTCGTGGGGGACCACCCTGGCCCTGGCCTATGCCCAGGCCCACCCGCAGCGGGTGCTGGGGATGATCCTGCGGGGGGTCTTCCTCTGCCGTGATCAGGATATCCGCTGGTTCTACCAGGAGGGAGCGAACCGGCTCTTCCCGGATCACTGGGAGGACTTCATCGCCCCGATCCCCCTGGCGGAGCGGGACGATCTGGTGTCGGCCTACTACCGGCGGCTCACCGGGTCGGACGAACTGGGGCGCATGGCCGCGGCGCGGGCCTGGTCGCAGTGGGAGGGTCGTGCCGCCACCCTGGTGCCCGACCCCGCGGTGGTCTCCCATTTCCGTGATCCCTTTCTGTCCCTGAGCCTGGCCCGGGTGGAGAGCCACTATTTTGTCCACCGGGCCTTCCTGGAACCGGACCAGCTGCTGCGCCAGGCCCACCGCCTGGCAGGGATCCCGGGGTTCATCGTCCATGGCCGCTATGATCTCATCTGCCCTGTGGACCAGGCCCTCGCGCTGCACCGGGCCTGGCCGGACTCGCACCTGCGCATCGTCCCCGACGCCGGTCATTCGGCGGGGGAGGCCGGGACGGCGGCGGCACTGGTGGCGGCCACCCGGGAGATGGCGGGGCGCCTGGCATGATCGGGCTGTTGCAGCGGGTCACCTGCGGCCGCGTGGAGGTGGACGGGGCGGTGATCGGGGAGATCGGCCCCGGCCTGGTGGTGCTGGTGGGCGTGGAGCGGGGCGATGGCCCATCCCAGGCAGGGCGTCTCCTGGAGCGGCTCCTGGGCTATCGGGTCTTCGAGGACGACGCGGGGCGCATGAACCGCTCCCTGCGGGATACCGGTGGGGGTCTGCTGCTGGTGCCCCAGTTCACCCTGGCCGCCGATACCCGCAAGGGGACACGACCCAGCTTCACCCCGGCGGCCGCGCCCGAGGAGGGGGAGGCACTGTTTGGCGAACTGCTGGATCAGGCCCGCGGGGCCTGGCCGCGGGTGGCGGCCGGGCGTTTCGGGGCGGACATGGCCGTCTCCCTGACCAATGACGGGCCGGTGACCTTCTGGTTGCGGGTGCCCCCCTCGCCCGCCTGATCCAGGGGGATCAGGGGCCCGGGGCGTTCCGGTTGCAGCGGGGTGCTTCCACGGGGTGGGCCCCGGCCAGGGACTGCAGTCCGTCCAGGTCGTGGATGGTGATGAGTTTGCGCCGCACCTGGATCAGCCCCAGGCTCTGGAAGCGGGTGAACAGGCGGCTGACGGTCTCCACCGCCAGGCCCAGGTAGTTGGCGATGTCGTTGCGCGACATGGTGAGATTGAATTCCGTGCGGGAGAAACCGCGCAACCCCAGGCGCGTGGAGATGCTCATCAGGAAGGCCGCAAGCCGGGCGTCGGAGGCCTTCTTGCCCAGGAGCATCATGAAATGCTCGTCGGTCTGGATCTCCCGGCTCATGATGCGAAAGAGCTGGTGCTGCAGCCCGGGGATGCGCCCCGAGAGCTCCTCCAGGCGTTCGAAGGGGATCTCGCAGATGCTGGTGGTCTCCAGGGCCCGGGCCGCGCAGGGATGCACCCCGTCGCTGATGGCGTCCAGCCCCAGCAGTTCCCCGGGCAGATGAAACCCCGTGATCTGTTCCTGGCCGTCGTCGGTGAGGGTGTAGGTCTTCACCGTGCCGGAGCGGACGGCGTAGATGGCGTTCAGGGGATCGCCGGGGCGGTAGAGGTGGTCGCGGCGCTGCAGGGGGCGTCGGCGGTTGATGATGCGTTCCAGCATCTGGAGTTCTTCATCGCCGACCCCCAGGGGCAGGCATAGGTCATGCAGGCTGCAACTCTTGCAGGCATGCTGGAGACTGCCAAGATCCAGGATCTTCGGGGCGGACATGCGCTTTCACCACTCCTGGCCCGGGCCGTTGAGCCAATCATGCGCTCAGAGCCGATGGACGAATCACACACTTAGGGCACCTTACCCGAAGCCGGTGAGCGGAGACAAGAAGACCGTGATTTTGTTCCCCAACGCCGGCCCGGCGATATGATAAACTTGCCGAATGGACCGCATAGGGCCCCAGCGATGAACCCCCGCACCGCCCAGATCAGTCGCGATACCCTGGAGACCCGGATCCAGGTCCAGCTGGACCTGGATGGCACGGGGAGCGCCCAGCTCGCCACCGGCGTGCCCTTCCTGGACCACATGCTGGATCAGGTGGCGCGTCATGGTGGACTGGACCTGTCGATCTCCGCCGAGGGGGATCTGCATATCGATGCCCACCATACCGTGGAGGACATCGGCATCACCCTGGGCCAGGCCCTGGCCCAGGCCCTGGGGGACAAGCAGGGCATCCGCCGCTACGGTCATGCCTACGTGCCCCTGGACGAGGCCCTCTCCCGCGCGGTGGTGGACTTCTCCGGGCGGCCCGGGCTGGAGTATCACGTGGCCTTCCCCAGGGACCGGATCGGTGGCTTCGAGGTGGAGCTGTTCGAGGAGTTCTTCCGCGGTTTCGTCAATCACTCCCGCGTCACCCTGCATCTGGACGGGTTGCGCGGCCGCAACGCGCATCATGTGGCCGAGACCCTGTTCAAGGCCTTCGGCCGCGCCCTGCGCATGGCCGCCGAGCCCGATCCGCGCATGAGCGGGGTCACCCCATCCACCAAGGGCACGCTCTGAATCCTTGCCGCATGATCCCCGAAGGCCGTTCCCGATGAAGCACGTGGCAGTGGTCGATTACGGCATGGGTAACCTGTATTCCGTGGTCCGGGCCCTGGAGCACGTGGCACCGCCCGGGCTGCGCGTGCATCTTACCGATCGCGCCGCGGACATCCTGGAGGCGGACCGGGTGGTCTTCCCCGGACAGGGTGCCGCCCGGGACTGCATGGCGGCCCTGACGGGGCGTGGCCTGGTCCCGGTGCTCAAGGAGGCGGCCGCCACCCGGCCCTTCCTGGGGGTCTGCATGGGGCTGCAGGTCCTGATGGACGACAGCGACGAGAACGGGGGCACCGCCTGCCTGGGCCTCATCCCGGGGCACGTGCGCCGTTTCGACGATGCCATGACCGATGCCCGGGGGGCGCGCCTGAAGATCCCCCACATGGGGTGGAACCGGGTGCACCAGGTCGGGGCCCACCCCCTTTGGGCGGGCATCCCCCAGGACAGCCACTTCTATTTCGTGCACAGCTATCACGTGGTGCCGGACGACACGAAGGTCGTGGCGGGCACCACCGAGTACGGCCGCCCCTTCGCCTCGGCCCTGGCCGACGGCTTCGTCTTCGCCATCCAGTGCCATCCGGAGAAGAGCGCGGCCCCGGGGCTGGCCCTGCTGGCCAACTTCATGCAGTGGAACGGCGCTATCTGATTCTCAGTCAGGGGACTTGATCATGCTGGTGATTCCGGCCATCGACCTCAAAGAAGGCAAATGTGTGCGCCTGCGTCAGGGCCGCATGGATGATTCCACCGTCTTCTCCGACGATCCGCTGGAGGTGGCGGCCCGCTGGGTGGAGGCCGGGGCCCGCCGCCTGCACCTGGTGGACCTGGACGGGGCCGTCTCCGGGCGGCCGCGCAACGCCGGCATCATCGGCCGCATCGTGGAGCAGTTCCCGGATCTGGCGGTGCAGGTGGGCGGGGGCATCCGCGACGACGACACCGTGCAGGTCTACCTGGACGCTGGCGTGCAGTGGGTGATCATCGGCACCAAGGCGGTGACCGCCCCCCATTTCGTCAACGACCTGTGCCTGGAATTCCCCGGCCACATCCTCGTCGGGCTGGACGCCCGGGACGGCAAGGTGGCCATCGACGGCTGGTCCAAGCTCTCCCACCACGAGGTCACCGACCTGGCGCGCCACTTCGAGCAGGACGGGGTCGCCGGCATCATCTTCACCGACATCTCCCGGGACGGCATGATGCAGGGGGTGAACGTGGACTCCACGGTAAACCTGGCCCGGGCGGTGAACGTGCCCGTGTTCGCCTCCGGCGGGGTCACCCACATGGAGGACATCCGCCGCCTGTGCGCCGTGGCCGAGGAGGGCATCGCCGGGGCCATCGTCGGCCGCGCCCTCTACGAGGGCAGCATCGACCTGGCCGAGGCCCAGGCCCTGGCCGACGGATCCACGGGCTGACATGCTGGCCAAGCGCATCATCCCCTGCCTGGACGTGGACCGCGGCCGGGTGGTCAAGGGCACCAACTTCGTGGACATCCGCGACGCCGGTGACCCGGTGGAGGTGGCCCGGCGCTACGATGCCGAGGGCGCCGACGAGATCACCTTCCTGGACATCACCGCCAGCGCCGATGAGCGCGAGACCATCGTCCACGTGGTGGAGCAGGTGGCCGAGCAGGTCTTCATCCCCCTCACCGTGGGCGGGGGCATCCGCCGCATGGAGGACATCCGCCGCCTGCTCAACGCCGGTGCGGACAAGGTCTCCATCAACACCGCCGCCGTGTTCCACCCGGAGTTCGTGCGCGAGGCCGCCGAACGGGTGGGTTCCCAGTGCATCGTCGTGGCCATCGACGCCAAGCGGGTCTCCGCCCCCGGGGAGCCGGCCCGCTGGGAGATCTTCACCCACGGCGGACGCAAGCCCACGGGCCTGGACGCCGTGGCCTGGTCCCGGCGCATGGTGGAGCTCGGTGCCGGCGAGATCCTGCTCACCAGCATGGACCGGGACGGCACCCGCGAGGGCTTCGACCTGGAGCTCACCCGCGCCGTGGCCGACGCCGTGGGCGTGCCGGTGATCGCCTCCGGGGGCGTGGGCGGCCTGCAGCACCTGGTGGATGGCGTCACCCTGGGCCACGCCGACGCCGTCCTCGCCGCCAGCATCTTCCACTTCGCCGAGCACAGCATCGGCGAGGCCAAGCGCTTCATGGCCCGCCAGGGGGTGGAGGTGCGCCTCTGACCCCGCCTTGTGGCGACGCGCGCCCGGCCGATAGAATGCGGCCCATCCCCAAGGCCCGCCTGCGCAAGCGAAGATGACCCAAGACCCCCTCGACGAGATCCGATTCAACGACCAGGGCCTGGTGCCCGCCATCGCCCAGGAGCAGGGCAGCGGCCGCGTGTTGATGATGGCCTGGATGAACCGCGACGCCCTGCGCCGCACCCTGGAGCTGGGAGAGGCGGTGTATTGGTCCCGCTCCCGGGGCCGGCTCTGGCACAAGGGGGAATCCTCGGGGCACGTGCAGGTGGTCCACGGCCTGCGCCTGGACTGTGACGGCGACGTGCTGCTGCTGGAGGTGGAACAGAAGGGGGGCATCGCCTGCCATACCGGCCGCCACAGCTGCTTCTACCGGGCATGGAGGGACGGTGCCTGGGTGGCCGCCGATCCCGTGCTGCGCGATCCCGAGGCCATCTATGGCCAGGGGGCGGCCCATGAGTGACCGCGTCCTTCACCAGTTGGCCCGGGTCCTGGAGGACCGCAAGGCGGCCGACCCTGAAAGCTCCTACGTGGCCAGCCTCTACGACCGGGGTCTGGACGTCATCCTCAAGAAGGTGGGCGAGGAGGCGGCGGAGACCCTGATCGCCGCCAAGAACGGCGAGCCGGAACCGCTGGTGCGGGAGATGGCCGATCTGTGGTTCCATTCCCTGGTCCTGCTGGCCCATCAGGACCTCGGTCCGGAGCAGGTCCTGGCGGAGCTGGAGCGGCGCTTCGGCCTCTCGGGGCTGGAGGAAAAGGCCCGCCGCGAACGCTGATCCGGCCCGGGCATCCTCACGTCCGGCCGCAAGATCTGTTATAACCCCGTGTCGGGTTCCCGGAACGTTCGACCCGGCGCGGCATCCCAAGACATCCTCAGGAGGCAAGACATGGGTATCGGCGGCATCAGCATCTGGCAACTGCTCATCATCCTGGTCATCGTGGTCCTGCTGTTCGGCACCAAGAAGCTGCGCAACATGGGCGGCGATCTGGGCAGCGCCATCAAGAACTTCAAGCACTCCATGAAGGAGGGCGAGGCCGAGGGCGAGGACAAGGCTGCCTCACCTTCCGGGGGGGACACGACACCGCCGCTGGAAGACCAGGGAGGGCGGGTCTTCGACGCCGAGGCCACCCGGGAACAGCGCACCGAAGAGACCCCGCGGCGGGATTGAGCCGGGGCCCGATCCTCTCCATCGGCGGGGCTGAAGCAAAGGCATGTTCGATTTCGGATTCTGGGAACTGATCGTGGTGGGCCTGGTGGCGCTCCTGGTGGTGGGGCCGGAGCGCCTGCCGCGCCTTGCCCGCGAGGTGGGTCGCTGGGTGGGCAAGATCAAGCAGTTCGTCACCAGCGTGCGCTCGGACATCGAGCAGGAGATCAAGGCCGACGAGCTGCGACGCATGCTGGAGGACCAGGAACAGGAGATCAACCGGCTCAAGACCATGATGGAGGACACGGAACAGGACCTTCGTCGGGAGGTGCGCCAGGCCCGCGGCAAGGCGGAATCCGCGGTCCGCAAGGCCGAATCCGGGGAGTCCGGCGGGCCGGATGGCGGTGCATCCGGTTCCGGGCCCAACGTCCCCACCGAAGCCCCATCGAAGGCCCGAGATGACTGACAAGACCCAGACCCCGGACGAGGCGCGGGAGCAGGACGGCGGCGGAAGCCTGCTGTCCCACCTGGTGGAGTTGCGCACCCGCCTGCTCAAGGCGGTGCTGGCCATCCTGGTGGTCTTCCTGGCGCTGTTCCCCTTCGCCAACGACATCTATACCTTCCTGGCCGGGCCGTTGATGGTCCACCTGCCGGAAGGGACCAGCATGATCTCCATCGAGGTGGCGGCGCCGTTCCTGATCCCCTTCAAGCTGGTCCTCATGCTGGCCATCGTCATCGCGGTGCCCTTCCTTCTCTACCAGGCCTGGGCCTTCATCGCACCGGGGCTGTACCGCCACGAGAAGCGCCTGGCCGTGCCGCTGCTGGTGTCCAGTACCCTGCTGTTCTATCTGGGGATGGCCTTCGCCTACTATGTGGTCTTCCCCCTGATCTTCGCCTTCTTCACCTCGTCGGCCCCGGCGGGGGTGTCGGTGATGACGGATATCTCCCGTTATCTCGACTTCGTCATCCTGCTGTTCCTGGCCTTCGGCATCGCCTTCGAAGTGCCCATCGCCACCATCCTGCTGGTGGCCATGGGGATCACGACCCCGAAGCAGCTGGCCGCCAAGCGCCCCTATGTCATCGTGGGGGTGTTCGTGGTGGGGATGGTCCTCACACCCCCCGACATCATCTCCCAGACCCTGCTGGCCCTGCCCATGTGGCTGCTCTTCGAGATCGGCATCATCCTCGCACGGATCCTCGTCAGGCAGCGGGAAGCGGCCAAAGAGGAAGCGGGGGATGAAACCGAACGGCCCCTTTCCGGGTCCGAACTGGATGAGGCGCTGGACCAGGCCGAGGCCGAGGAACGCCGCAACACCCGGAAACAGGACACCTGAATGACGCAGCCCGCTCCGAATCCCCCTCGACGCCCCACGCTGCTGATCATCATGGATGGCGTGGGCGTCAATCCGTGCAAGCTGAACAACGCCTACCACGACGCCGCCACGCCACGCCTGGATGCCTGCTTCTCCCGTCACACCCACACCCTCATCGAGGCCTCGGGCCGGGCCGTGGGCCTGCCGGACGGCCAGATGGGTAACTCCGAGGTGGGGCATCTCACCCTGGGCTGCGGCAGCATCATCCGCCAGGATCTGGTGCGCATCGACGACGCCATAGAGGATGGCAGCTTTGCGGAGAACGAGGCCCTGGTCGCGGCGGCCAGGGATGCCCAATCGGCCGGGCGTCCGTTGCATCTGGTGGGTCTGGTCTCCGATGGGGGGGTGCACAGCCACACCCGGCACCTGCATGCCCTGGTGCGCCTCTGTGGCCGGCAGGGGGTCAGGCCGATGGTGCACATGATCACCGACGGCCGGGATACCGCGCCCCAATCCGCTCCCCGCTACCTGGCGGAACTGGAGGCCCTGCTGAAGGAGGCTGGAGGCGCCATCGCCACCGTGAGCGGCCGCTATTACGCCATGGATCGGGACCGGCGCTGGGAACGCACGCAACTGGCCTTCGATGCCCTGGTCCACGGCAGGGGGGAGAAGGCCGCCAGCGCCGAAGCCGCCCTGGAGGCGGCCTACAAGGCGGGACAGACCGACGAGTTCATCCGTCCCCGCGTGGTGGACCGCCACGGCCTGATCCAGGCCGGGGATCCGGTGCTGTTCTTCAACTTCCGCAACGACCGGCCGCGGCAGCTCACCGCCGCCCTGAGCCAGCCGGACTTCGCGGAGTTCGACCGGGGTGCGTTCAAGCCCGTCCCCGTCACCTGCCTGACCCTCTACGACCCGCGTTACGATCTCCCCGTGGCCTTCCCGCCGGAGCGCCCGGAGATGACCCTGGCCCGGCTGCTCAGCGAGGGGGGGCTGCGCCAGTTCCACTGCGCGGAGACGGAGAAATACGCCCACGTCACCTTCTTCTTCAACGGTGGCAAGGAAGAGCCCGCCCCCGGTGAGGACCACGAGATGATCCCCTCGCCCAAGGTGGCCACCTACGATCTCCAGCCGGAGATGAATGCGCCGCAGGTGGCGGACGCCGTCATCAAGGCCATGGGCAGCGGCCAGTACGCCTTCATCCTGGTGAATTTCGCCAACGGCGACATGGTGGGGCATACCGCCGTCTACGAGGCCGTGGTGGCTGCCGTGGAGGCGGTGGACACCCAGGTGGGCCGCCTGCTGGATGCAGCGCAGGAGACGGGTTACTCGGTGGTGCTCACCGCCGACCACGGTAACTGCGAGGAACTCATCAATCCGGCCACCGGTGAGCCGCATACCCAGCACAGCACCTATCCGGTGCCCTGCGCCATCATCGACCGTTCCCAGTGGCAGCTGCGCACCGGTGGTGGACTCAGCGACATCGCCCCCACGGTGCTGCAACTCATGGGGCTGGAGCAGCCCCCGGAGATGACCGGCCGCTCGCTGCTTCTGGAAGAGATCGGCCCGACGTCGCCGGAAGCCGGGGCGTGAGGTCCGCCCCCGTCAGGAGACAGGGGCCTTGCAGTAGAAATACACCAGGTCCTCGCCGCTCTCTCCCAGGGGGCGCCCCAGGCTGAGATACCCCGACCCGCTCAGCACCGCCTCTCCGCCGTGGATGCGCTGCTCCTTGCCTTCGGGGCCCTGGAGATAGGTGCCGTTCAGGCTCTGGTCCACCAGCACGAAACAACCATCCCTGCGGATGATGCTGGCGTGCTCCCGGGAGATGTGATCCCGCTGGATCACCAGGTCGCAGTTGCGGCGTCGCCCCAGGAGAAAGGGCGCCTGGCGATCCCCGGGCACGTGGATCACCGCGTCCCGGTGGTGCAGTAACAGGCTGTGTTCGCCATATCCCCCCCCGCGCCTGATGCCCATGGGCCGCCCCTCCGGGGGTCGGTTCAACCGTTGAAGGAGTATAACCCAGGCCCCGGCGCAGGGCCCGGGACCACCGGGGCTTGTCATCCCCCCGGCCCATGCTAGGATCGGCTCCAAGACCCCGCGAACCCCATGGTCCAACCCATGCTCATCCCCTCCAGGTTCGTCCCCGCCGGCCTCACGGGTCTGGCCCGTGACCCCACCCGGCTCGCCCCCTGGGTGACGGCCCTGCTGGTGATCGCCCTTGGCATCGCCCTGACACAGCTCACCTGGCGGATCCTCGTCCCCCTCGCGGATCTTCCGGTGGCGGTGCCGGACCGGGTGGACGTATCCCGGTTTGCCCGTGGGGCGGACCGGGATACGCCGGGGCTGGAGAGGCTGGCGGAGCTGCATCTCTTCGGCCGGGCTCCCGAGGATGAGCAGGCCCGGGCGGTGCCTGTGGAGGCCCCGGAGACGCGCCTGCGGCTGGACCTCAAGGGGGTGGTGGCCCTGGAGGCCCCCGGGGGCGGGGCGGCGCTCATCGCCGGAGAGGGGGAGGGCGAGCGCCCCTACCGGGTGGGGGATGACCTGCCGGGCGGGGCCACCCTGGAGCAGATCCTGCCGGATCGGGTGATCCTCTCCCGGGACGGCCGTTTCGAGATGCTGCGCCTGCCCCGGCAACGACTGGGGGGGCAGGCGGTGATCCCGATCCCCCGGGAGGAGGGCACTGCGGGGCGGGACACTGGGATGGCGGCGGAGCTGGCCAGGAAGCGGGATGCCTGGCTGGAGGAACCCCGTCGCTTCATGGAGGTAGTGCGGGTGCGCCCGGTGAGGCGCGATGGTCGTCTCCAGGGCTTTGCCGTTTCACCGCGCCGCGAGGCGGAGCTCTTCCGCCGTGCGGGTCTGCGATCGGGGGATGTGGTCACGACGGTGAACGGTCGTTCGGTGGCTTCCCTGGGCGATCCCCGGGCCCTGATGAAGGAACTTTCGGAGGCCTCCGAAGTGACCCTGGAGGTGGAACGGGGCGGCCGCAGCCTGACCCTGACCCTGTCCATGGCCCCATGATGGGAGTCGACCAAAGCCCCCGCAAGGCGAGGGTACGGGGATACCCAGGACCCATTCCCCACACGACAAGAGCTCACGGGATCGGAGGATGACCTTGCACTTGAATGCTCGGCCGGATTGGAAACGGGGTGTTGCCGCCCCCTGGCGGATCGGCCTGCTGCTGATCCTGACCCTCTGGGCGACGGTACCGGCCCTGGCGGAGGAGGGGGATGGGCGGGCCACGCTCAATTTCAATGATGTGGATATCCAGGCGGTGATCCAGTATGTCGCCGAGGAGACCGGGGTCAATTTCATCGTCGACCCCCGGGTCCGGGGCAAGGTCACCCTGGTCTCGGGACGGCCCGTGGACCGCGACGAGCTCTATGACATCTTCCTCTCCGTACTGCGGGTACACGGCTTCGCCGCTGTGGAAGGGGACGGGGTGGTGAAGCTGATCCCCGACGCCCTGGCCAAACAGGCGGAGGGGGGCATCCCCGGTGCCGGCGAGGGGGTTCGCGATGAGTCGTTCGTCACCCGCGTGGTGTCGGTGGAGCACGTGGATGCGTCCCAGCTGGTGCCCATCCTGCGGCCCCTGGTGCCCCAGAGTGGCCACCTGGCCGCCGCCAGCGAATCCAATGCCCTGGTGATCGCCGACACCGCAGCCAACGTGGAGCGCCTGGTGCAGATCGTGCGCCGCGTGGACCGGCCGGCGACCTCGGGCACGGAGGTGATCCCCCTGGAGCATGCCTCTGCCACCGAGGTGGCGGCCATCGTCGGCGACCTGGAAGGGGCCGAGGGGGGGGAACGCGCCGCCTCGCGCCTGCGGGCCATGGCCGACGCCCGCAGCAACAGCATCCTTCTTACGGGGCCACCGGAGCGGCGCGTGGCCGCCCGTGCCGTCATCTCCCACCTGGACGTGCCGGTGGAAGGCGGACACACCCAGGTGATCTATCTACGTTACGCTGAAGCCGCAGACGTGGCCGAGGTGCTGGAGGGCATGTCCGGGACCTTCGATCCCCAGGGAGAGGCGGACGGGGGACAGGAGATCCACGTCCAGGCCCACGAAAGCACCAACGCCCTGGTGGTCAGCGCCTCGCCGGAACTCATGGGGGATCTGCGCTCCGTGGTGCAGCAGCTGGACGTGCGCCGCGCCCAGGTGCTGGTGGAGGCGGTCATCGCCGAGGTCTCCGACGAGCGGGCGCAGGAACTGGGGGTGCAATGGGGCGCTGGCTCCGAGCGCGACGGCGTGGGCATCATCGACTTTGGCCGGGCCACACCCGGTCTGGCGGAGCTGGGTCTTGCGGCGGAGACGGGGGATCTCTCCGGCCTGGATCTGGGGGAAGGCCTCACCCTGGGGGGCATCGGCCGTTCCGGACGGGTGCAGATCGCCGCCCTGGTCCGGGCCCTGTCCGGCGATTCCGCCAGCAACATCCTCTCCACCCCCAGTCTGCTCACCATGGACAACGAGGAGGCGGAGATCATCGTCGGCCAGAATGTGCCCTTCCGCACGGGTCGGGCCATCGAGGATTCGGGACAGGCCTTCGACACCATCCAGCGCGAGGATGTGGGGGTGAAGCTCATCGTGCGGCCGCAGATCAACGAGGGCAACGCGGTGAAGCTGGAGATCGAGCAGGAGGTCTCCCAGCTGGCCGCCGGGGCCTCCGGCCAGGATGCAGCGGACCTGATCACCAACAAGCGCAGCCTGCGCACCAGCGTGCTGGTGGACGATGGCCAGATGGTGGTGCTGGGCGGCCTCATCGATGATGTCCTCGTGCAGACCCGGGACCAGGTGCCGGGGCTGGGTTCCATCCCCGGCCTGGGGCGGCTGTTCCGCTACGACACCTCCCGCAAGGAGAAGCGCAACCTCATGGTGTTCCTCAAGCCGGTGATCGTGCGGGACCGGGCCACCCAGACGGCCCTCACCGCGGACAAGTACAACCACATCCGTTCCCGCCAGGTCGCATCCCGTGAGCGGGGCGACCGGATGCTCTCGGACGACAACGTGCCGGTGCTGCCCCAGTGGGACGAGCTCCTGGACCTGCCGCCTCCCTTCAAGGCCGGGTCAACCCGCGGCACGGACGGGCTCAGGATTGCGCCGCCGCCCACGATGCCATGAACACGCCCCGTAGCCTGGACAACCTGCCCGCATCGACCATGGTGGAGGACGTTGACACCAGCGAGGCCGTGGACGCCCGCGGCATCGGCTTCGGTTTCGCCCGCCGCCACGGCGTGGTGGTGCTGGAGGACGAGGGCGACGGGACCGCCGTGCACGTGGTCTGCCGTGAGGACGTCCACCCCCTCAGTCTCGCGGAATTGCGGCGCTGCCTGGGTCGCCCCTTGCGCCTGGAGCCGGTGTCCGCAGAGCGTTTCGAGACCCTGCTCCGGGCCCGTTACGAGCGCAGCGCCAACGACGCCATGCAGCTCATGGAGGGCATGGGCGGCGACGAGGACCTGGACAGCGTCGCCCAAAGCCTGGGGGAACCGGAGGACCTGCTGGAGACGGAGGACGACGCCCCCATCATCCGCCTCATCAATGCCCTGCTCACCGAGGCGGTGAAGGAGAACGCCTCGGACATCCATATCGAGCCCTTCGAACGCCGTCTCACCGTGCGCTTTCGCGTGGACGGCGTGCTGCGGGAGGTGCTGGAGCCGCCACGGGTGCTGGCGCCGCTGATCACCTCCCGCATCAAGGTCATGGCCCGCCTGGACATCGCCGAGAAGCGCCTGCCCCAGGACGGACGCATCCCCCTGAAGATCGCCGGGCGGGCGGTGGACGTGCGCGTCTCCACGCTGCCCAGCGGCCACGGTGAGCGGGTGGTGCTGCGCCTGCTGGACAAGCAGGCCGGGCGCCTGGACCTGTCCCACCTGGGCATGGACGCCACCACACTGGCGTCCATGGAGCGGGTCATCGCCCGGCCCCACGGCATCGTCCTGGTCACCGGTCCCACCGGCTCGGGCAAGACCACCACCCTCTACGCCGCCCTGAGCCAGCTCAATGACCGCAGGCGCAACATCCTCACGGTGGAAGACCCCATCGAGTACGACCTGGATGGCATCGGCCAGACCCAGATCAACAGCAAGGTGGACATGACCTTCGTCCGGGGGCTGCGGGCCATCCTGCGCCAGGACCCGGACGTGGTCATGGTGGGGGAGATCCGCGACGTGGATACCGTGCATATCGCCGTGCAGGCCAGCCTCACCGGTCACCTGGTCTTCTCCACCCTGCACACCAACACCGCCGTGGGGGCCATCACCCGCCTGCGGGACATGGGGGTGGAACCCTTCCTGCTTTCCTCCACCCTGGCGGGGCTGCTGGCCCAGCGCCTGGTGCGGGTGCTCTGCCCCCATTGCCGCCGCCCGGAGCGGGCCACGGAGGGGGAGCGGCAGCTCCTGGGTCTGCCCCCGGGGGAATACCCCACTCTCTACCGCGCCACCGGTTGCCCCGAGTGCAACCACCTGGGCTACCGCGGCCGCACCGGCATCTACGAACTGGTGGAGGTGGACGACACCCTGCGCAGCCTCATCCACGACGGCGCCGGGGAACAGGCCCTGGAGCGCCATGCCCGCCGCCACACCCCCAGCATCCGCCAGGACGGGGTGCGCCGCATCCTGGCGGGGGAGACCACCGTGGAGGAGGTGCTGCGGGTGACCAAGGAAGACAGCGGCTGAACCATGCCCGCCTTCGAGTACACCGCGCTACGGACCGATGGCCGCCAGTCCCGGGGCGTACTGGAGGGGGACAGCCCCCGCCAGGTGCGCCAGCAACTGCGGGAATCGGGTCTCACCCCCCTGGCCGTGGAGGTGGTGCAGCAGCGGGAGGGGCGGCGCCCGCGCCTGCCGGGTCTGGCCCGGGGTGTGAGCCCCATGGACCTGGCCCTGCTCACGCGCCAACTGGCCACCCTGGTACGCTCCGGCCTGCCCCTGGAGGAGGCCCTGGGCACCGTGTCCCGGCAGACCGAGAAGGCCCGCATCCGCAGCATGCTCCTGGCGGTGCGCACCCGGGTCATGGAGGGCCACACCCTGGCCCGGGGGCTGGGGGACTTCCCTCACGTCTTCCCCGACATCTACCGCACCACCGTGGACGCCGGGGAGCAGTCCGGTCATCTGGAGGTGGTCCTGGACCGCCTGGCGGACTACACCGAGAACCGCCAGCAGATGCGCCAGAAGATCCAGCTGGCCCTGTTCTATCCCGCCGTGCTCACCGCCATGGCCCTGCTGGTGACCCTGGCCCTGCTCACCTATGTGGTGCCGGAGGTGGTGCAGGTGTTCGAGGGCATCGGCCAGGAACTGCCCTGGCTCACCCGGGCCCTCATCGCCGTGAGCGATGGTCTGCGGGCCTGGGGTGCGTACCTCCTGGGGGGTCTGGTTCTACTGGTGCTGGCCCTGCGCTGGTTGCTGCGCCGGGTGGGGCCTCAGCGGGCCTGGCACGCCCTGCTGCTGCGCCTGCCCCTGGTGGGCCGCCTCAACCGGGGGGCCAACACCGCCCGTTTCGCCCGCACCCTGTCCATCCTCTCTGCCAGCGGGGTGAACGTCCTGGAGGCCCTGCGCATCGGAGCGGAGGTCATCGCCAACCGCCCCATGCGCGAGGCCGTGCAGTCGGTGGCCCGCCGCGTGCGGGAGGGCTCGGGCATCGGCGCCGCCCTGGAGCGCACCGGGCAGTTCCCGCCCATGACGGTGCACCTGATCCGCAGTGGCGAGGCCAGCGGCGATCTGGACCGCATGCTGGAGCGGGCGGCATTGAACCAGGAGCGGGAGCTGGAGACCCGCATCGCCCTGCTCATGGGCATCCTGGAGCCGGTGATGATCCTGGTGATGGGCCTGGTGGTGCTGGTGATCGTGCTGGCCATCCTCCTGCCCATCTTCGAACTGAACCAACTGGTGACCTGATGGGGCCGGATCGAACGTGGCGGGTTTTCGGGGCCGGGGCCTTGCGGCGGGACGCCGTGTATACCTCCCTGCAGGTTTGCGCGCCGCTTCCCTGCGGCGCACACCCGCCTCCGGGCCCCCCGGCCCCGGAGGCTCAGGGTTCCAGCGGCTGTCCAATAATTCAGGCATGGCACAATTCAACAACGGAGAATGCACACATGATCGTCCAAAGGCGTTTTCAGCAGGGGTTCACCCTCATCGAGGTGATGGTGGTGGTGGTGATCCTGGGCATCCTGGCCGCCATCGTCGTCCCCCGGGTCATGGACCGGCCCGATGATGCCCGCATCACCAAGGCCCGCAGCGATATCCGCGCCCTGGAGAGCGCCCTCAACCTCTACAAGCTGGACAACTACACCTATCCCACCACAGACCAGGGGCTCGAGGCCCTGGTGGAGCGCCCCGACGGCCGCCCCGAACCCCGCAACTGGCGCGAGGGGGGCTACATCGATCGCATCCCCGAGGACCCTTGGGGCAACGACTACCAGTACCTGCAGCCCGGCTCCAGGGGGGACTTCGACCTCTACAGCCAGGGGGCCGACGGGCGCCCCGGCGGCGAGGGGGTCAACGCCGATATCGGCAACTGGGAGGACTGACCCGGCGTGACCACCGCCCGCCGTCCAGACCGCCCGTGCCGGGGGTTCACCCTCCTGGAGCTGATGGTGGTGCTGGTGATCGTCGCCACCCTGGCGGGGTTCGCCGTCCTCGCCGTGGGGGACGGCGGGCGCGGACGCATGATCGAGGAGGAGGTGCGCCGCCTGGAGGCCCTGATCACCCTGGCCCGGGACGAGGCCATCCTTCTGGGTCGGGAGATCGCCGTGGGGTTTGACCGCGGGGGCTATACCTTCCTGCACCGGGTGATGGTGGATGATCGCACCCTGGAATGGCGCCCGCTGGAGGACGACCGGCAGCTCCGCCGCCGCCAACTGGAGGACCTGGGCCTTGAGCTGGGTCTGCATCTGGAAGGCGTGTCCGTCCCCCTGGACCGGGATCCGGAGGTGCCCGATCCCCATGTCCTCCTGGGCAGCGATGGCCTGATGACCCCCTTCGAGCTTCGGGTGCGGGAGGGGCGGGGAGGGGACGCCCTCTATGTACTGCGCGGCGGTGCCGATGGCCGGTTGCGCATCCGGCGCCCGGGAGAGACCCCTTGAGGCGCGTTGCCCATCATCCCCGGCAGCGGGGCTTCACCCTCCTGGAGGTGCTGGTGGCCGTGGCCGTGCTGGCGGTGGCCCTGGGGGCCGCCATCAAGGCGGGCAGCGAGAACGCCCGCAACGCCGCCTACCTGCGCGACCGCACCCATGCCCACTGGGTGGCCCAGAACGTCCTCGCCCGCTACCGCGCCGGCCTGGAGAACGCCACTCCCGGCACCCGGGAAGGCGCCGAATTCATGGCCGGGCGGGAATGGTACTGGCGGGCCCGTATCCAGCCCCGGGAACTGGATGTGGCCGAATACACCCTCGGCCCGGTGCCCCGGGTGGAGGTAACGGTGCGCGACCGGGACGACCCCGACGCCTCCCCCCTGGCCCGCAGCACCACCTATCTGACGCCATGATCCGCACCCCCCCATCCCGCCGTCATCGGGGCTTCACCCTGCTGGAGCTGGTGGTCACCCTGGCCCTGTTCGCCCTGGTCTCCCTCATGGCCTACGGCGGCCTGCGCAGCGTGCTGGAGACCCGCCAGCTCACCGACGCGGCGGCCCACCGCCTGGCCCGCCTGCAGATGACCGTTACCCTCCTGGGGCGGGACCTGGAGCAACTGGCCCGCCGCCCGGTGCGCGACGCCTACGGCGACCCCGTGCCCCCCCTGCGCCACGGCGCCCTGCGCGAGCCCCCGCGCCTGGAGCTCATCCGCGCCGGGGCCCCCGGGGGCGAGGGCCGCAGCCGCC
>JBKGXY010000013.1:0-28909 GCA_046546415.1 Ectothiorhodospira sp.
CCGATGATAGTGTGGGGCCTCCCCATGCGAAAGTAGGTCACTGCCAGGCTCTTATCCCAAAACCCCCGGACGGCTACGCCGCCGGGGGTTTTTTTGCCCAAATTCCTCCATCCCCGATCCTACCCGGCCCCGGGGCTCCCCTCCAGGGCCTCACCCGAACTACCACGCCAATCGGCGTTCAGGACCCGGCCGCCGTGGGGCAGTGAACTGCCCCTTATTGGGTTCAGTCCGGGTCGGCAGGGGGGGTGATGGACAGCATGGGGGCCAGAAAACGACCGGTATAGGAGCCTGGGATCCCGGCAATGGCCTCGGGTGTCCCGGTGGCGATGATCCGTCCTCCGCCGGCGCCCCCTTCGGGGCCCAGGTCGATGATCCAGTCCGCCGTCTTGATGACGTCCAGGTTGTGTTCGATGACCACCACGGTGTTACCGTGGTCCCGAAGGCGGTGCAGGACCTTCAGGAGTTGGTCCACGTCCTCGAAGTGCAGGCCGGTGGTGGGCTCGTCCAGGATGTAAAGGGTGCGTCCCGTGTCCCGCTTGGAGAGTTCCCGGGCCAGTTTGACCCGTTGGGCCTCACCCCCTGAGAGGGTGGTGGCGTTCTGTCCCAGTTGGACATAGGAGAGCCCAACATCCATGAGGGTTTCCAGTTTGCGCCGGACCACGGGGACCGCTTCGAAGAATCCCAGGGCCTCCTCCACGGTCATCTCCAGCACCTCGTGGATGTTCCGGCCCTTATAGCGGACCTCCAGGGTCTCGCGGTTGTATCGATGCCCCGCGCAGACGTCACAGGGTACGTACACGTCGGGCAGGAAGTGCATCTCCACCTTGATGACGCCATCCCCCTGACAGGCCTCGCAACGGCCGCCCCGCACATTGAAGGAGAACCGGCCGGGGGCGTAGCCCCGGGAGCGGGCCTCCTGGGTCCCGGCGAAGAGCTCCCGGATGGGGGTGAACAGGCCCGTGTAGGTGGCGGGGTTGGAGCGGGGGGTGCGCCCGATGGGGCTCTGGTCGATGTCCACCACCTTGTCAAGATGACCGGTGCCCTCGATGCCGTCGTAAGGTGCCGGGGTCTCTCCCGCTCGGTTGATGTGGAGGGCCATGACCCGGTAGAGGGTGTCGTTGATCAGGGTGGACTTGCCGGAGCCCGAGACCCCCGTGACGCAGGTGAACAGCCCCACGGGGAGGTGCATGTCCACCCCCTGGAGGTTGTTGCCCCGGGCTCCACGGATCACCAGCATCCGGTCGGGGTCTGCTGGATGGCGGCGCGGTGGGATCTGGATGCAACGTTGTCCGCTCAGATACTGACCGGTGAGGGAGCCCTGCGTACGGCTGATCTCCTGTGGCGTGCCCTGGGCCACGACGTGACCCCCATGGCGCCCGGCTCCGGGCCCCATATCCACCACGTGATCGGCGCGGCGGATGGCATCTTCATCGTGTTCCACCACGATCACCGTGTTGCCCAGATCCCGAAGGTTGGTCAGGGTGTTGAGCAGGCGTTCGTTGTCCCGTTGATGCAGGCCGATGGAGGGCTCGTCCAGGATGTACATGACCCCCACCAGGCCCGCACCGATCTGGGAGGCGAGTCGGATACGCTGGGCCTCGCCGCCGGAGAGGGTGTCGGCAGAGCGGTCCAGGGTCAGGTAGTCCAGCCCCACGTTCACGAGGAAATCCAGGCGGTCCCGGATCTCCTTGACGATCTTTTCGGCGATACGACCCTGCCGTCCCGGCAGGGCGAGTTCGGCAAAGAAGGTTTGGGCCTCGCCGATGGGGAGGCCCGTGATCTGCGGCAACGTCCGTTCGCCGATAAAGACGTGGCGCGCCGCGCGGTTCAGTCGGGTCCCTCCACACTCGGGACAGGGATGCACCGACAGGTATTTGGACAACTCCTCGCGTACGGCTGAGGAATCCGTCTCGCGGTACCGGCGCTGCAGATTGGGCAGGATGCCCTCAAAGGGATGGGCGCTGCGGCTGCGTCGCCCACGGGTGTTGCCATATTCGAATGCGATGCGCTCGTCGCCGCTGCCGTGTAGCACCGCATGACGGATCCGCTCCGGGAGCTCTTCAAATGGGGTGTCAAGATCGAATCCGAAGTGTTCCGCAAGGGACTGGATCATCTGGAAATAATAGGGATTGCGCCGGTCCCATCCCCGGATCGCGCCGCCGGCCAGGCTCAGCTCCGGATGGGCCACCACGCGCTGCGGATCGAAGAACTGCTGTACCCCGAGTCCGTCACAGGAGGGGCAGGCCCCGGCTGGGTTGTTGAACGAGAACATCCTCGGTTCCAGCTCCTGCAGGGCATAGCCGCAGTGGGGGCAGGCGAAGCGGGAGGAGAAGATCAGCGGGGGGTGGTCGGGGTCATCCAGCCACCGGATCAGGGCGATGCCTTCCGAGAGGGCCAGGGCCGTTTCCAGGGATTCGGCCAGCCGCAGCCGCAGGTCCTCGCGCACCCGGAACCGGTCCACCACCACCTCGATGGTATGCTTGCGCTTGGGCTCCAGTGCCGGGGCCTCGTCCAGTTCCAGCAGTTCACCGTCGATGCGCGCCCGCAGGAACCCCTGGGATCGCAGGCCCTCCAGGATGTTGACATGTTCCCCCTTGCGGTCCTGCACCACCGGGGCCAGGAGCATGAGCCGTTCCCCTTCCGGGTGTTCCATGACCTGGTCCACCATCTGGCTCACCGTCTGCGCCTCCAGGGTGGTTCCATGCTCCGGACAACGGGGGGTGCCGGCCCGGGCGAACAGCAGACGGAGGTAGTCGTAGATCTCGGTGATGGTGCCCACGGTGGACCGGGGGTTATGGGAGGTGCTCTTCTGTTCGATGGAGATGGCCGGGGAGAGCCCCTCGATATGATCCACATCCGGCTTTTCCATCATGGAGAGGAACTGCCGGGCGTAGGCGGAGAGCGACTCCACATACCGCCGTTGCCCCTCGGCGAAGAGGGTGTCGAAGGCCAGGGAGGACTTGCCCGAACCCGATACGCCGGTGACGACGATCAGCTGGTCCCTGGGCAGGACCAGGTCCACGTTCTGCAGATTGTGGGTCCGGGCACCGCGGACGAGGATGTGTTCCATGGGTGGGGATACGCAATGAAGGGGATGAACCGGAATCGCTTGCCGCCGGGGGCGGTGCACACCGATGCGCTGGGTATCGGGTTGCCGATGACGGATTGCGGACAAACGACTAATGTAACATGATGCCAGCGCACGAATCCCATCGTCCCCACCGGGGGCGAAGGACGCATGGCGGGGCCCCATCAAGAACCGCATCCCAAAGGCACGAGGAATCCCATGGCACGAGGTATCAACAAGGTCATTCTCATCGGTAACCTGGGCGCCGATCCCGAGGTGAAGTACGCCCCCAGCGGCGCCGCGGTGACCAACATCCGTCTGGCCACCACCGACAGCTGGCGGGACAAGCAGACGGGGGATGTGCAGGAGCGCACGGAATGGCACCGCGTGGTGTTCTTCGGGCGTCTGGCGGAGATCGCCGGGGAATACCTGCGCAAGGGCTCCCAGGTCTACGTCGAGGGCCGCCTGCAGACCCGCAAGTGGCAGGGGCAGGATGGTCAGGACCGGTACACCACCGAGGTGGTGGGCAGTGAGATGCAGATGCTGGGTGGCCGTGGCGGAAGCGGCGGCGGTGGCGGTGGCGGCAGCGCCGAGTATGACAATGACCCCGGCTGGGGGCAGGGGGGCGGCGCCCCATCCCGGGGTTCCGGCAATGCCCCAGCCGGTGGACCGTCCCCCGCCTCCCAGGGACCCTCGACGGATTTCGATGACGACATCCCGTTCTGACGGTTGTCCGCCCCCCCGGGGAGGAAGGGAGCCCCCCCCGGCCCCTCGGGGCGCATGGCCCCGTCCCGGTCCTGTCGGGTAGAATCGCGCCATGAAGACGACGATCCACATCCAGACCCAGGGATGCCAGATGAACGAGTACGACTCGGGCCGGCTCCTGGATCTGCTGCATGCGGCCCATGGCGCCGAGGTCACCGACGACCCGGCCCGGGCGGACGTGCTGCTGCTCAATTCCTGTGCCATCCGGGAGAAGGCCCAGGAGAAGGTCTTCTCCCTGCTGGGTCGCTGGCGGGCCCTCAAGGCGGCCCGCCCCGGGGTGATCATCGGTGTGGGCGGATGCGTGGCCAGCCAGGAGGGGGCCGAATTGCGTCGCCGCGCCCCCTTTGTGGATCTGGTCTTCGGGCCCCAGACCCTGCACCGCGTACCGGAGATGATCGACGCCGTGCGGCGGGGGGAGGGGCCCGTGATGGACGTCTCCTTTCCCGAGATCGAGAAATTCGACCGTCTGCCCGAACCCCGGGCCCGGGGATATACGGCCTTCGTCTCCGTCATGGAGGGGTGCAGCCGCTTCTGCACCTACTGTGTCGTGCCCTACACCCGCGGACAGGAGATCAGCCGGCCCTTCGACGACGTGCTGGCGGAGGTGGCGCAACAGGCGGCCCAGGGGGTCCGCGAGGTGACCCTGCTGGGACAGAATGTCAATGCCTATCGCGGTGCGATGCATGACGGGGACCTGGCAGACCTGGCCCTGCTCATCGAATACGTGGCCGCGGTGGAGGGGATCGAACGCATCCGCTTCACCACCTCCCATCCCCTGGAGCTCTCCGAGCGGCTCATCCAGGCATTTGCCGACGTGCCGCAGCTGGCGGGGCATCTGCATCTGCCGGTGCAGAGCGGCTCGGACCGCATCCTGGCGGCCATGCGGCGCGGGCACACCGCCCTGGAATACCGGGCCAAGGTGCGGCGGCTGAAGGAGGCCCGCCCGGACATCACCCTGTCCTCGGATTTCATCGTCGGCTTCCCCGGGGAGACGGAGGAAGACTTCCGGGCCACCCTGGATCTGATCGAGTCCGTGGGTTTTGACCAGTCCTTCAGCTTCATCTACAGCCCGCGGCCGGGGACTCCCGCCGCCGCCCTGGAGGACCCCACGCCCCTGGAGGAGAAGAAGGCCCGCCTGCAACGCCTGCAGGCCCGGGTGGACACCCAGGCGCGGCACATCAGCCAGGCCATGGTGGGCCGTGTGGAGACCGTGCTGGTGGACGGCCCCTCCCGCCGCGATCCGGCGTGGATGGCCGGGCGCACCGACAACAACCGTGTGGTGAACTTCCCGGGGGAGGCGATCCTGGCGGGGCGGATGATCCCGGTGCGCATCACCGAGGCCCTGAGTCACTCCCTGCGCGGCGAATGCCTTCAGCCCCGCTCACCGGGGCAGCGAGCGGGATCGGATCACGCTATAATCTGACCCTGGGCCCCGAAGGAGGACGCCCTAGCGGACCATCCCATGCCCGAGAGCCTTCCAGAACGACCTTGACAGAACCTTCCCAAGAAACCCGGAAAGAGGGACAGCGCCCCACCACCGTGGAGTTGTCCCTGGAGCCCGTGGACAATCTGCGACTCGCCAATCTCTGTGGTCCCTTCGATGAACACCTGCGACTGCTGGAGAAGCGGCTGGGGGTGGAGATCAACAACCGTGGCGGCCGCTTCAATGTCATCGGCGACACCCGCCCCGCCCAGACCGGGGCGGAGATGCTGCGCGATCTCTACCGCAGCACGGCGGACGAGGCCCTGACCCCGGAGCGGGTGCATCTGCACCTGCGAGCCTCCGGGGCGGAGGCCACCGGGTCCGGTGCCCTGGGCGGAGAGGAAGAACCGGCCTTACGCCTTCGGCGCGGGGTCATCCGGGGTCGCGGCCCCCACCAGCAGCGTTACCTGCGCAACATCCGAAGCCATGACCTGAACTTCGGGGTGGGCCCCGCTGGCACCGGAAAGACCTACCTGGCCGTGGCGGCGGCCTGCGAGGCCCTGGAGACGGACCGGGTTCGCCGTCTGGTGCTGGTGCGTCCGGCGGTGGAGGCCGGGGAGCGCCTCGGCTTCCTGCCGGGGGATCTGGCCCAGAAGATCGATCCTTACCTGCGTCCCATGTATGACGCCCTCTACGAGATGCTGGGCTTTGAAAAAGTGGCCAAGCTACAGGAGCGCAGCGTGATCGAAGTGGCCCCCCTGGCCTACATGCGCGGGCGCACCCTCAACGATGCCTTCGTCATCCTGGACGAGGCCCAGAACACCACCCCTGAACAGATGAAGATGTTCCTGACCCGCATCGGGTTTGGTTCCACTGCTGTGGTGAACGGGGACGTGACCCAGACGGACCTGCCCAACCCGCGCCAGTCCGGGCTGCGTCACGTGGTGGAGATCCTCAAGGATGTAAAGGGCGTCAGTTTCACCTTCTTCACGGCTTCCGACGTGGTTCGCCATCCCCTGGTACAGCGCATCGTGGAGGCCTACGACGCCAGCGGGGCGGGCACCGGGGAGGCCTGATGTCGAACCCGACCCAGGTGCAGTACGCGGTCCCCCGGCGGGGGATCCCCGCCCCGTCCTCGTTCCGCCGCTGGGTGGATCGGGCCCGCCAGGGGGCCAGCGGCTCCGTGGTGATCCGCATCGTGGACGAGGCGGAGAGCGCCGACCTCAACGGGGCCTATCGTGGCCTCCACCGTCCCACCAATGTACTTTCCTTCCCCTTCGAGGGGCCGGAGGGGATCCCCGTGGATCATCTGGGAGATCTGTTGATCTGCGCCCCGGTGGTGGCCCGGGAGGCCCGGGAGGCCGGATGCCCGCTGCAGAGTCGCTGGGCCCACATGGTCATCCACGGCATGCTCCACCTGCGGGGTTTCGATCACCAGGGGGAAGTGGAGGCGCAGACCATGGAGGCCATGGAGACCGCCCTCATGGCGGCCCTGGGGCATGAGGATCCTTACAAGGCCCTGCAGTCCTGATCCGATCCACCCGGGAGGCGGGGCGGACGAACCCGTGCGGGCCGTTCCGTCCGCTTCCCTGCATCCGGGCCACCGGCCCGGGGCGGTTCCATCAACCCAACGGAAACGATGTCACGCCATGAATACCGACCGATCTAGTCATCCCGGGGCACGCAGCTGGGTGGAGCGCTTCGGCCTCGCCCTGTCCAGCGAGCCCCGGGATCGCACCCAGCTGCTGGAGATGCTGCGCAACGCACAGCAGCGCCAGATCATCGATTCCGACGGGCTGGGGATGCTGGAGGGGGTCCTGCAGGTCTCGGAGATGCAGGTCCGGGACATCATGATCCCCCGCGCCCAGATGGACGTGGTGACCCGGGATGCCCGGCTCCCGGAACTCATTCCCCTGCTGGCGGAGTCGGCCCATTCCCGCTTCCCGGTGATCGGGGATGACCGGGACGAGGTGGTGGGTATCCTGCTGGCCAAGGATATGCTGCGCTATTTCGTGGAGGGGGGCCATGAGGTCTTCGATATGCAGGATATCCTGAGACCGGCCGTGTTCGTGCCCGAGAGCAAGCGGCTGAACGTGCTGCTCAAGGAGTTCCGCAACAGTCGCAACCACATGGCCATCGTGGTGGACGAGTACGGTGGCGTGGCGGGCCTGGTGACCATCGAGGACGTGCTGGAGCAGATCGTCGGCGAGATCGACGATGAGCACGATATCGAGGACTTCCTCACCCATATCCTGCGCCACGCCAACGGGCGATTCACCGTCAAGGCGCTGACCCCCATCGAGGAGTTCAACGCCTACTTCAATACCCAGTACAGCGACGAGGCGTTCGACACCATCGGCGGCTTCATCGTCCACCGCTTCGGCCACGTACCCAAGCGCGGCGAGGAACTCAGCTTCGACCGCTTCCATGTGCGGATCCTCCGGGCGGACAACCGCCGTGTCCATCTCCTGGAATTCAGCTACCGGCAGCCCGAGCCGGAGACGGGAGAGGAGGACTGAGGGCCCCGGCCCTCATCCCCTGGTGCCGATCCCATGCCGTCGAACCCCGTCCGTCACGACTGGATCACCGCCCTGGAACGCCACCCCCGCCTGTCCGCCCTGGGGGCCCTGCTGGCCGGGGCCGTCACGGTCCTGGCCTTTGCCCCCTTCGGCTGGCGGCCCCTGGCCATCCTCGGTCCGGCCCTGCTGTTTCTCCTGTGGGCCGGGGCCCCGCCCAAGCAGGCGGGACTGCGGGGCTATGCCTTCGGGGCGGGCTTCTTCGGGGCGGGGGTGTACTGGGTCTATTACAGCCTGCACCTGTTCGGCTCGGCCATCGCCCCGCTGGCGGCCCTGATCACGGCGGGGTTCGTCCTCTTCCTGGCCCTGTTCCCGGCGCTGCTGGGGTGGCTGGCCGCCCGGCTGCGTCCCGGTTTGCCCCGGCCCCTGTGGCTCATGGGCCTGGTGCCGGCCCTGTGGGTGCTCCTGGAGTGGATCCGGGGCTGGTTCCTCACGGGCTTTCCCTGGCTGCGTCTGGGCACGGCTCAACTGGACACCCCCCTGGCGGGATACCTGCCGCTGCTGGGGGAGCTGGGGGGCAGCGCCATGGCCGCCATGCTGGCCGGGGCCCTGGCCTGGGTCCTGGTGGACGGACGCCGGGGGGTGACGGCCCTGGCCGTGATCCTGCTCCTCGGACTCGGCGGGGTCGGGCTTGGCCAGATGGACTGGACGCGGCCCACGGGCCCCGCCCTCACCGCCAGCCTGCTCCAGGGCAACGTGTCCCAGGAGGATAAGATCGACCCGGCGAAGCTGCCCCTCTCCATGGACCTCTACCGCCGTCTGTCCCTGGAGGCCGCTGGCAGTGACCTCATCGTTTGGCCGGAGACGGCGGTGCCCGCCTTCTACGATCAGCTACAGGCACCGCTGCTGGATCCCCTGGCCCGGGATCTGGCGGAACAGGGCAGTGATCTGGTCATCGGGGTCTTCACCCATGATCCGCAGACCGGGGAGATGTACAACAGCATCGCCCGGGTGGGGGGTGCGGACCCGGCGTTTTACCACAAGCGCAGGCGGGTTCCCTTCGGTGAATACCTGCCCCTGCGCGGCCTGCTGGCCTGGCTGGATGCCTATATCCAGCTGCCCATGGCGGACCTCTCCCGGGGCCACGGGGGCTGGACCCTCCAGGCCGCCGGGATCACCCTGGGGCCGTCCATCTGCTACGAGGACGCCTTCGGTGCCCAGATGATCCGGGCCCTGCCCGGGGCGCGCCTGCTGGTGAACGTCACCAACGATGCCTGGTTCGGGGATTCCATCGCGCCCCACCAGCACCTGGAGATCGCCCGGGTGCGCTCCGCGGAGACCGGGCGGCCCATGCTGCGGGCCACCAATACCGGCGTCTCGGCGGTGATCGGGCACCGGGGGGAGGTGCTGGCCCGCTCGCCCCAGTTCACCACCCATGTCCTCACCACCCAGGTGCAGCCGCGGGAGGGCGCCACCCCCTACGCGATCTGGGGGGACGGGCCGGTGGTGGGGACCGCCGCCCTGGCGGCGGTGCTCCTGCCCCTGGCGGGGCGCCGGCGGCGGTTCAGTCCCGGGCACGCCTGAAGGTGGTGGCCTTGCAGCGGGGGCAGGGGGGGATGCGCCCGCTGCGGGTGAAGTGCAGTGTCTCGTCGCATTCGGTGCAGGTGAGTTCCCCGGGGCCGGCCACCTCCCCGGTGTGCCAGATGCCCACCGTCCGGGCCCGGGCCTCCAGCTCCGCCAGTTCCAGGCGGGTGCGGTCCGCCACCGAGCTGAGCAGGTCCAGCAGCCGGGCCTCGATCAGCTGCAGATCCATGCGCAGCCAGGTGCGCAGGTCCCGCCGGGAGGCGCTCAGGTAGTCCCCCATGTCGTGCAGGTCCCGGCGCAGGTAGTCCGCCACCTCGTGGGCCTCCTCCCGGGTGACCTCGCCCAGGTGCACCGCCTTGTGCACGGCCTGCTGGATGGCCTCCTCCAGGGTGGGCTCCGCCGTCTCCAGGGCGTGGCGCACCCGTTCCAGCATGCGCTCGTAGGCCTGGGTCAGGGTGTCCCGCATCGGGTGAGCGTGCGGGGTGTTCTTGTCGTCTTCGGCCATGATCCTCACTCCCGGCAAGCGCCGCTCTGGTCTGCGTATCAGCCTACCAAGTCTCCCGGGCCGCGGCCATGCGCCGTGACCAAGTTGTCCCCCTCGCGCGGGCGCTGGTATGCTTTTTGGTCTTTTCCAAGCGCCGCGGCCACGGGCAACGTCCCGGAGCCATCCCCCGATCCACCCGGTGTCCCCATGCAAGAACATTACCAACCTGAAACCGTCGAGACCGAGGCCCAGCAGTGGTGGGAGGACAACACCTGTTTCCGCGCCCGGGAGCGGACGGACCGCGAGCCCTTCTATTGCCTGTCCATGTTCCCGTATCCCAGCGGCCGGCTGCACATGGGCCACGTGCGCAACTACACCATCGGCGACGTCATCGCTCGTTATCAGCGCATGCGCGGACGCAACGTCCTGCAGCCCATGGGCTGGGACGCCTTCGGCCTGCCGGCGGAGAACGCCGCCATGAAGCACGGCGTGCCCCCGGCGCAGTGGACCTATGAGAACATCGACTACATGCGCGGCCAGCTCAAGCGACTGGGGTTTGCCTATGACTGGTCCCGGGAGATCGCCACCTGCGCCCCGGACTACTACCGCTGGGAACAATGGCTCTTCCTGCGTCTGTTCGAGAAGGGGCTGGTCTATCGCAAGACGGCGGTGGTGAACTGGGACCCGGTGGACCAGACCGTGCTGGCCAACGAACAGGTGATCGAGGGCCGCGGCTGGCGTTCCGGGGCCCTGGTGGAGCGCCGGGAGATCCCCCAGTGGTTCGTGCGCATCACCGCCTATGCCCAGGAACTGCTGGAAGGGCTGGATCAGCTGGAGGGCTGGCCCCAGGAGGTGCGCACCATGCAGCGCAACTGGATCGGCCGCTCCGAAGGGGTGGAGTTCGATTTCCAGGTGGAGGGGCACGATCCCCTCCGGGTCTATACCACCCGGCCGGACACCCTCATGGGGGTCACCTACATGGCGGTGGCGGCGGATCACCCCCTGGCCCGTCGGGTGGCCGAGGGCAATCCCGACGTGGCGCGTTTCGTGGAGCAGTGCCGCCACGAGGCCGTGTCCGAGGCCCTCATGGCCACCCAGGAGAAACGTGGCGTGGACACGGGGATGCGGGCCATCCATCCGATCACCGGCGATCCGGTGCCGGTCTGGGTGGCCAACTTCGTCCTCATGGAGTACGGCACCGGGGCCGTCATGGCCGTGCCGGCCCACGACCAGCGGGACTGGGAGTTCGCCCGGGCCCATGGCCTGCCCATCCGCCAGGTGATCCGTCCCGCCGATGGCGGGGCAGGTGCCGTGGATCTGGAACAGGGGGCCTTCACCGAGAAGGGGGTGTTGATCCAGTCCGGCCCCTTCGATGGGCTCGACTCCGCGCAGGCCTTCGATGCCATCTCCGCCTTCCTCGAAGAGCGGGGCCTGGGTCAGCGCCGGGTCAACTACCGCCTGCGGGACTGGGGCGTCTCCCGGCAACGCTACTGGGGCTGTCCCATCCCCATCATCCACTGCCCGCAGTGCGGCGCAGTGCCGGTGCCCGAGGACCAGCTGCCGGTGGTGCTGCCCGAGGACGTGGCCGTCGACGGCGAGGGGTCCCCCCTCAAGAGGATGCCCGAGTTCTACGAGACCACCTGCCCGCAGTGTGGCGGCGCGGCCCGGCGGGAGACGGACACCTTCGACACCTTCTTCGAGTCCTCCTGGTACTACGCCCGCTACACCTGCCCGGACAGCGACACCGCCATGGTGGATCAACGGGGCCGCCACTGGCTGCCGGTGAATCAGTACGTGGGCGGCATCGAGCACGCCATCCTGCACCTGCTCTATGCCCGCTTCTTTCATAAACTGATGCGGGACGAGGGTCTGGTGCCCGGCGACGAGCCCTTCACCCGGCTGCTCACCCAGGGGATGGTGCTCAAGGACGGGGCCAAGATGTCCAAGTCCAAGGGCAACACCGTGGATCCGCAGGCGCTCATCGAGCACTACGGCGCCGACACCGTGCGCCTGTTCATGATGTTCGCCGCGCCGCCGGAGATGTCCCTGGAGTGGTCCGACTCCGGCGTGGAGGGGGCCTTCCGCTTCCTCAAGCGCCTGTGGCGCCAGGTGCATGCCCATGTCAGCGCCGGGCCGGCCCCGGCCCTGGATCCACGCGACCTCACGGAGGCGCAGTCGGCCCTGCGGCGCAAGCTGCACCAGACCCTGGCCAAGGTGAGCGACGATCTGGAGCGGCGCTACACCTTCAACACCGCCATCGCCGCCTGCATGGAACTGATGAACGACCTGGGCCGCTTCGAGGACGACAGCCCCCAGGGCCGGGCCCTGATGCAGGAGGCCCTGGAGGGGGTGGTGCTCATGCTGGCCCCCATCGTGCCCCACATCAGTCACCGGCTCTGGCGGGAACTGGGACACGACGACGCCGTGGTGGACCGTCCCTGGCCGCAGGTGGACCCCACGGCCCTGGAGAGCGCCACCCAGGAGATCGTGGTGCAGGTGAACGGCAAGCTGCGGGGCCGCATCCAGGTCCCCAGCGACGCCGACCGGGAGGCCATCCAGGCGGCGGCCCTGGCGGATGACCATGTGCAACGCCATACCGAGGGCAGGTCCATCGCCAAGGTGATCGTCGTCCCCGGCAAGCTGGTCAACGTGGTGGCCAAGTGAGCCTCCGGGCCGCCGCCCCCAGGATCCATGCCGGGCCATGGCTGGCTGCGGTCCTGATCCTGCTGCTTTCGGGCTGCGGCTTCCAGCTCCGGGAGGCCGGGGTGCTGCCCGGCCCCATGGAGCGTACCACCCTCGTGGGGCTCGAATCCTGGGATCCCCTGTATAACGAGCTGCAGCAGGCCCTCCAGGCCCGGGGGGGCGAGGTGGTGCCCCGGGATGAGGCCACCGCCCGGCTGGAGATCCTGGAAAACCGAACCGGGCGTCGGAACCTCTCCGTGGGTGGGGATGCGCGCGTGAGTGAATACGAGGTCCAGCTACGGCTCACCTATCGTGTGCAGGGCGTGGATTCGTCGTTCACGGTCCCCCGGAAGAGCCTGACCCTCTCCCGGGACTATCTCTTCGACGCCTCCGGCGTGCTGGGCCGGGACGAGCAGGAGCGGGTCCTCCAGGAGGCCATGCGCCGGGACGCCGTGGAACTGATGATGATCCACCTCCAGAACGTGGAGCGCTGAACGCGCTGCATGCAGATCCGGCCCGAACAACTGGAGTCGCACCTGGAGAAGGGGCTGGCCCCCGTCTATTTGCTTTCCGGGGACGAGCCCCTGCAGATGGTGGAGGCCGCGGACGCCGTGCGTGCCGCAGCCCGGGCCCGGGGCTATACCGACCGGGAGGTCTTCGCCGCCGATCCCGGTTTCGACTGGAATGCCCTGCGCGAGGCCGCCCAGAGCCTGTCCCTCTTCGCCAGCCGCCGCGTGCTGGACCTGCGCCTGCCCACGGGCAAGCCCGGTGTCGAGGGGGGACGGGCCCTGGAGGCCTATGCGGCGCGTCCTCCCGGGGATACCGTGCTGCTGGTGCAATGCCCCCGGCTGGAAGCCCGGGACCGCAAGGCCGCCTGGTGCCGCGCCCTGGAGGGGGCCGGGGTGATGGTGCAGGTCTGGCCCCTGGACCGGACCGCCACCGAGGCCTGGATGGAGCGGCGCTTGCGCCGGGGAGGTCTGGTGCCCACCCCGGAGGCAGTGCATCTTCTCTGTGAACGGGTGGAAGGCAATCTGCTGGCGGCGGCCCAGGAGATCGAGAAGCTCCTGCTGCTCACCGGGCCCGGGGCACTGGATGGCCCCGCGGTGATGTCGGCGGTGGCCGACAGTGCCCGTTTCGGGGTCTTTGATCTGGTGGACGCCGCCCTGGCGGCCGATCCCCCCCGGGCGGTGCGTGTCCTGCAGGGCCTGCGGGGGGAGGGGGTGGACCCCGTCCTGGTGCTTTGGGCCCTGGCCCGGGAGATCCGGGGTCTGCACCAGATGGCCGAGCGGGTCCAGGCGGGCGAGGCCCTGCGCGGCCTCCTCGGGGGCGTCCGGCCCCCGCGTCGCCAGCCCCTGGTGCGCGCGGCCCTGGGCCGCCTGAGGGAGCCCGTCCTGGCGGGGCTGCTTTCGGATTGTGCGCGGGTCGATCGGGTCATCAAGGGCCTGGAATCGGGCAGCCCGTGGGATGAATTGCTAGACTTGACCCTCGCCCTGGCGGGGACCGCTCCCTGCCCGGTGGCGTCCTGAGGGGGCGAGCCCCGGAAATGGCCAACCCATCCAGTGAGGCGAGCAACGGTGTCTGAGACGGTGAGCGAAGAGATCCAAAAAACCATGGAGGCCATGGGCCAGAAGGCCCGGGCCGCCTCCCGGGTCCTGGCCCGGGCGGAGACGGGGGCCAAGGACCGTGCCCTCCGGGCCGTGGCCGGGCTGATCGAGCAGCGCGGTGAGACCCTGCTGGCGGAGAATCGCCGCGACCTGGAGGCCGGTGAGCAGGCCGGTCTGGATGCGGCCCTGCTGGACCGTCTGGCCTTCACCCCCCAGCACCTGGCCACCATGGCCGAGGGCCTGCGGCAGATCGCGGCCCTGCCGGATCCGGTGGGGGCCATCTCGGATCTCAACTACCGCCCCTCGGGGATCCAGGTGGGGCGGATGCGGGTGCCCCTCGGGGTCGTGGGCATCATCTATGAATCCCGACCCAATGTCACCGTGGACGCCGCCGGACTGTGCCTCAAGTCCGGCAACGCCGCCATCCTGCGGGGCGGCTCCGAGGCCTTCCACTCCAACCGGGTGCTGGCGGACTGTATCCGCGAGGGCCTGGAGAGCGCCGGCCTGCCGGCGGACGCCGTGCAGGTGGTGGCCACCACCGACCGCGCCGCCGTGGGGGCCCTGCTGCGCATGAACGCCTTCGTGGACGTCATCGTGCCCCGGGGGGGCAAGGGGCTCATCGCCCGGGTGAGCGAGGAGTCCCGCATCCCGGTGATCAAGCACCTGGATGGGGTCTGCCACGTCTATATCGATGACCGGGCGCAACTGGACCAGGCCGTGGCGGTGACGGTGAACGCCAAGACCCAGCGCTACGGCACCTGCAACACCCTGGAGACCCTGCTGGTGGCGGAGGGGATCGCCCCCCGGGCCCTGAAGGCCCTGGCCCCGGTGTTCGCCGAGAAGGGGGTGGAACTGCGGGGCTGCGCCCGTACCCGGGCCTTCCTGCCGGGGATCGCCGAGGCCACCGAGGCGGACTGGCGCGCCGAGTACCTGGCCCCCATCCTGGCGGTGCGCGTGGTGCCGGATCTGGATGCGGCCATCGAGCACATCCACGCCTACGGCTCCGGCCACACCGACGCGATCCTCACCGAGGACTACGGCCGGGCGCGGCGGTTCTTGCGGGAGGTGGACTCCAGTTCCGTCATGGTGAATGCCTCCACGCGCTTCGCCGATGGCTTCGAGTACGGCCTGGGGGCGGAGATCGGCATCAGCACCGACAAGCTCCACGCCCGCGGACCCGTGGGCCTGGAGGGGCTGACCACCCTCAAGTTCATCGTCCTGGGTGATGGCCATGTGCGTGGCTGAAGCCCCCCGGCGCACCCCATGATCGGTATCCTCGGCGGCACCTTCGACCCCATCCACTTCGGCCACCTGCGCCCGGCCCTGGAGGTGAAGGAGCACCTGGGCCTGGACGAGGTGCGCTTCATCCCCTGCGGCACACCGCCGCACCGGCGCCGTCCGGTGGCGGCGGTGGTACACCGGGCCAAGATGGTGGAGCGCGCCGTGGAGGGACAGCCGGGCTTTCGCCTGGACCCCCGGGAACTCCACCGCGAGGGCCCGTCCTACACCGTGGATACCCTGCGGGACCTCCGGGCCGAGGTGGGGGAAGCGGTACCTCTGTGCCTCATGCTGGGGATGGATGCCTTCGCCGGCCTGTCCTCCTGGCACCGCTGGCAGGAGATCAGCGAACTGGCCCATATCGTCGTCTCCCACCGGCCGGGGAGCCCGGCCTCCCACGACCTGGGGGACTGGATGGATGACCGGCGCACCCATGACCCGGCGATGCTGCGGCAGGCCCCGGTGGGCCGGGTCCTGTTCCTGCCGGTGACCCAGCTGGACATCTCCGCCACCGCCATCCGTGGCACGGTGGCCCGGGGCCGCAGCCCCCAGTACCTCCTGCCCCGCAGGGTGGCGGAGTATATTGAGCGCGAGGGCCTCTACCGCCCGGCGGCCTCCTAGGCCGCCCCAACGATCACGCCGCCCGGAAGACGGGGGGCACCTCAACCGAGAACGGCATGCAGAATCAAGAACTCACCCGCATCGTGGTGGACGCGCTGGAAGACATGAAGGGCCGGGACATCGCCGTGCTCGACGTCCGGGGCAAGACCTCCGTCACCGATACCATGGTGATCGTCACCGGGGGATCCGCCCGTCACGTGAAGTCCCTGGCCGAAAACGTCCTGCTCAAGACCAAGGAGGCCGGGATCCGCCCCCTGGGGTTCGAGGGGGAGCGGGACGGGGAATGGGTCCTGGTGGACCTGAACGACGTGGTGGTCCACGTCATGCTCCCGGAGGTGCGGGACTTCTACAATCTGGAGAAGCTCTGGCGCACCGGGGAGGATGAGACCGATACCCCGGGGGATGAGGAGCAGGCCGGGGATACCCCCGAGGCGGCCGTGCGCCGCCTGCGCCGCTGACGGGGTCATGCGCATCCATCTCCTGGCCATCGGCACCCGCATGCCCGCCTGGGTGACCCAGGGCTTCGAGACCTATGCCCAGCGCATGCCTCAGGAATGCGCCCTGGTGCTCCGGGAGGTCCCCGCGCCCCGGCGCGGTCGCAACACGGATGTGCAGCGTCTGCGGGCCCAGGAAGGCCGGGACCTGCTGGCCGCCATCCCCGGGGGTGCCTGGGTGGTGGCCCTGGACGAAGGGGGGCGGACCTGGGATACCAGCGGCCTGGCGGGCCGTCTGGACGACTGGATGCACTCCGGCCGCGACGTCTGTCTGCTGGTGGGCGGCCCCGACGGCCTGGACCCGACCTGCCGCGCCCGGGCCGATGTCCTCTGGTCCCTGTCACCGCTCACCTTCCCCCACCCCCTGGTGCGCGTGATCCTCGCCGAACAACTCTACCGCGCCTGGTCCCTGCTGCGCGGTCACCCCTACCACCGTGGATAGGCCATGATCCTGCTTGCCTCCGCCTCCCCCCGCCGACGGACCCTGCTGGAGCAGCTCGGGATCCCCCACCGGGTGCATCCCGTGGACGTGGACGAGGCGCCCCGCCCGGGGGAGGACCCCGCGGTACACGCCGCGCGCCTGGCGCGGACCAAGGCCGCCGCCGGCCGGGAGGCCACCGGGGGCGTGCTGCCGGTGCTGGGGGCGGACACGGTGGTGAGCATCGATGGCCTGATCCTGGGCAAGCCCGCTGGCCGGGATGAGGCCCTGGAGATGCTGGAGCGCCTCTCGGGGCGGGTCCATGTGGTCTATACGGCGGTGGCCCTGGCCCATGCGGCGGGGATCGACGAGACCCAGAGCGCCACCCGGGTGACCCTGGACGCCCTCGGCCCCGAGGTCATGGCCGCCTACTGGGCCACCGGGGAGCCTGCGGACAAGGCCGGGGCCTACGGGATCCAGGGCCGGGGCGGTCTGTTCGTGCGTCACCTGGAGGGTAGCTACACCGGTGTGGTGGGGCTGCCCCTCTACGAGACCGGGCGCCTGCTGGCGCACCGGGGTATCCGGCCGACCTGGGGCGAAGCGGCCCCGGCGGACACCGATCCAGAACGCGGAAAGACGAGTGATGATGGGTACTGAGATCCTCATGAACGTGACCCCCCAGGAGACCCGCGTGGCCCTGGTGGAGAACGGTGTCCTCATGGAGTTGAACATGGAGCGGGCCCGTCGACGGGGACGGGTGGGCAACATCTACAAGGGGCGCGTGAGCCGTGTGCTGCCGGGGATGGATGCCGCCTTCGTGGACATCGGTCAGGAGCGCGCCGCCTTCCTCCATGCCTCCGATGTGGCCCCCGTGGAGCGGGATGAGGCGGTCCCCGGGGAGCCGGAGCGCGGCGAGCCCATCCACCGCCTGCTGCGGGAGGGGCAGGATGTCCTGGTGCAGGTCATCAAGGACCCCCTGGGGACCAAGGGGGCCCGGCTGACCACCTACATCACGGTCCCTTCCCGCTACCTGGTGCTCATGCCGGACAACCGTTCCGTGGGGATCTCCGCGCGAATCGAGGACGAGGCGGAACGGGCCCGCCTCAAGGCCAGCGTGGAGGCCCTGCAGGCGGAGACGGAGAGCCCCTTCGGGTTCATCGTGCGGACGGCGGCCGAGGCCGCCGACCCCGAGGCCCTGCGCAAGGACATGGTCTTTCTCAACAAGCTCTGGCAGAGCATCCGCCAGAACGCCGCCACCCTCGCTCCCGGCACCGAGGTCTATGCCGACCTGCCCCTGACCCAGCGCATCCTGCGGGATATGGTGGGTGTGGAACTGGAGAAGATCCGGGTGGATTCCCGGGAGACCGCCAACCGGGTCGCCGAGTTCGCCGCCCAGTATGTGCCGGAACTTCGGGACCGCATCGAGCACTATCCCGGTGAGCGCCCCATCTTCGATCTCTACAACGTGGAAGGGGAGATCCAGAAGGCCCTGGAACGCAAGGTGGAACTCAAGTCCGGCGGCTACCTGATCTTCGATCAGACCGAGGCGATGACCACCATCGACATCAATACCGGGGCCTTCGTGGGACATCGCAACCTGGAGGAGACCATCTTCAAGACCAACCTGGAGGCGGCCCAGGCCATCGCCCGCCAGTTGCGGCTGCGCAATCTGGGGGGGATCATCATCGTGGACTTCATCGACATGACCCAGGAAGAGCATAAACGTCAGGTATTGCGCTCCCTGGAGAAGGCCATGGAGAAGGACCACGCCAAGAACCAGATCTGCGATGTCTCCCCCCTGGGCCTGGTGGAGATGACCCGCAAGCGGACCCGGGAGAGCCTGGAGCACCAACTCTGCGAACCCTGTCCCACCTGTGCCGGTCGGGGCTACATCAAGTCCGCCGAGACCGTATGCTACGAGATGTTCCGGGAGATCATGCGCGAGGCACGCCAGTTCGATGCCCGGGAACTGCTGGTGCTGGCCGCCCAGTCGGTGGTGGACCTGCTGCTGGACGAGGAATCCGCCAGCGTGGCCCAGTTGCAGGAGTTCATCGGTATCCCCATAAGGTTTCAGGTGGAGGCCCTGTACACCCAGGAGCAGTTCGACGTGGTCCTCCTCTGAAACCGTCCCGAGGGCGGGAGGGCCCCCTTGGCCAGCAAGATCCCATCCCAGATCGTCCGAGCCGCCACCGTCGCCGTCCTGTTCCTGGCCACGGTGGTGGTGGTGCTTCGCCTGCTGGTGCCCCGGGTGGATGGGCTTGCCCCCAGGCTGGAGGGCGTGCTTTCCGAACTCATGGGCCATCCCGTCACCGTGGGCGATCTGGAGGCGCGCTGGCGCATCCTCTCGGCCCGCATCCGGGTCACCGACCTGGCCATCCGCGAACCCGGCATCTCCGCCCCCCTGTTTCACAGTGAGACGGTGGAGATGACCCTGGACCTGCCCGCCAGCCTCTGGTCCCGGCGGCCCGTCCTGGATCAGGTGCGGGTTCGGGGGGCGGATCTGCACGTGCTGCGGGACGAGCAGGGCCGCATCCGGGTGCTCGGAGGGGCGCCTCCCGGCGAGGTGGGGGACGCCGACCTGCTGGCCCTGCTGGCGGGCAACCGCTTCCTGCTGGAAGACAGCCGCCTGCGCTGGGAGGATCGCCTCCTGGGGATCGATGACCGTTTCGAGGACCTGAACCTGTGGGTGGCACTGGAGGCCGGCCGCCTGCGCCTGAAGGGGAATGTCTTCCTGCCGGAGCGTCTCGGGCAGGACATTGAGGTGGCCCTGGATTTGCGCCACGAGAAGGGGGCCGACTGGGACGGAAGGGGGTATCTGCACAGCCGGGAGTTGCATCTGGAAGGGTTCCCGCAGGCGACCCGGAATCGTCTGGGCATGGAGGCCGGGGACCTGAACGCACGCCTGTGGGTGCGCTGGGACCGGGGGCATCTCTCCCGGGTCCAGACCCGCCTTGAGGCCACGGGCCTGGTGCCCGAAGCGGGGGATGCCGACGGGCCGGACGCACCACTGGATCTGAGCGGCCATCTGTTGTGGACCCGGGCCCCTGAGGGCTGGACCCTGCGGGGCGAGGAACTGAGCCTGCGCCGCGAGGGGGTGGGCTGGCCACCGGCCAGCGGCTTCGATCTCTCCTGGCGTCGAGGGTCCCAGGGGGAGCGACTGCGGGCCCGTTTCGATCACCTGCGTCTGGAAGACGTGGCCCCGTTCCTGGCGGGGCAGTCCCTGGTGGAGGGGGCGTGGCGGGCGCGTCTCGCCCGGCTGCGGCCGGCCGGGGTCCTGAGCGACCTGCAGCTGGATCTGCGGCGCGGCGGGGACGCTGCCCTGTCCGGACGGGCCGAGGGACGCTTCCGGGGCCTGCGGATGGCCCCCGATGGCAACTTTCCGGGGGTGTCCGGCCTGGACGGGGGGATGGATTGGACCTCCGACGGGGGGCAGTTCTGGCTTGATGGCACCGATGTCCGTCTGGAGATCCCGGAGCACTTCGAGCGCCCCCTCCGGTTGCAGACCCTGGAGGGCACGGTGGATTGGATCCCCGGTCCAGGCGGCGGGCTCCTGGTGAGCGATGACCTGTCGGCCCGGAACGCGGATCTTGCCATCCGGGCCCGGGGCCGCCTCCACCTGGGGGAGAACCCCGCCCTGGACCTGGCCGCGGACCTGCGTGAGGGGGATGCCCGTGCCGTGGCCGGCTATCTGCCGCGGGGGGTGCCTGCGGATCTGCGACGCTGGCTGGAACGGGCACTGCAGGCCGGACGTCTCACCACCGGGGGCATGGTCCTGCGCGGCGCCCTGCGGGATTTCCCGTTCCGCGACGGCGAGGGGGTCTTCCGTCTGGGGGCCCGGGTGGAGGGCGGCCAGCTGTCTTACCGCCCCGGGTGGCCGGTCATCGAGGATCTGTCCGCGCAACTGGACTTCGATGGCGCCGGCATGACGCTGGAGGCCACCGGCGGCGGCATCGCGGGGGTGGGCATCCAACAGGCCCGGGCCGAGATCCCGAACCTGGAGGCCCCGCATCTGCAGGTGCGGGGGCGGGCCCGCGGGGGGTTGGGGGATTATCTGGGCTTCGTGCGCGCCAGCCCGCTTGCCGCAGGGGCAGGGGACTGGCTCGATCCCGTGCGGGCCGAGTCCGGGGAAGGCGCCCTGGAACTGGCGCTGGAAGTCCCCCTGGAAGGGGATGGCCGGACCCGGATCTCCGGCGGGCTGTCCGTGAGGGAAGGCCGGTTCGTCCATGGGGGACGGGGCTGGACCCTGGATACGGTGGATGGGACCCTCTCCTTCACCCGGGAGACCCTGATGGCGCGGGGGATCACGGCACGCCTGGAGGGGGTCCCCCTCACCCTGGATGCCCGGCGCAGCCCCGTGGAGGGTCTGACCGTGGAGGCCCGCGGCGCCCGGCCCGTGGATGCCCTCCTGGCCCCAGCCCCTGCGGCCCTGCGGCAGCGACTGGGGGGGACCATCGCCTGGCATGCCCGTCTGCGTGCCCCGGTGGAAGGGGAGGGGCTCCGGCTGGAACTGGACAGCGACCTGCGTGGGCTGGAATCCCGCCTCCCCGCCCCCCTGGACAAGCCCGCCGGGGTCGCCCGCCCGCTGGGCATCCGTGTGGATCTGTCGGGAGAGGATGTGGACCAGGTCCGGCTCTCCCTGGATGAGGTTGGAGAAGCGGTCTTCACCCCGGG
The DNA here is from genome assembly GCA_046546415.1 of Ectothiorhodospira sp. GTDB lineage: Bacteria > Pseudomonadota > Gammaproteobacteria > Ectothiorhodospirales > Ectothiorhodospiraceae > Ectothiorhodospira. The sequence goes on from JBKGXY010000013.1 coordinate 21,608, forward strand.
GTTTCTGGAGGGCACCGGGCGTGGTGCCGTCCGCCTTGGCGGCGGGACGCCGGACCTGCCCGAAGGGGACGCCCTGGCCCTGGACGGGCGCATGGCCCGTCTGGACGGTGCGGCTTGGAACACCCTGTTTTCGGAACTGGAGCGGGAGGGAAACGGGGGGGGGAGCGCCCCGCCGGTGGCCTTGGATCTACGGGTGGGACGGCTGGAATGGGCCGGATTGCGGCTGGATGACGCCGCTTTCAAGGGGCATCGGGACGGGGGCGGCTGGAGCCTGGTGGTGGATGCCCCCTCCGCCACCGGCTGGATCCGCCGTCCCCCGAGGGATGCCCCCATGGACCCCCTGGTGGTGGACCTGGAGCGTCTGGACCTGGATGCCCTGATCCCCGGGCCCCCCGGAGGTCCGTCCGGATGGCCGGACCCGCGGGGATTGCCCCCGTTGCGCCTTCAGTCCGATCGCCTCACCTGGAGGGAGCGGACCCTGGAGGATGTGGTCGTGTCCACCCAGCCCCAATCCGACGGACTGGAGATCCTGCGGGCGGAGGCCCGTACCCCGGACCGGGCCCTGACGCTGTCCTTGCGGGGGCAGTGGCGGGACAGGGGGGATGGGGCGCACCACACCACCGTGGAGGGGGCGCTCGAGGCCGGGGACCTGGGCCGGGGGCTCGGTGCCCTGGATTTCAGGCATCCCTTCCAGGAGGGACGGGGGGAGGTGCGTGCATCCCTCTCCTGGCCCGGTGCCCCGTTTGCACCGGATCCGGCCGGGTTGCGCGGGCGTGGCAGCCTGCGCATGGAGGAGGGCCGGCTTGCGGAGGTGGAGCCCGGTGCAGGGCGGCTCCTGGGGCTGTTCAGCCTGGAATTGCTGCCGCGTCGTCTGAACCTGGATTTCCGCGATCTGGTCCAGCGCGGCTTCGCCTACGATCGGATGGAAGGGGAATTCACCGTAAAGGAGGGGGCTCTGTACACCCCGGACCTGCACATCCGGGGACCGTCGGCGCGGATCCACATCCAGGGGACCACGGATCTGGTGAGGCGGAGCTACGACCAGCGCATCATCGTCACCCCCAGTGTCGGTGGAACCCTGCCCCTGGCCGGGGTCCTGCTGGGGGGGCCCGTGGCCGGCCTGGCGGTGTTCGTCTTCGACCGGGTGACGGGGGTGGGGACGGCCATCGATGAAGCGGCGCGGGTGGAGTATCGCGTCACCGGCCCCTGGGGCGATCCCCGGGTGGCGGCCGTGGCCCGCACCGGTTCGGGGGAGGACGCCCCGGACGGCGGTCGTCAATGAGGGGCCAGTATTGCTATAGTAGCGCCGCCCCGCTGGTCCCGTGGGGGCCATGCCACGGGGCCCGGTATCCCGCCCACGGAGAGTTCCGGGCCCGTTCGAGAGAACCGCAACCCCCTGCCATCTCCAAGGGATTCAACGTGACACTAGCCGCTGCCATTCAGATGGCCTCGGGCACGAACCTGAGTGCCAATCTTCAGGAGACCGGACGTCTCATCGCCGATGCCGCGCGCGCCGATGCGCGTCTGGTGGTGCTGCCCGAGAACTTCGCCCTCATGGGGATGAAGGAGTCGGACAAGGTGGCCCTGCGGGAGGCCGATGGGGAGGGCCCCATCCAGGATTTCCTTGCCACCCAGGCCCGGCGTCACGGGATCTGGCTGGTGGGGGGGACCGTGCCCCTGGCCTGCCCCGATCCCGGGAAGATCTACGCCGGCTGCCTGGTCTACGATGAACAGGGCCAGCGCAGGGCCCGCTATGACAAGATCCACCTGTTCGATGTGCACCTGCCGGACAGCGACGAACACTATGAAGAGTCCCGGACCATCATGAGCGGTGACCGCCTGGTGACGGTGGAGACCCCCTTTGGGGTCCTGGGCCTGGCGGTGTGCTACGACCTGCGCTTCCCCGAACTCTTTCGCGGGCTCCTGGACCGGGGGGCCGAGATCATCGCCCTGCCCGCCGCCTTCACCGCCGTCACCGGGCGGGCCCACTGGGAACCCCTGGTGCGGGCCCGGGCCATCGAGAACCAGGTCTATGTCATCGCAGCGGCCCAGGGAGGATTCCACGTGAACGGGCGCGAGACCCACGGCGACAGCATGATCGTGGACCCCTGGGGCAATGTGGTGGACCGCCTGGCCCGGGGCGCGGGCATGGCCCTGGGGACACTGGACCCGGAGCGCCAGCGGCTCATCCGCCGCAGTTTCCCGTCCATTACACACCGCCGGCTGTCCTGCGACCTCGGCTGAGTGCCCTTCGCGTCCCCCCCGGGCGGCGAAAACCCCGGTCTTCGCGGGCTTGATTTGCCTTCGCCACGACCCAACACTGCCAACATGCATGTCATCCCCGATACAAGCGGGGTCCCTGCGGACCCCGGAACCGGAAGATCCCCGTCATGAGTCAAGCACTGGAATCCGCACGTCAGCACCTGCTGCAACCTGCCGGTCTGAGCGACCACGATCTGGACCGTGTCCTGGGCACCCTGTGCAGTACGGGGCTGGACGGAGGGGATCTGTATTTTCAGTCGGCCCACGAGGAGTCCTGGGTCCTGGAGGACGGCATCGTCAGGGAAGGGGGCTACAGCATCGAGCGGGGCGTCGGGGTGCGCGCCCTGAGCGGTGAAAAGACCGGCTTCGCCTATTCCGAAGAGATCAGCCTGCCGGCCCTGATGGAGGCGGCCGGTGCGGCCAGGGCCATCGGCCGGGCCCACCGGGACGGGCAGGTCCCCGTGCACCGGGCGGTGACGCCCCGCGATCTCTATCCCCCGCTGGATCCCCTGGGCACCCTGGACGAGCAGGCCCGTATCCGGCTGCTGCAGTCCCTGGACGCCGAGGCGAGGCGTCAGGATCCCCGGGTGAGCCAGGTGATCGTGAGCCTGGCCGGGACCCACGAGGTGGTGATGGTGCTCCACACCGACGGCACCCTGGCCGCCGATGTCCGCCCCCTGGTACGGCTCAACGTACAGGTCATCGCCGAGGACGGGCAGGGTCGCCGGGAGCAGGGCTCCGCCGGCGGCGGCGGCCGTTCGGGCTATGACTTCTTCCTGGACGCGGAACGCGGCCTGGGCTATGCCCGTGAGGCGGTCCGTCAGGCCCTGGTGAACCTGGAGGCGGTGGATGCCCCCGCGGGCACCATGACCGTGGTGCTGGGCCCCGGCTGGCCCGGGGTCCTGCTGCACGAGGCCATCGGCCACGGCCTGGAGGGAGACTTCAACCGCAAGGGCACCTCCGCCTTCAGCGGCCGCCTGGGGGAGCGGGTGGCGGCCCCCGGGGTCACGGTGGTGGACGACGGGACCCTGGAGGGCCGCCGTGGGTCCCTGAACGTGGACGACGAGGGCACGCCCACAAACCATACCGTGCTCATCGAGGATGGCGTGCTCCGGGGCTACATGCAGGATCGCCTCAACGCCCAGCTCATGGGCCTTCCCCTCACCGGCAACGGGCGGCGGGAGTCCTATGCCCATCTGCCCATGCCGCGCATGACCAACACCTACATGCTGGCCGGCCCCCACGATCCCGGAGAGATCCTGGCCTCGGTGGACAGGGGGCTGTACGCCGTCAACTTCGGTGGTGGCCAGGTGGACATCACCTCGGGCAAGTTCGTCTTCTCCGCCTCCGAGGCCTATCTCATCGAGGGTGGGCGGGTGACCCGCCCGGTGAAGGGGGCCACCCTCATCGGCAACGGCCCCGACGTGCTCACCCGGGTCTCCATGGTGGGGAACGACCTGGCCCTGGACACCGGCGTGGGCACCTGCGGCAAGGAGGGCCAGAGCGTGCCCGTGGGGGTGGGGCAGCCCACCCTGCGGGTGGACGGCCTCACCGTGGGCGGCACCCACCAGTCCTGAATCCCCACCGAACCCCGAAGGGCCGAGCAGGCCGCGAGACGCAGGAGTGATCATGTCGCAAGCACAGTCCCCGGAACTGGATCCCAAGGCCCTGGAGGCGGTGGTGGACCAGGTGCTGGAAGAGGCCCGGCGCGGTGGCGCCACGGCGGCGGAGGCTGCCGCCAGCCGGGACAGCGGTCTCTCGGTGAACGTGCGCCTGGGGGAGGTGGAGACCCTGGAGTACCACCGCGACCAGGGGGTGGCGGTGACGGTCTACATGGGCCAGAGCAAGGGCGCCGCCAGCACCTCCGACCTGCGTCCCGAATCCCTTCAGGAAGCGGCGCGGGCGGCCTGCCGCATCGCCCGTTTCACCACGGAGGACCCCTGCGCCGGGCTGGCGGACGCCCATCTCATGGCCCGGGACTGGCCGGACCTGGACCTGGATCACCCCTGGGGGGTGAGCGCAGACGAGGCCATCGAGCGGGCCCGTCTCTGCGAGGCCGCCGCCCGGGAGCGGGATGCCCGCATCGTCAACTCCGAGGGGGCGAGCCTGGACAGCTTCCGTGGCGCCTCGGTCTACGGCAACACCCACGGTTTCCTCGGCGGTTACATCACCACCCGCCACGGCCTGAGCTGCTCGGTGCTGGCCTCGGAGGGGTCGGGGGGGATGCAGCGGGATCACTGGTACACCGTGGCCCGCCACGCAGGGGACATGGAGGACGCCGCCGCCGTGGGCGTGCGCGCGGCGGACCGTGCCCTGCGCCGCCTGGGGGGGCGTCGTCTGTCCACCCGGCGCTGTCCGGTGGTGTACGCCCCGGACGTGGCCCGCTCGGTGATCGGCCACTTCCTGGGGGCCATCCGCGGGAGTGCCCTCTACCGCAAGGCCTCCTTCCTGCTGGATCACCTGGGCCGGCCGGTGTTCCCCGATTTCATCCACATCCACGAGCAGCCGCATCTGCCCCGGGCCCTGGGCAGCGCCCCCTTCGACCACGAGGGGGTGGCCACCCGGCCCCGGGATCTGGTCACCGGCGGCCATCTGGCCGGGTATCTGCTGGACAGCTATGCCGCCCGCCGCCTGGGCATGGAGACCACCGGCAACGCCGGCGGCGTGCACAACGTCACCATCGATGCCGGCGAACGGGACCTGGAGGGTCTGCTGCGGGAGATGGGCACGGGGCTTCTGGTGACGGAACTCATCGGCCACGGCGTGAACACCGTCACCGGGGACTACTCCCGTGGCGCCGCCGGCTTCTGGGTGGAGGGGGGCGAGATCCACTATCCCGTGGAGGAGATCACCGTGGCCGGCAACCTCAAGGAGATGTTCATGAACCTGCAGGCCGTGGGCAGCGACGTGGACCGGCGGGGCAATATCCGCACCGGTTCACTGCTCATCGACGGGCTCACCGTCGCCGGGGAGTGAGCCCCAGACCGCCTGCCCCAGGCCCCATTTCGCCCCCAGGGTCTCGGCGGCGTTGAGCACCTCCTCGGCCCGGGCCGGGTGGTTGTAGCGCCCGCGGGCGATCCATGCCAGGGCGGTGTCCGCGTCCGGGGCCAGGGAGAGCAGATGGATCAGCTCCCCCGCCTGGGCGCCGACGATCTCCCCACCCAGCAGGGCGCCGCGGTCCAGATCCCCCACCAGTCGCACGAACCCCCGGGCATCGTCCTGCCCCAGGGCGCAGGGGGAGGTGGCGAAGGCGGCGAAGCCCACGGCGGGTTCCAGGCCCGCGTCCTCCGCACCCTCCTCGTCCAGCCCCAGACGGGCCAGCTCCAGGGCGCTGTAGACCACCACCGGGATCTGCAGCGGGTCCGGGGCCTGCATCGCCCCACCCAGGACCTGGTCCACCGCCGCTGTGGCCTCCGCCAGGGCGTGGTTGGCGGTCATCCAGGGGTTGGCCACGTCGCCGATGGCCAGGATGTGGCCATCCCCGGCGCGCAGCCCCTCGCGGCGCACGAAGCCCCCGGTGTCGGTCTCCACCCCGGCCCGCTCCAGGTCCAGTCCCGCCGTGTGGGGGCGGCGCCCCGTGCCCAGGCAGACCCAGTCCACCGTGATGCGCTCGTCGCCGTCCAGGGTGAGGGTCACGCCGTCTGCGCCGGTGTCCACGGATTCGAACCGCCGGCCGTCCTGCAGATGGACACCGGCCTGCGCCAGGGCCTCCCCCAGGGCCTTCCGGGCCGGGCGGCTGAAGCGCTGGCGGCGCAGCAGGGGGGAGCGGGCGAGCCACACCACCTCCCGCCCCAGGGCGGCCAGGATGAAGGCCATCTCCGTGGCCACCACGCCGCTGCCCACCACCGCCACCCGCCGCCCGGGCGGCGGGGGTTGCTCGAAGAGCAGGTCGGTGGTGAGCACCCGGCCCGGTACCGGGGTGTAGGGGGCGGGGACATGGGGCGCCCCCCCGGTGGCGATCAGGATATGGCGTGCCTCCAGGGTGCAGGATCCATCCGCGCCGCCCTCCACCGCCAGGGTATGGGGGCCGGTGAAGCGGGCATGGCCCTCGATGGCCGTCACCCTCAGGTGCTTCAGGTAGTCCTGGTAGCTCTGCCGCACCCGCTGCACCACCGCGCGCTGGTGTCGCCAGGCCGCCTCCAGGTCCGGTTCCAGACGCCCCCGCAGGCCGCGGTCCCCGAAGCGGTCCTGGGCGGTCAGGATACGGGCCGTGTGGTGCCAGTCCTTCTTGGGCACGCAGCCCCGGTTCAGGCAGCATCCGCCCCAGTCCCCCCGTTCCACCAGGGCCACCGACAGCCCCCGCAGGGCGGCCTGCACCGCGGCCCGGTAGCCGCCGGGGCCGGAGCCGATCACCGCCAGGTCGTAGTGCTGTTTCATGAAGCCTCCTTGGCCTTGGGGGTGTCCGGGGCGATGGGGCGGGGGTCAGTCCTCCGTCTCGTGCCAGTCCAGGGCGCGCAGGTTCAGCACCAGCCGGTTGTCCCCCTCCATCTGTTCCAGGCGCACCGGCAGGTAGTTGAGCCGGGGGGCGAACCAGGTGCTCACGGTGGTGTCCCGGTCCTCGATATGGCGGATCACCGGGATGGCCTCCAACTCCCCCATGGGGGTTTGGATGCGCCGGGCCTCCCCCACCTGGAAGCGGTAGGTGGTGAGGCGGTCCTTGTCCACGATGGTCCGGCTGAAGGTCTCGCGGCCCTCCACCAGGGCCTGGATCATGGACAGTTGCAGGGTGAAGCGGTCCACGGCCTCAGGGGGGATCTTCAGGTTGAAGTCGCGACCGTTGTGTGTCCCACGGACCCGGCCCTCGGGCCAGTCGAAGCGGCTCTTGGTGAGGCGCTCCCGGTCGTTGCCGGTATGCCGGTAGAGGTATTCCTGGCTGCGCAGCTCGGTGGGGGTCAGGCGGAAGATGCTCTGTTCGAGGATCTCGTCGCTGCGCACCCAGGAGAGCACGCCCGTGGGTCGCACCAGGCCCCTGTAACGCAGGTACTCCCCCTCACGGGTGAGGGTGATGCGGGCCACCACCGACAGGCCCATCTTGCTGGC
>JBKGXY010000014.1:0-28724 GCA_046546415.1 Ectothiorhodospira sp.
GTCCCCGGAGGCCCCCTCCGGGCAGGATCGGTCCGACTATCAGGCGGCCTTCGAGCGGCTGCGGGCGGGGGACTTCCGCGAGGCCATCCAGTCCTTCTCCGACTTCCTGGAGGCATATCCCGACAGCCCCCTGGCGGCCAATGCCCAGTACTGGCTGGCGGAGGGGTATTACGTGACCGGTGACTTCGAGCGCGCCCTGGAGGCCTTCGAGGCGGTGTCCAAGGACTATCCGGAGAGCGGAAAGGTCCCGGATGCCCGCCTCAAGCGGGGCTACAGCCTCTTCGAGCTGGAACGCTGGGATGCGGCCCGTGAGGTGCTGGAGTCGGTCCGCGAGGAACACCCCGACACCACCGTGGCGCGGCTGGCGGAACAGCGATTGCGGATGCTGGAGGAACGTGGGGATTGAGAACACTGCGGCCATGACACCCCCGCCATCCACCCCCACCGAACCCCGCCTGCGGGTGTCGGAGATCTTCACCTCCCTGCAGGGGGAGGCGCGGGAGATGGGCCGGCCCACCGTCTTCGTCCGCCTCACCGGCTGCCCGCTGCGCTGCCGCTACTGTGACACCACCCATGCCTTCTCCGGGGGGGCGGTTCGCTCCCTGGAGGCGGTGCTGGAGCAGGTGGCGGGGGCGGGGATCGGTCCGGTGTGCGTCACCGGAGGCGAACCCCTGGCCCAGCCCGCCTGTCTTCCCCTGCTGTGCGCCCTGTGCGACGCCGGTCATGAGGTCTCCCTGGAGACCGGGGGTGCGCTGGACGTCTCCGGGGTGGACCCCCGGGTGGTGAAGGTGCTGGATCTCAAGACCCCGGGTTCCGGCGAGTCACACCGCAACCTCTGGGCCAACCTGGATCACCTGGGCCCACGGGACCAGGTGAAGTTCGTGCTCACCGATCGGGCCGACTACGACTGGGCCCGGTCGGTGATGGCCCGCCACGGGCTGCCCGACCGGGTGGAGGTGCTCCTCTCCCCCGTGGCGGACCACCTGCCCCCGGCGCGGCTGGCGGACTGGATCGTGGCGGACCGCCTGCCGGTGCGCTTCCAGTTGCAATTGCACAAGCTGCTCTGGGGGGATGTCCCGGGGCGCTGATCCCTTCACGTCGCGGGTCTCCTGTTTCAACTCTGTCCGTCCTGTCCTTAAGGTCCGTCCCATGAACAAAGCCGTCGTCCTCCTCTCCGGGGGCATGGATTCCGCCACCGTCCTGGCCCTGGCCCGGGCCGAGGGATTCGATTGTCATTGCCTGAGCTTTCGCTACGGCCAGCGCCACCAGGCCGAGCTGCGGGCCGCCGCCGATCTGGCCAAGCACCTGGGGGCGGTGGATCACCGGGTGGTGGACCTGAACCTGGGCCTGTTCGGTGGTTCGGCCCTGACCGACGCGGCCATCCGCGTCCCCGAGAGCCCGGGGCAGGGCATCCCGGTGACCTACGTGCCCGCCCGCAACACGGTGTTCCTCTCCATCGCCCTGGCCTGGGCGGAGGTGCTTGAGGCGCGGGATCTCTTCATCGGCGTCAATGCCGTGGACTATTCCGGCTATCCCGACTGTCGCCCCGCCTTCATCCAGGCCTTCGAGAATCTGGCCAATCTGGCCACCAAGGCCGGGGTGGAGGGGGCAGGCTTCCATATCCGCACCCCGCTCCTGGAATGGTCCAAGGCGGAGATCATCCGCCGGGGCGCGGCGGCGGGGGTGGACTTCGCCCGCACGGTCTCCTGCTACCAGGCCGACGAACAGGGTCGCGCCTGCGGGGTGTGCGATGCCTGTCGTCTGCGGGCCCGGGGGTTTGCCGAGGCGGGTCTGCCCGATCCCACCCGCTACGCCTGAGGGGATTGCCGGTCTCGACAAAACCCCTTGATCCGGGTATTGAAAAGACTGAATGGGGCGTTCTGCGTCCCTGGGGCAGAATGGTGGGGCGAGGCGAACGGTATCCACAGGTGCGCCCGGCCCGGGTACACCGAAATCCCGAAAGGAGAGACCATGACCTTCGAGAGCTTCGGCACGGCCGCGGCCGCCATGCTGGCCGGCGTCTTCTTCCTGGCCTTCATCCTGGGGGCGGTGGTCCACAAGACCCAGTTCTGCACCATGGGGGCCGTGTCCGACTGGGTGAACATGGGGGACCTGGGTCGCATGCGCGCCTGGCTCCTGGCCATCGCCGTGGCCATGCTTGGGGTAGCGCTCCTGGAGCCCCTGGGGCTGGTCCAGGCCGACGGCGCCTTTCCCCCCTACCGGGCCGCCAGTCTCGCCTGGATGGAGCATGTGCTGGGGGGCTTCCTGTTCGGCATCGGCATGACCCTGGCCAGCGGTTGCGGCAACAAGACCCTGGTGCGCCTTGGCGGGGGGAATCTCAAGTCCCTGGTGGTGCTGCTGGTCATCGCGGTGGTGGCCTATTTCATGATCAACCCCTTCCCCGGGACCGCCCACACCCTCTATTCCCTGTTCTTCCACCCCTGGACCTCGCCGCTGTCCATCGACCTGGGCCGTCCCCAGGACCTGGGCTCCCTGGTGGCCGGGGCCGGTTACGGGGCCATGGCCCGCATCGTCATCGGACTCCTGCTTTCGGTGGGGTTACTGGTGTTGCTGTTCCGCCACCGCGACTTCCGGCGCAGCCCGGACCTGGTCCTGGGGGGCCTCGTGGTGGGCCTGGCGGTGGTGGGGGCCTGGGTGGTGACCAGCATCGTCACCATCGACGACGGTTTCGGCGACCGGGTGACCCCTTCGGCCTATGTGCAGGACTGGTCCTTCCTGGCGGACGACGCCGAGGGACGCCCAGCCGAGGCCGCGCCCTGGTCCCCGCAATCCTTCACCTTCATCAACCCCATGTCCCAGTCCCTGCGCTACACGGCCACCGGTTTCGACTCGGCGGTGCTCTACGTGGGGGTCATGGCCCTGGCGGGGGTGATCCTGGGTGCCCTGTTCTGGGCCCTGGTCTCCCGGGGATTCCGTCTGGAATGGTTCACCTCGGGGCGGGATTTTGTCCATCATCTGGTGGGGGGCGTGCTCATGGCCGTGGGCGGTGTCCTGGGCTTGGGCTGCACCATCGGCCAGGGGGTGACCGGCATCTCGGCCCTGGCCCTGGGCGGGTTCCTCACCTTCGCCAGCATTGTCTTCGGGGCCGCCCTCACCATGAAGATCCAGTACTACCGGATGCTCCACGAGGATGAGGCCACCTTCCCCAAGGCCCTGGTGACCGCCCTGGTGGACTTGCGCCTGCTGCCCCGCCGCCTGCGCCGGCTGGAGGCCCTTTAGGTCCGCCTGCCCATCCAGGGAGTGGGCGGGACATGACGAGATCCACAGGCGGATGCAGGGGGCGTCAGGGCCTGGGGCAGCGCGGGAAAGCCTTTGGCCGGGTCCGCTTGGGAGCCCAGTGGTTCCACGGGGATCCCAGGTCAGAAGGAGCGAGGGGGGGAGGATCAGGTCACTGCCTGATTGAAATGGTGGGTCGTGTAGGATTCGAACCTACGACCAATGGATTAAAAGTCCACTGCTCTACCAGCTGAGCTAACGACCCACGGGGCAATGGGGTAGGGGATACCCCACGAAAGGGCAGGCATGATACACGAACCGTTCCGGAATGCAACCCAGCCTGTAGGGCCCATCCCCTTGCCCGGGAAGCCCCCGGCTGTGGCCGGGGGTGAGGCTGTCACAAGTAAGGCGCCAGCATGCTGTGGATGTCCACCCGGGCCTGCAGCTTGCGGCAGAGCATGAAGGTGCCCATGAATTTGCGGTGCAGGAAGAGGGTGGCGGGTTCGGGCATGTTGTTGAAGCGCTGATCCAGGAACAGCTCCCGGCCGCGGTGGAAGACCCGTTCGAACAGGTCGGACTGGCCGAAGTCGTAGGGGCCGGGGGTGCGCACCGGCTCCCCGGAGAGATGCAGCAGGTCGAGCATCTCCCTCACCTCCACCGCCGGGGAGGTCTCGGTGAGGTATCCCAGGTCGATGCAGGCCCGGTGCATGGCGGCCCGGTCCCCGTCGCGGGTGGCCCGGGCCAGGCGGCGGTAGGTCTCCACCCAGTGCTTATGGATGGCATGGGCGGCGCCGTAGTCCAGCAAGGCGATGCGGCGGGTGTCGCCATCGTAGAGGTAGTTGCTGAAGTTGGGGTCGGTTTGCACCAGGCCGAAGTCGAACAGCTCGCGGAAGGTGAGCCGGGCCAGGAGTCCGGCCACCCGGTCCCGGTCCGCCTGGCTTTGCCGGGTCTCCACCACCCGGTCCACCGGTTCGCCGGTGAGGAAGTCCATGGCCAGGATCCGCGGAGTGCACAGGTCCCGGTGCGGCCGGGGGACGATCAGGTCCGGGTCCTCCCCGAGGCGGTCGGCGTAGGTCTCCATGGCGTCCGCCTCGGCGGCGTAGTCCGTCTCCCGGTGCAGCTGGCGGCGGGCCTCCTCGAACAGGGGGGCCGGGTCCACGCCGCTGGGCATCATGCGGAAGTTCTTCACTAGGAAGGAGAGATTGCGGATGTCGCTGTCGATGCTCTCGCGCACGCCGGGGAACTGGATCTTCAGGGCCAGGTCTCGCCCGTCCCGGGTGCGGGCCCGGTGCACCTGGCCGATGGAGGCGGCGGCGATGGGGGTGAGGTCCATGTGCTCGAAGCGCTGTTCCCAGCCCCGGCCGTATTCCCGGTTGAGCACGGCGCTGAGCTGGCCCAGGGGCATGGGCTCGGCGCTCTGGCGCAGCGCCCCCAGGATCTCCGTCACCTCGGGGCCGAAGATGTCGCTGCCGTCCATGGACATGAGCTGGCCCATCTTCATGACGGCGCCGCGCATGCGTGCCAGGCGCTGGGTGAAACGCCGGGCGTGGGGGCCGGAGAGGGGGATGCGCCCCGGGGCAGGGCCGCGCCGGGAGAGCTCGGTGAGTCCCTTGACGCCGATGCCGGCGGCCAGGGTCCCGGAGGCCATGCCCAGGTGCCAGAGGCGGCCGAGACGGGAGCTGGGAACGGGGTTGGAGCGGCGCTTGGTGTCGTCCGGCATGAAACGGTCCTTGGATCGGGGTGGGTAGATCAGGGACCGCTAATACTGAGGCGCCTTTCAACCGAGTGCAACACCCGGGTATTTACACCAGCACCTCCAGGGCGGGGGGGTGGCCCAGGAATCGCTCGGGGCTGGCGCTGTGGCCGTAGGCGCCGGACTGGTGGATCACCACCAGGTCGCCGGGCGCGGCGGGGGGCAGCGGCAGGCGGTCGGCCAGCAGGTCCAGGGGGGTGCACAGGGGCCCCACCACCGAGGCGGTCTCCCACTCGGCCACATCCATACGGTTGCCGATGACCACCGGGTAGTTCTTGCGGATGATCTGGCCGAAGTTGCCGGAGGCGGCCAGGTGGTGATGCAGACCCCCGTCCGTCACCAGGAAGGGATGCCCCCGGGAGGTCTTGCGGTCCAGGACGCGGCAGACATAGACCCCCGCCTCCCCCACCAGGTAGCGGCCCAGTTCCAGGATCAGCCGGGCCTCGGGGAGATCCCGGGCCGCGCGCGCCACGAGCTCCGCCAGATGCCCGCCGATGGGCTCCGGGTCCAGGGGCCTTTCCCCGGGGAAGTAGGGGATGCCGAAGCCCCCGCCCAGGTTCAGGCTGCGCACCGGGGCCGGGGCGTGCTCTGCCAGGCGCAGGGCCAGGTCAAAGCACTGGCGCTGGGCCTCGATGATGGCCTCGGCCCGCAGGTTCTGGGAGCCGGCGAAGAGGTGGAAGCCCTCGAAGGCCAGGCCGGCCTTGCCGATGGTCCGCAGCAGCTCCGGGACCCGCTCGGCGTCCACGCCGAAGGGCTTGGGGCCGCCCCCCATCTTCATGCCGGAGCTCTTGAGCTCGAAGTCGGGGTTCACCCGCACCGCCACCCGGGCGGGGAGCCCCAGGTCCCGGGAGGCCTGAGCCAAAAGCGGTACCTCCCGGAAGGATTCCAGGTTGACCAGGATCCCGGCGGCCACGGCCTGGTGCAGTTCCTCGTTCCGCTTGCCGGGGCCGGCGAAACTGATCTCGGCGGGATCGGCGCCGGCGTCCAGGGCCGTCTTCAGTTCGCTGGCGGAGGCCACGTCGAGACCGTCCACGTGGCCGGCCAGGTGGGCCACCAGGGCGGGCATGGGGTTGGCCTTGACGGCGTAGTGCAACCGTACCCCCTCGGGCAGGAGGGCCCGCAGCCGTTCCACCCGTTGGGTGAGGAGGGCCCGGTCATAGGCGTAGAAGGGGGTCTGCCCCACCCGCGCCGCCAGGCGGGAGAGGGGCAGGCCGCCGATGAGCAGTTCCCCGTCCTGGTGGGGGAAGCCCTCGACGGGGGCGTGGACAGGGGCGGTGGTGTCATTCACGGGAGTACCTCGCGGCCAGGGTCTTGCGGTCCAGTTTGCCGTTGGGGTTGCGGGGCAGGGGGCCTGTGTGCACGTGGATCCCGGCAGGGACCATGTAGGCGGGCATGCGGCTGCGGCATTCCGACATCAGGGCCTCGTGGTCCATCTCTTCCCCGTCGGGGGGGGTGACCACCGCGACGATGGCCTGTCCCAGGGTGGGGTGGGGCACGCCGAAGGCCATGCATTCCCCCACCTTCCGGGTGGCGTAGAGGATTTCCTCCACCTCCGTGGGGCTGACCCGGTAGCCGGAGGTCTTGATCATCTCGTCGCGGCGGCCGATGAAGTAGAGATAGCCGTCCTCGTCGCGGCGTACGGTGTCCCCGGAGAACACGGCCATCTCCGGCAGGACCAGGCCGCCGGGACGCCCGGGGATCGTTGCGGGCAGGGGGCGGAAGTGGCGTGCGGTGCGCTCCGGGTCGTTCCAGTAGCCCTGGGCCACCAGGGCCCCGCGCTGTACCAGTTCGCCGGGTTCGTTGGGGGCGCATGGGCTGCCGTCCTCCCTCAGCACCAGCACCTCGGCGTTGGGGATGGCCTTGCCGATGGAGTCCGGCCGCCGGTCCACCTCCTCCGGGGGCAGGTAGGTGGCGCGGAAGGCCTCGGTGAGACCGTACATGAGATAGGGACGGGTACGGGGCAGGATCTCCCTCAGCCGTAGCAGGGTCTCCCGGGGCATGCGCCCGCCGGTGTTGGCGATATAGCGCAGGTGGCCGGCAATCCCCTCAGGCCAGTCCAGAGCGGCCAGCTGGATCCACAGGGGGGGCACCGCGGTCAGGCCGGTGACCCGCTCGCGCTCCAGGGCCTTGAGCACGTCCCGGGGCAGGAGGTGGTTGAGCAGGACCACCCGGGCCCCGCTGGCGAAGGCCGTGGTGAGCTGGGAGAAGCCGGCGTCGAAGGAGAGGGGGAGGGCGGCCAGCAGGGTGTCGTCGGGGCGGTTCTCCAGGTAGTGGGCCACGCTCCGGGCCCCCATCACCAGATTGCGGTGGGAGAGCACCACCCCCTTGGGGCCCCCGGTGCTGCCCGAGGTGTAGAGGATGGCTGCCATGTCCGTGTCGATCACCCGGGGCGCCGGGCCGGGCGCCTCCGTGGGGAGCCCGGACCAGGCGTGGCAGGCGGCGGGGCCGGCGGCGGTGGCCTCTCCGGGTGCCGCGTCCACGAGGACGATATGGCGCAGGTCGTGACAGTGGGCAAGGGTGTCCTGAAGGGCCGGGAGCCGCGTGGCGGAGGTGACCAGGACGCGCACGTTGCAGTGGCGCAGGATGTAGCCCACCTGGTCCGCCTTGAGCACGGGGTTCACCGGCACGAAGGTCCCGCCGGCAGCGCTGGTGCCGAAGAGGGCGGTCACCGTTTCCAGTCGCTTCTCCAGGTACACGGCCACCCGTTCCCCCCGCTCAAGGTCCAGGGCGCGAAGGGCGGAGGCGAATCCCCGGATGGCCGTGGCGGCCCCGGCGTAATCCCGGTGGTGGTCGCCGTGGGTGAGGGCCGGGGCCTCGGGCGTGTGTTCCGCCTGGTGGAGTGGCAGGTGATGCAGGAGATAGCTGGCTTGCATGATAGGGCCCCCGGTCGGGATGGGACGCGGCACCCAACGGGTGTGGAGGGCGCTGGTCCCGATCTTAGCAGTGTGGACGAAAAAGGGGGCCATACCCCTGCAACGGCTCCCCGCTTCGGCGGGTTGATGCTAGATTCCCTGGCAGGGGCGGGATGCCGAGCCCGGGAGGAAACGATGATGCAGCGATTGATGATCGGTTGGCGGGGGTTGGGATGGATCGTGGTCCTGATGGCCTGGGGAGCGCTCTGGTGGCCGGCGGCCGCCGGGGCCCAGGAGCTGGCGGACACGGTGGAGCGGGTCACCCCCTCCGTGGTGGGGGTGGGGACCTGGCAGGCCACCCGTAGCCCCCGGGCCGATCTGCGCGGGAGTGGGTTCGTGGTGGGGGACGGGCGTCACGTGGTGACCAACCATCACGTGATCCCGCCGATCCTGGATACCGAGAATCGGGAGCATCTGGCGGTGTTCGTTCCGGGCGGGGGTGAACAGGAGGTGGAGATGCGCAAGGCCCGCCGGGTGGCCCTGGATGAACGCCGGGATCTGGCCCTGCTGCGCATCGAGGGGGACCCCCTGCCCGCCCTGCGCATCGGGGAATCCGGTCGCCTGCGCCCGGGGAATGAGGTCGCCCTCACCGGATTCCCCATCGGCGCGGTGCTGGGGCTGGTGCCCGCTACCCACGTGGGGATCGTATCCGCCGTCACGCCCATCGCCCTGCCCATGCGGTCCACGGACAACCTGGATCCGGCGCTGATCCGGCGTCTGCGGGATCCCTTCGATGTCTTCCAGCTGGATCTCACTGCCTATCCGGGCAACAGCGGTGGTCCGCTCTTCCGGCCCGGTGATCCGCGGGTCATCGGGGTGCTGAACATGGTCTTCGTCAAGGAGGGGCGGGAACGGGCCCTGGACCGGCCCAGCGGGATCAGTTACGCCATTCCGGGCGATCATGTGCGTGACCTGATGCGGCAGGTGGATCTGAGCCCCTGATGCCCCGGTCGCGGACGTCCCGGTGGGGCTGGCGGCGGGGCGTATCCATCGGGCGTGGATGGTGAATCAGTAAGCGGGATCCCGTTCCCAGGCCAGGGTCGTGCGCACGATGGTCTCCAGGTCGTCGTGGCGCGGGGTCCAGCCGAGCACGTGGCGGATGCGGTCGGCGGTGGCCACCAGACTCGGCGGGTCCCCCGGACGGCGGGGTTGTTCCCGGATGTCCAGACGCTGGCCGCTCACTTTCTGCACCGTATCCAGCACCTGGCGCACGCTGGCGCCGTGGCCGTAGCCCACGTTGAAGGTGTCCGGGGGGCCGCCGCGGCGCAGGTAGGCCAGGGCGTCCAGGTGGGCGGCGGCCAGATCGGTGACGTGGATGTAGTCGCGCACGCCGGTGCCGTCGGGGGTGGGGTAGTCGGTGCCGTAGACCGCCACGTGGTCCCGCTTGCCCACCGCGGCCTCGCAGGCCACCTTCACCAGCAGGGTGGCGTTCCTTGTGGACTGGCCGATGCGGGCCCCGGGATCGGAGCCGGCCACGTTGAAGTAGCGCAGGGCCACGTGCCGCAGGGGGGTGGCCGCGGACAGGTCCCGGAGGATCCACTCACTCATGAGCTTGGAGCGGCCGTAGGGATTGATGGGGGCCGTGGGGCCGTCCTCCCGGGCGAGGCCGTCCTCCGGGATGCCGTAGACGGCGGCGGTGGAGGAGAAGACGAACTGCTGTACGCCCGCCTCGGCGCAGCACTGCAGCAGGGTGCGGGTGCCACAGGTGTTGTTGCGGTAGTAGCCCAGGGGGTCGGACACGGATTCCGGCACCACCGTGCGGGCGGCGAAGTGCATCACGGTGTCCACGTCGTGGGCCCTGAGGATGCCGCTCACCAGGGCGGCGTCGGCCATGTCCCCGGTGATGAGTTCGCCCCGGACGACGGCCCCGGCGAAGCCGGTGGAGAGGTCGTCCAGGACCACCACGCGCTCGCCGGCCTCGGCCAGCATGAGGGCCACGTGTGAGCCGATGTAGCCGGCGCCACCGGTGACCAGGATGCCTTTTGTGGGCATCAGACCTCCCCGGGGCGGGGGATCAATCCCTGCGCCCCCTGCCGATGGCGTAGTAGGCGAACCCCATGTCCTCCATGTGCCTGGGTTCGTAGAGGTTGCGACCGTCGAAGATGGCCGGTTCCTTGAGGTGCTTGCGGATCCGTTCGAAATCCGGGCTGCGGAAGACCTTCCACTCGGTGACGATGGCCAGGGCATCCGCCCCTTCCAGGGTCTGCTCGTGGTCATCACACAGGATGAGGTCGTCGCGGTGGCCATAGAGGCGGGTGCACTCCTCCATGGCCACCGGGTCGTGGGCCCGGACCCGGGCACCGGCGGCCCAGAGGGCTTCCATGAGCTTGCGGCTGGAGGCCTCGCGCATGTCGTCGGTATTGGGCTTGAAGGCCAGCCCCCAGAGGGCGATGGTGCGCCCCTTGAGGTCCCCCTCGAAGTGCGCGTGGATCTTCTGGAACAGGCGCTCCTTCTGGCGCTCGTTCACGTCCTCCACCGCGCCGAGCAGCCGGGCCTCGAACCCCACCTGCCGGGCCGTGCGTTCCAGGGCCTTGACGTCCTTGGGGAAGCAGGAGCCGCCATAGCCGCAGCCCGGATAGATGAATTGGTAGCCGATCCGCGGGTCCGAGCCGATCCCCTGGCGCACGTCCTCGATGTCCGCCCCCAGTTGTTCCGCCAGGTTGGCCAGCTCGTTCATGAAGCTGATCTTGGTCGCCAGCATGGCGTTGGCGGCGTACTTGGTGAGCTCTGCGGAACGGATGTCCATGACCATCACCCGATCGTGGTTGCGGGTGAAGGGGCCATAGAGGGCGCGCATGAGTTCACCGGTACGGGGGTTGTCCGTGCCCACGATGATCCGGTCCGGCTTCATGAAATCCTCCAGGGCCGCCCCCTCCTTGAGGAATTCCGGGTTGGAGACCACGTCGAAGTCCACCTGGGATCTCCGGGCCGCCAGGGCCTCCCGGATGCTCTCCTTCACCCGGTCCGCCGTGCCCACCGGTACGGTGGACTTGTTGACGACGACGCGGTATTCGTCCATGTGCTCCGCCACGGTGCGGGCCACGGTGAGCACGTGGCGCAGGTCCGCCGAGCCGTCCTCGTCCGGGGGCGTACCCACGGCGATGAACTGAAACAGGCCGTGGCGCACGCCCTCGGCGGGGTCCAGGGTGAAGGCCAGCCGGCCCGCCTGGGTGTTCTCGGTGACCATGGCCTCCAGACCCGGCTCGTAGATGGGGATCTCGCCCCGGTTGAGCCGGTGGATCTTGTCCGGATCCACGTCCACGCACAGGACGTGGTTACCCACCTCCGCCAGGCAGGCGCCCGTGACCAGGCCGACGTAGCCGGAGCCGTAGATGGTGACCTTCATGGGGAGGGATTCCTCTGTAGTTAAGGGCCTGAATTGTGCCCGTGATCCATCGTGGCCTTGGGTCGGGTGGGGGAGCCCCCTCCCGGGGCCGTCGTTCAGGCGATACTAGCAAACGGGCGTGTCGGGATCATTACCCGCCGGGGTGTTGACACCGGGTCCGCATATGCGAATAATGCCGGTCTTTCGTATCTGGAGGGGTTCCCGAGCGGTCAAAGGGGGCAGACTGTAAATCTGCTGGCTCAGCCTTCGAAGGTTCGAATCCTTCCCCCTCCACCAGATTCCGCGCCCGCCAGGATTGGTGTGCGCATTGAGCAGCGGGTGAGGGAGGTGGTTGGCGCGGAGCGCCGCCGCCGAGCGCTCCAGCAGCCTGGCTGTGCGGTCGGGCCTTGCGGGTGTAGTTCAATGGTAGAACCTCAGCCTTCCAAGCTGATGATGTGGGTTCGATTCCCATCACCCGCTCCAAATGATGCAGTGTTGATGTCGCAGCGGATGCGAGCAGACGGTTTCGCCCATGTAGCTCAGCAGGTAGAGCACTTCCTTGGTAAGGAAGAGGTCACCGGTTCAAGTCCGGTCATGGGCTCCATATTTCAGTCCGTAGTCAGGTCCCGCGCCTTGCTCGGGCGGGATAGCAAGAACTTCAACCGGGGTGCATTAGGCCATGTCGAAGGAAAAATTCGAACGTAAGAAGCCGCATGTGAATGTGGGAACGATTGGTCACGTGGACCATGGGAAGACCACGTTGACGGCGGCGCTGACGGTGTGCCAGGCGAAGCGGTATGGTGGTGAGTCACGTGCCTACGACCAGATCGACAACGCCCCGGAAGAGCGAGCCCGCGGGATCACGATTGCCACGGCGCACGTGGAATACGAGTCTGACAAGCGTCACTACGCCCACGTGGACTGCCCCGGGCACGCGGACTACGTGAAGAACATGATCACGGGCGCGGCGCAGATGGACGGAGCCATTCTGGTGGTCTCCGCTGCGGACGGCCCGATGCCGCAGACGCGGGAGCATATCCTGCTGGCGCGCCAGGTGGGTGTGCCGAGCATCGTGGTGTTCCTGAACAAGGCGGACATGGTGGACGACCCGGAGCTTCTCGAACTGGTGGAGATGGAAGTCCGGGACCTTTTGTCCAGCTACGACTTCCCCGGGGACGACACCCCGATCATCACGGGGTCTGCCCTGAAGGCCCTGGAAGGGGACACCTCCGAGATCGGAATCCCGGCCATCGAGAAGCTGATCGAGGCCCTGGACAGCTACATCCCCGAGCCGGAACGTGCCGTGGACGGTGCCTTCCTGATGCCGGTGGAGGACGTATTCTCCATTTCCGGACGCGGCACGGTGGTGACCGGGCGCGTGGAGCGGGGCATCGTCAAGGTGGGGGACGAGGTGGCCATCGTGGGCATCACCGACACCAAGAAGACCACCGTGACCGGCGTGGAGATGTTCCGCAAGCTGCTGGACCAGGGTCAGGCGGGTGACAACGTGGGCGTGTTGCTGCGTGGCACCAAGCGGGACGAAGTGGAGCGTGGTCAGGTGCTGTGCAAGCCCGGCTCCATCACGCCGCACACCAAGTTCGAGGCGGAGGTGTACGTGCTTTCGAAGGATGAGGGGGGTCGTCACACCCCGTTCTTCAACGGCTACCGTCCGCAGTTCTATTTCCGCACGACGGACGTGACCGGGTCGGTGGATCTTCCGGAGGGTGTGGAGATGGTGATGCCGGGAGACAACGTCAAGATGACGGTATCCCTGATCGCCCCGATCGCCATGGAAGACGGTCTGCGCTTCGCCATCCGCGAAGGGGGCCGCACCGTCGGTGCCGGCGTCGTCTCCAAGATCATCGAGTAAGCGCTCATGGCAGCCAAGCAAAGAATCCGAATCCGTCTCAAGGCCTTCGACCACCGGCTCATCGACCGCTCCGCCGTGGAGATCGTCGAAACCGCGAAACGTACCGGGGCCCGGGTGAAGGGGCCCATCCCCCTCCCCACCAAGATGGAGCATTTCACCGTGCTGATATCCCCGCACGTCAACAAGGACGCCCGGGACCAGTACGAGATCCGCACCCACAAGCGCCTGATGGACATCATGGACCCCACGGACAAGACCGTGGATGCGCTGATGAAGCTGGATCTGGCCGCAGGCGTGGATGTGCAAATAAAGCTTAACTAAGCCGTCGGTTTATGGCATAATTGTTGGCTTTCCATGGCCCGGTGCAGGGTGGACTTGTGCCGGGCCGTGATTTTCAGAACGAAAGAATAATCCTTCGATGCTCCGGGGTCCGGGGTGGAAGCAGAGGTAGTGTCATGGCAATCGGACTGGTCGGTCGCAAGGTGGGCATGACCCGTGTCTTCACGGAAAACGGGGTGTCCCTGCCGGTATCAGTGATTGAAGTGGAGCCAAATCGCGTCTCCCAGGTCAAGACTGAGGAGCGGGACGGCTACCGCGGGCTCCAGGTGACCTTCGGGTCGCGCAGGGCGAGCCGAGTTACTCGACCCATGGCCGG
The DNA here is from genome assembly GCA_046546415.1 of Ectothiorhodospira sp. Lineage (GTDB taxonomy): Bacteria > Pseudomonadota > Gammaproteobacteria > Ectothiorhodospirales > Ectothiorhodospiraceae > Ectothiorhodospira. The sequence continues at coordinate 13,753 of JBKGXY010000014.1, forward strand.
GCATCTGGCCAAGGCCGGTGTAGAGGCGGGTCGCGGCATCCGGGAGTTCCGCCTTGAAGGTGAGGAGGGTGCTGATATTCAGCCCGGTGAGCAGCTGGACGTCCGTCAGTTCTCGGAAGGGCAGCGGGTGGATGTTACCGGTACCAGCAAGGGCAAGGGCTTCCAGGGTGTGGTGAAGCGTCACAATTTCAGCATGCAGGATGCCACCCATGGTAACTCCCTGTCTCATCGCGCACCCGGCTCCATCGGGCAGAATCAGACCCCGGGGCGCGTGCTCAAGGGGAAGAAGATGGCCGGTCAGATGGGTAATGCGCGTTGCACCAGCCAGAATCTCGAGGTGATTCGGGTGGATGCCGAGCGCAATCTGCTCCTGATTCGTGGTGCGGTTCCGGGATCCACCGGGGGTGACGTGGTCGTTCGTCCCTCCGTTAAGGCGAAAGGTTGATTCTCATGAAGCTCCAGGTTCAAGACACGCAACAGGAGGTCGAGGTCTCCGAGGGCGCCTTCGCCCGGGACTTCAATGAATCCCTGGTGCATCAGGCGGTGGTGGCGCATATGGCTGCCGGTCGTTCCGGTACCTCCGCGCAGAAGAGTCGCAGTGAGGTGCGCGGCGGAGGGGCAAAGCCCTGGCGTCAGAAAGGGACGGGCCGCGCCCGCGCCGGCACCATCCGCAGTCCGCTGTGGCGTGGGGGTGGCAAGGTCTTTCCTTCGGCGACGCGGAGCTATCGGCAGAAGCTGAATAAGAAGATGTATCGCGCCGCCATGGCCAGCATCCTTTCAGAGTTGCTGCGCCAGGAGCGCCTGGTGCTCGTGGAGGACTTCCGAGTGGCCGAACCGCGGACCAAGGCGCTGAAGGCCAAGCTTGCCGAGATGTCCCTGGAGCGGGTGACGATCGTCACTGCGGAAGCCGACGCGAATCTCTACCTTTCAGCGCGCAACATCCCCGGTGTGGATGTGCTGGAGATCACCGAGATCAACCCGGTGGCGCTGGTTGGAGCGGAACGGGTGCTGATGACCGTCCCCGCGCTGAAGCATATTGAAGGGTGGTTGTCATGAACGAGGAAAGACTGCTGAAGGTGCTCCAGGGCCCCCATGTCTCCGAGAAGGCGACGCTGCTCGGGGATACGGCCAACCAGCACGTGTTCAAGGTGGCCACCGATGCGACCCGGGATGAGGTGCGCGACGCGGTGGAGAAGCTGTTTGAGGTCAAGGTGACCTCCGTGCGCGTGCTGAACCAGAAGGGTAAGCAAAAGCGTATGGGCCGATTCCAGGGCCGGCGCAATCACTGGAGAAACGCCTACGTGACCCGAGAGCCGGGTTACGACATCGAACTGGCCGGCAACGAGTAACCGGAAAGGTAACGCGAAATGGCGATCGTCAAATCGAAACCCACTTCCGCGGGCCGTCGCTTTGTGGTCCGGGGCGTGACCCCTGACCTGCATAAGGGTGAGCCCTACGGTCCGCTGCTGGTCAAGAAGAACCGAACCGGTGGGCGTAATAATCAGGGCCGGATCACCACGCGTCATGTGGGTGGCGGACATAAGCAACGCTACCGCCTGGTGGATTTCAAGCGGAACAAGGACGATGTTCCCGCCAAGGTGGAACGCCTGGAATATGACCCGAACCGGAGTGCCCATCTGGCCCTGGTGCTCTACCGTGATGGGGAGCGCCGTTACATCATTGCCCCCAAGGGGGTTCGCTCAGGTGCCGAGATCATCTCGGGGGTGCACGCCCCCATACGGCCGGGCAATGCGCTGCCGCTGCGCAACATCCCCGTTGGCACCGTAGTGCATTGTGTGGAACTGAAGGCCGGCAAGGGGGCGCAGATCGCCCGTAGCGCCGGGGCCTCCGTGCAGCTGGTTGCGCGTGAAGGACAATACGCCAGTCTTCGCCTGCGTTCCGGTGAGATGCGCAAGGTGCACGCGGATTGTCGTGCGACCGTGGGTGAGGTGAGTAATTCCGAGCACAGCCTGCGCAAGTTCGGTAAGGCGGGCGCCCGTCGCTGGATGGGGGTCCGTCCCACGGTGCGCGGTACGGCCATGAACCCGGTGGATCACCCGCATGGGGGCGGTGAGGGCCGTAACTTCGGCCAGCACCCGGTGACGCCGTGGGGTATCCCCACCAAGGGGTACAAGACCCGCAAGAACAAGCGGACGGACAGCATGATTGTGCGCCGTCGGAAAGCGAAGTAACTGTTTGAGGGGATAGGTCAGTGCCGCGTTCGCTTAAAAAAGGTCCTTTTGTCGATCACCACCTGTACCAGAAGGTCGAGACGGCGGCTGCCAATAATGATCGGCGCCCCATCAAGACCTGGTCACGCCGCTCCATGGTCATCCCGCAGATGGTGGGTCTGACCATCGCGGTGCATAACGGGCGGCAGCACGTGCCCGTGCTGGTGAATGAAAACATGGTGGGCCACAAGCTCGGTGAGTTCGCGGCGACGCGAACCTTCAAGGGCCACGTGGCCGACAAGAAGGCAAGGTAAGGGGTCGATCATGGAAACCGTCGCTAAATTGCGGTTCGCGCGGGTATCACCGCAGAAGTGCCGCCTGGTTGCGGATCAGGTCCGGGGGCTCCCCGTGGAGCGTGCCCTGCAGGTCCTGATGTTCAGTCCGAAGAAGTCTGCGCAACTGGTGCGGAAGGTCCTGGAATCGGCCATTGCCAACGCCGAGCACAATGACGGCGCCGACGTGGACGAACTGCAGGTATCGCGGATCTGCGTGGATCAGGGGCCGGTGCTGAAGCGCATCCAGGCCCGGGCCAAGGGTCGCGCGAACCGTATCAACAAACGTACAAGCCACATTACCGTCGCCGTCAGCGCCGAGTAACACAGGGGTCTGAGATGGGTCAGAAAGTCAATCCGGTCGGCTTCCGTCTGGGGGTGTCCGCGGACTGGACGTCCACATGGTATGCCGATGGCGGCAGCTATGCCGACAACCTTCACAGCGATCTGGAACTTCGTCGATTCCTGAAGAAGAAGCTCTCCCAGGCATCGGTGAGCCGCATCGAGATCGCCCGGCCGGCGCGCCAGGCCTTCATTACCATCCATACGGCGCGCCCCGGCATCGTGATCGGCAAGAAGGGTGAGGATATCGAAGCGCTGCGCCGCGAGGTGGCCGGACGCCTGGGACTGCCTGCCCCTAGTGTGAAGATCAACATCGAGGAGATCCGCAAGCCGGAGACCGATGCGCAGCTGGTGGCCGAAGGGATCGCGCAGCAGCTGGAGCGTCGCATCATGTTCCGTCGTGCCATGAAGCGGGCCGTGGGTAATGCCATGCGCCTGGGTGCGCAGGGGGTGAAGGTGCACGTCTCCGGTCGCCTGAACGGTGCAGAGATCGCGCGCAGTGAGTGGTACCGGGAAGGCCGCGTGCCCCTGCACACCCTGCGTGCCGACATCGACTACGGGTTTGCTGAAGCCCGCACCACCTACGGCATCATCGGTGTGAAGGTGTGGGTGTTCAAGGGCGAGGTGTTCGACTTCGAGCGCAAGACCGATGCCCCCCAGGACGGCAAGGCCGCGGTGAATTGAGGAGTTGAATGATGCTGCAGCCCAAGAAGACCAAGTTTCGAAAGCAGTTCAAGGGGCGTAACCGCGGTCTGGCCCAGTCCGGTCAGAAGGTGAGCTTCGGTGAATTCGCCCTGCAATCCGTCGATCGTGGCCGGATCACTGCACGGCAGATTGAGGCGGCCCGACGTGCCATGAACCGGCATATCAAGCGTGGCGGCAAGATCTGGATCCGTGTGTTCCCCGACGTTCCCGTGACCAAGAAGCCCGTCGAGGTGCGCATGGGTAAGGGCAAGGGGAACGTGGAGTACTGGGTGTGCAAGATCCAGCCTGGTCGCGTCCTCTACGAGATGGAAGGTGTGAGCGAAGAAGTGGCCCGTGAGGCGTTCCGTCTGGCCGCTGCGAAGCTGCCCATCAAGACCGCATTTGTGACACGGCAGGTGATGTGATGAAGGCGAGCGAACTGCGCGAGCGGAATACCGACGAACTGCAGGCAGAGCTCCTGGAGCTCTACCGGGAACAGTTCAAGATGCGCATGCAGAACGGCACGGGGCAGATGCCGCGGCCCGATCGTTTCGGCAAGGTCCGTAAGGATGTTGCGCGCATCAAGACCGTGCTCAATGAGCGTTCAAGGGCGGGCGAGTAAAGTCATGAGCGAACAAGAAGTGAAAGAACAGCGGGCAGTGACGGGCCATGTCATCAGCGACAAGATGAACAAGACACGTACGGTGCTGATCGAGCGCCGGGAACGTCACCCGTTGTATGGCAAGTACATGCGCCGCTCCACCAAGCTCCATGTGCATGACGAGGGCAATGACTCCCGTAAGGGCGACAAGGTCCTGATCAAGGAGTGCCGTCCCATGTCCCGCACGAAGACCTTCCGCCTGCTGAAAGTCTTAGAGCGCGCGCCTGAGTGAGGCCCGTCCAGGCCACCACTGACACGAGTGAGATCAGATCATGATTCAGATGCAGACGGTTTTGAATGCAGCGGACAACAGCGGGGCGCGCAAGGTCCAGTGCATCAAGGTGCTCGGCGGCTCGCACCGTCGCTACGCGGCCATCGGGGATATCGTCAAGGTAAGTGTCAAGGACGCGATCCCACGGGGTAAGGTGAAGAAGGGCGAGGTGTATAATGCCGTGGTCGTGCGCACCGCCAAGGGGGTCCGGCGTCCCGATGGTTCCGTGATCCGTTTTGATCGCAACGCGGCCGTTCTGCTCAACAATCAACTGCAGCCCATCGGGACACGTATCTTCGGACCCGTGACGCGCGAACTGCGCGACGAGAAGTTCATGAAGATCATTTCCCTGGCGCCGGAAGTGCTGTAACGCGAGAGGCTGAGGTAGAGATATGCGCAGAATACGACAGGGCGATGACGTGATCGTCACCGCTGGTAAGGACAAGGGACGCCGTGGGACCGTATTGAGTGTGGTGGATGCCCGGCGGGTGGTCGTTCAGAATGTCAACATGGCGAAGAAGCATCAGAAGGGCAACCCCTACACGGGGATGGAAGGGGGGATCATCGAGAAGGAGATGCCCCTGGATGTGTCCAATGTGATGCTGTACAACCCGGCCACCGGCAAGGGTGATCGTGTCGGATTCCGCACGCTGGAAGACGGGCGCAAGGTCCGGTACTACAAGTCCAACGATGAAGTCGTTGACGCTTCTTAAGGTGATATTGCGATGGCCAGGTTGAAAGCACAGTACGAAGACACCGTCGTTCGCCAGCTCATGGAGCGCTTCGGCTACAAGAATGTGATGGAGGTGCCGCGCATCACCAAGATCACCCTGAACATGGGGTTGGGTGAAGCGGTGGCCGACAAGAAGGTGATCGAGCATGCCGTATCCGATATGGCCACCATCGCAGGGCAGCGTCCCGTGGTTACCCGTGCGCGTAAATCCATTGCCGGTTTCAAGATCCGGGACGGCTATCCCATTGGCTGCAAGGTAACCCTGCGCCGGGAACGCATGTATGAATTCCTGGATCGCCTGGTGAATGTGGCGCTGCCCCGGGTGCGTGATTTCCGCGGACTGAATGCCAAGTCCTTTGATGGCCGCGGAAACTACAACATGGGTATCCGCGAGCAGATCATCTTCCCGGAAGTGGATTACGACAAGATCGATGCGCTGCGTGGGATGGATATCACCATCACCACCACGGCCAAGACCGATGAGGAAGGGCGGGCGCTCCTGGAGGCCTTCCATTTCCCGTTCAAGCACTGAGAGGTTCGAGAGCATGGCCAAGATTTCCATGATGGAGCGCGAAAAGAGGCGCACGCAGTTGGTGAAGCGGTATGCGGCCAAGCGCGCTGAACTCAAGGCGCTCATCAGTAACCCGGAGACCTCCCACGAGGCGCGCATGGAGGCGGTGGTGCAGCTGCAGAAGCTCCCCCGGGACTCCAGTCCCGCACGGCGTCGGAATCGCTGTCGCCTGACCGGGCGTCCGCACGGTTACTACCGGAAATTCGGCCTGGCTCGCAACAAGCTGCGCGAAGCGGCCATGCGGGGCGACGTGCCCGGTCTGGTCAAGTCGAGCTGGTAAGAGGGAAAGACCTGATATGAGCATGACCGATCCCGTGGCAGACCTGCTGACCCGCATCCGCAACGGACAGCGCGCTGCCAAGAATGAAGTGAGCCTGCCCGCCTCCAAGCTGAAGGTGGCCATCGCCGGCGTTCTCAAGGACGAGGGCTATGTGAGCGATGTGTTGGTCGAGGAGCAGGACAACAAACCCGTCATGACGGTGAAATTGAAGTACTTCCAGGGTCAGCCCGTGATCGAGAAGATCCAGCGGGTGAGCCGGCCTGGCCTGCGCATCTACCGGGGCAAGGACGAATTGCCCCGTGTGATCGGTGGCCTGGGCGTAGCCGTGGTCTCCACCTCCCGTGGGGTGATGACGGACCGCCAGGCACGTGCCCAGGGCCAGGGTGGTGAAGTGCTCTGCGTCGTCTCCTAATCGGATTGAAGCCATGTCCCGAGTAGCGAAAAACCCCATCACACTGCCCAGCGGTGTCGATGTCTCCATCAGTGATGAGATGATCTCGGTCAAGGGGCCCAAGGGGAATATGCAGTTCCCTGCAAACCCCCTCGTCGAGGTGGCGCAGGAGGATGGCGTACTCCGCTTCCTTCCGGCCGGCGGCAACGAGAAGCACTACGCCATTGCCGGAACGCTGCGCGCCCTGGTGAACAACATGGTGGTGGGTGTGAGCCGCGGTTTCGAGCGCAAGCTGGAGCTGGTGGGCGTGGGCTATCGAGCCCAGGCGCAAGGCAATAAGCTGAACCTCACGCTGGGGCTTTCCCATCCCGTGGAGTACCCGGTGCCCGAGGGCATCACCGTGGAGACACCGAGTCAGACCGAGGTCGTCGTCAGGGGGATCGACAAGCAACAGGTCGGCCAGGTGGCGGCCGAGATCAGGGGCTTCCGCCCTCCGGAGCCCTACAAGGGCAAGGGTGTTCGGTATGCGGATGAGAAGATCATCCGTAAGGAAGCCAAGAAGAAATAAGGCAAGGTGACCGCGATGGATAAAAAGACTGCTCGACTCCGGCGCGCCAGCCGTGCCCGCCACAAGATCCGCGAACTGGGGACTCATCGCCTGTGCGTGCATCGCACGCCACGGCATGTCTATGCCCAGATCATCGCCCCATCGGGTTCCGAGGTGGTAGCCTGCGCCTCCACGGTGGAATCAACGGTCCGTGGTGATCTGAAATCCACGGGCAACGTGGAGGCCGCTACGGCCGTAGGCCGGCTGATCGCCGAACGGGCCTCTGAGAAGGGGATCAAGAGGGTGGCCTTCGACCGTTCGGGGTTTCGTTACCACGGCCGCGTAAAGGCGCTGGCCGAGGCCGCACGCGAGAGCGGCCTGGAATTTTGACAGGGGTGATGCAATGGCAAGTGTGAACGCGAGCGACAACGACGGCCTGCAGGAAAAGCTGATCACCGTGAACCGGGTAGCCAAGGTGGTCAAGGGCGGCCGGCAGTTCCGGTTCACGGCCCTGACGGTGGTTGGGGATGGCAACGGCAAGGTGGGCTTTGGCTACGGAAAGGCCCGTGAAGTACCCCTGGCCATCCAGAAGGCCATGGAATCGGCCCGCAAGAACATGCGTTCGATTCCGCTGAAGGACGGCACGCTGTACTATGCCACCACCGCCCGTCACGGTGCCGCGAAGGTCTTCATGCAGCCCGCCTCTGACGGGACGGGGATCATTGCCGGTGGTGCCATGCGTGCCGTGTTCGAGGTGGCTGGCGTGCGCAACGTCCTGGCCAAGTGTGTGGGTTCGCGTAATTCCGGCAACGTGGTGCGGGCTACCCTGAACGGGTTGACCTCACTCCATGATCCGGAGCGGATTGCCGCCAAGCGGGGCAAGACACTGGACGAGATCACGGGGTAAGTCATGGCAGGCGCGAACGAATTGAAAGTGACTCTGGTGCGCAGCAAGCATGGTCGGTTGAAGAAGCACGCCGCCTGCCTGCGTGGCCTTGGTATCCGCCGGATCCACCAGACGGTCATGGTGCAGGACACGCCGGAGAACCGGGGCATGATCAACCGGGTCTCCTATCTCCTGAAGGTCGAGGAGGCTTGAGATGAGACTCAATGAATTGAGCCCGGGCGCCGACAGCCGCCCCGCTGCCCGACGGGTGGGCCGTGGTATCGGCTCCGGTCTGGGCAAGACCGGTGGCAGAGGGCATAAGGGTCAGAAGTCCCGTTCCGGAGGCTACAACAAGGTGGGCTTCGAGGGCGGGCAGATGCCCTTGCAGCGCCGTCTGCCCAAGAGCGGTTTCAACTCGCGTACCCGTGACTGGTATGCCGAGGTGCGACTGCATGAACTGGCGGGCCTGGATGGCGTAGTCGATTTGACCGCCCTGAAGGGGGCTGGCGTCGTCCCGGCGCAGACCAAGCGGGCCAAGGTGATTGCTTCCGGTGTCCTGGAAGAGGCGGTGACCCTTCGGGGTGTGTCAGTGACCAAAGGAGCCCGCGCAGCCATCGAGGCGGCCGGCGGGAAGGTCGAGGACTAAGTGGCTTCATCCAATCGCGCGGGTGGTGCGTCGCTAGGGGGCGTTGGGAAGTTCACCGAGCTTCGTCAACGTCTCCTCTTCGTGCTGATGGCCCTGGTGGTGTATCGGATCGGGACCTTTATCCCGGTTCCGGGGATCGATCCGCAGGCCCTTGAACAGTTTTACGAGGCGCAGTCCGGCACCATTCTGGACATGTTCAACATGTTTTCAGGGGGTGCACTGGAACGGCTATCCATGTTCGCCCTTGGGGTGATGCCCTATATCTCGGCCTCCATCGTGATGCAGCTCCTGGCGGCCACGGTGCCTGCGCTGCAGCAGGTGAAGAAGGAAGGTGAGGCCGGTCGCCGGAAGATCACCCAGTGGACCCGGTACGGAACCGTGGCACTGGCCTTCTTTCAGAGCATCGGTATCTCGGTGGCCCTGAATCAGCAGACCATGGGCGGAGATACCGTGGCCCTGTATCCGGGCATCGGGTTCATCTTCACCACGGTGGTCACCCTTGTGACCGGAACGGTCTTCCTGATGTGGCTAGGTGAACAGGTCACAGAGCGTGGGATCGGGAACGGGATCTCCATCATCATCTTCGCCGGCATCGTGGCCGGGCTTCCCGGGGCCTTCGCAGGTACCCTGGAACTGGCCGGTACCGGTGAATTGTCCCCCGCCTTCGTCATCCTGCTCATTGCCATGGGCCTGGGGGTTATAGGGCTGGTGGTCTTCGTCGAGCGCGGGCAGCGCCGCATCACGGTGAACTATGCCAAGCGCCAGGTGGGTCGGAAGATGTATGGGGGCCAAAGCAGCCACCTGCCCCTGAAACTGAACATGGCCGGTGTGATCCCGCCCATCTTCGCCTCCAGTATCATCCTGTTCCCGGCGACCCTGGGGACATGGTTCGGCCAGGCCGAGGGGGTGGGATGGCTTCAGGATCTCGCTACGGCCCTCGGGCCCGGCCAACCCCTGTATGTGATGATGTATGGTGCGGCCATCATCTTCTTCTGCTTTTTCTACACCGCCCTGGTGTTCAATGCCCGGGAGACGGCGGAAAACCTGAAGAAGTCGGGGGCCTTCATCCCCGGGATCCGTCCCGGGATGCAGACCGAGCGGTACATCGATTCGGTCATGACCCGCCTGACAGGGGTGGGGGCGATCTACATAGGTGGGGTCTGCCTGATGCCCGAGTTCCTGATCCTGTACTGGAATGTGCCGTTCTATTTCGGTGGTGCCTCCCTGCTGATCATGGTGATCGTGGTGATGGATTTCATGGCGCAGCTCCAGGCGCACCTGGTTTCCCATCAGTACGAGGGCCTGATGCGCAAGGCCAACCTCAAGGGGTATGGCAAGTCGGGCGCACCGCGCTGAGCCGATCAACCAGAGGATAGAGAAATGAAAGTACGTGCGTCCGTGAAGAAAATCTGCCGTCACTGCAAGATCATCCGTCGTAACGGCGTGGTCCGCGTGATCTGTTCAGACCCGCGCCATAAGCAGCGACAGGGCTGAGTATTGATTTGGCTGAGTTCAATGGTTACAATACCCGGCTTTTCCGCCGGTTCTTGGAGATAGCTGGATGGCTCGTGTAGCAGGTGTCAACATTCCCGACCACAAGCATGCGGTCATCGCCATACAGGCGATCTATGGTGTCGGTCATACCCGTGCGCAGAAGATCTGTGATGCAGCGGGCATCCGTTCGAACCAGAAGATCCGTGATCTCTCCGATGAGGAAGTGGAAAAGCTGCGCGCGGAGGTGGGGCGTTATACCGTTGAGGGTGATCTTCGCCGCGAGACGTCCATGAATATCAAGCGCCTGATGGATCTGGGCTGCTACCGGGGTCTGCGGCACCGCCGTGGCCTTCCGCTTCGTGGCCAGCGTACCCGCACAAACGCGCGTACCCGTAAGGGGCCGCGTCGTCCCATTCGTAAGTAATTCCGAGATCGACAGGACATATCTATGGCACAGGCCTCCACGCGGACCCGTAAGAAGGTCAAGAAGTCCGTATCCGACGGGGTGGCGCATGTCTATGCGTCGTTCAACAACACCATCGTGACCATCACCGACCGCCAGGGGAATACCCTGAGCTGGGCAACGGCCGGGGGATCCGGTTTCCGCGGATCCCGCAAGAGCACCCCGTTTGCGGCCCAGGTGGCTGCCGAACGGGCCGGTACGGCAGCCCAGGAGTACGGGCTGAAGAATCTCGAGGTGCTGGTGAAGGGCCCGGGTCCCGGACGTGAATCGGCGGTACGCGCCCTGAATAACGCGGGCTTCAAGATCACAAATATCAGTGATATTACGCCCATCCCGCACAATGGCTGCCGTCCGCCCAAGAAGCGTCGCGTCTAGACTGGAGGAAACTTCATGGCACGTTATATCGGTCCGAAGTGCAAGCTCAGTCGTCGTGAAGGGGCAGATCTGTCCCTGAAGAGTCGTGCTCGCTCACTGGACAGCAAATGCAAACTGGACAAGGCGCCCGGTCAGCACGGTGATCGCCGTACAAGATTGTCCGATTACGGGGTGCAGCTGCGCGAGAAGCAGAAGCTGCGCCGGATCTACGGGGTGCTGGAGAAGCAGTTCCGCAACTATTACAAGGAGGCCAGCCGCCTGAAGGGATCCACGGGGGACAACCTGCTCAAGCTGCTGGAATGCCGTCTGGATAACGTGGTCTACCGTATGGGTTTTGCGACCACCCGTGCCGAGGCCCGGCAGCTGGTGAGTCATAAGGCCGTGCTGGTGAACGGTCAGACGGTGAATGTCTCTTCCTACCAGGTGAAGGCAACGGATGTCGTCTCCATTCGGGAGAAGGCCCGTAAGCAGGTCCGCATCCAGGATGCCCTGGCGCTGGCGGAGCAGTACGGCTTCCCTGAGTGGGTGGATGTGGACAGCAAGAAGATGGAAGGGGTGTTCAAGTCCATCCCCGAGCGGAGTGATCTGCCGGCGGATATCAATGAATCCCTGGTGGTCGAGCTCTACTCCAAGTAACCCGTAACGAGGTCGTTCATGCAGACCAAGGTCAACGAACTCCTGAAGCCTCGGCATATCGAGGTGCAGGCGGTCACCGACAGGCTTTCGAAGGTCGTCCTGGAGCCGCTGGAGCGGGGCTTCGGTCACACGCTCGGCAATGCGCTGCGGCGTATCCTGCTGTCCTCCATCCCGGGGGCGGCTGTGCTGGAGGTGGAGATCGAAGGTGTACTCCACGAATACACCACCCTGGAAGGGGTGCAGGAAGACGTCGTGGACGTGCTCCTGAATCTCAAGGGTGTGGCCATCCGGATGCACAATCGGGACGAAGCCACGTTGACCCTGCGCAAGCGGGGTCCAGGGGTCGTTACCGCAGGGGACATCAACCTGGACCACGATGTCGAGGTGGTGAACCCAGAACACGAGATTGCCCACCTCACCAAAAGTGGTGAGTTGAATATGACGCTGAAGGTGGGTCGCGGCCGAGGCTACCAGCCCATTACGGCGCGCCGACCCTCCGAAAGTGAGGATTCCCCTATCGGGCGGCTGCTGATGGATGCCAGTTTCAGTCCGATCCGGCGCGTGGCCTACAAGGTGGAGAGCGCTCGGGTGGAGCAGCGCACCGATATGGATCGGCTGATCATCGAGCTGGAAACCAATGGCACGGTGTCACCGGATGATGCCATCCGTGAGGCCGCCGGGATCCTCCAAAGCCAGCTCATGGCCTTCGTGGAGCTGCGCAGCGACGAGTCGGCAACCCAGGAAAGCAAGCCCATGGATATCGATCCTATCCTGTTGCGTCCTGTGGATGACCTGGAGTTGACCGTGCGTTCGGCCAATTGCCTGAAGGCGGAGAACATCTACTACATCGGCGATCTGATTCAGAAGACCGAGGTGGAATTGCTCAAGACTCCGAACCTCGGCAAGAAGTCCCTTACGGAGATCAAGGATGTACTGGCTTCCCATGGCCTTTCCATGGGGATGCGACTGGAGAACTGGCCGCCACCGGGACTGAAAGAACACGAGAAAAAGAGCACCGGCTGAAGCCGGGTGCCAAGCATCTGACTGAAGGAAAGAGAAGCCATGCGTCACCGCAAGTCGGGTAGGCAACTGAACCGTAACAGCTCGCATCGCAAAGCGACCATGCAGGCGCTGACCCTGTCCCTGCTGCGTCACGAGGCGATCCGTACCACCGTCCCCAAGGCCAAGGAGCTGAGACGTGTGGCAGAGCCATTGATCACCCTTGCCAAGAAGGACAGTGTCCACACCCGGCGACTGGCCTTCTCCCGTCTGCGGGATGATGCCGTGGTGGGCAAACTGTTCACCGAGCTGGGTCCCAGGTACCAGCAGCGCCCCGGTGGCTATCTGCGTATCCTCAAGTGCGGTTACCGCAAGGGGGACAATGCACCCATGGCCTTTGTCGAACTGGTGGATCGCCCCGATCCGTCGGAGGCGGGGGAAGGTATTTAAGTCTTCCGGCAAGGGAGCGTCCAGGCTGCCCATTGATAGTCCAGGATTGGAGCAGGAAGCCGGCAAACGCCGGCTTCTTGCGTTTCGGCCTGCCCTTTTGCAGGCCGTGTGTCGTGCATAAGAGAGGACCCCGATGATCGTCACCTACACGGATTTCGGTTGGGAGGGCCCCTACATCGGCCAGATGGAGGGTGTCTTGCGAGCCCGGGCACCACAGGTCCCGGTGGTCCATCTCCAGAAGGATGCCCCGGCCTGGAACCCCCGGGCATCGGCCTACGTACTGCGCCATCTGGTGGATCCATTTCCAGCCGGAACGGTGTTCCTCTGTGTGGTGGATCCCGGGGTCGGGACTGCCCGCCGCCCATTGATCCTGAAGACCCGGGAAGCCTGGTGGGTGGGGCCGGACAATGGATTGATGCTCCCCGCCGCCCGGGTTCGGGGGCTTTGTGCTGCCTGGACGGTCCCTTTCCCGCAGGATGTACTGTCGGTGAGCTTTCATGGTCGGGATCTGTTCGCACCGGCCGCGGCGGCCCTCGCCCTGGGTGAGGGCCCGGCCGGCGAATCCGTCCCCCTCCAGGACCTGGTGGGTGCCGACTGGCCGGACGTGTGCAGTGAGGTGATCTATGTGGATGGGTACGGGAACCTGGTGACCGGGATCCCCGGGGCGGATCTCTTGCCATCGAGCCAGGTGTGTCTGTATGGAACGCGGGTGGCTCACGCGCGGGTCTTCGGGGAGGCGCCTTCAGGGGAGCCCTTCTGGTATGTGAATTCCATGGGCCTGGTGGAGGTGGCGCTGCGCTGCGATAGTGCTGCGCGATACCTGGGTGTGGGCATCGGGGCCGGCGTGGTTCTCGAGAACGGATCGCCCTGCGGGCTAGACGAGCGGGAGGAATGAGATGAAACCCCGAAGTGCATATCGGTTTCTGCGGGCGACCCGGCCCTTCACCTTCAGTGTGGCCATCGCCGCCTGCGGCCTCGGGACGATCCTGGCACTGCGGGAGGGATACGGTCATCCCGCTCTGGCGGTGCTCATCGTGGCCACCGGGATCCTCCTTCAGGCAGCGGTCAACCTGATCAATGATCATGCCGACCTCCCCATGCTGAAACAGGAACACGCGGGTGCCCCGCCGGATCGGCAGGCCGAGGTGGCAGCGGTCATGGCGGCGATCCGCCGAAACTTCCGCATCGGTATGGCCTTTCTGGCCATCGCCTTCCTGGTCGGCCTCGGACTCGTGTGGATGCGGGGTTGGCCCCTGCTGGTCTTCATCCTCGTCGGTCTGGCAGGGGCCTACTTCTACTCCGGGGAGCCCATTCACTATAAGCGTCGCGGGCTCGGTGTGATCCTGGTCTTCTGGTTGATGGGGGTGCTCCTGGTTGGGGGGTCCGCGTTGGCCATGGGGGCGCCGCTGACCCTGGAGATCCTGCTGATCAGTATTCCCTTCAGCCTGCTGACATCCCTGGTCCTGCTGGGTAATGAGATCCGTGATCAGGTGGCCGATCGCCAGAGCGGGCTGCGCACCCTAACGGTGCGCATCGGTCCCCACCGTGCCCGATATCTCTTCTTCGTCCTGCTGTTAAGCATCTATCTCTCCAGCTTCATGCTCTGGTGGGGCGGTCTGGTGCCCTATTTCTGGCCCCAGCTCCTTTCCCTGCCCCTGGCCTGGCCGGCTGCGCGGGCCGTCTGGAAAGAAAGCGGGGACCGACGCTGGTTGCCCCAGCAGACCGGGCGCCTGCTGGCGGTGTTTGCCGTCCTCTTCCTGTCGGAATACCTCGTGGAGGGCTGGGTCACCAGTCAGGCCTGAGGTGGAAGAGGCGCAGGTGTTCCAGGTAGGCAAGCCACGTTATGCCCGGATTGCGCTGATCCCGGGGGGGGAGGGTGCATGCGGGGGAGGGAGGAATATTGGGTGTTTGCAACTCTTTGTTTGTAGTATTTTTTTCAAAAAAGGTTCAAAGGAGTGAGATGTGGGGTATTGACGGAGGGTTGAGATGGCCTATAATGCGCGCTCTCCAACGGCGAGGCGGTAACGAGCTGGTTGGTTG
>JBKGXY010000015.1:0-27039 GCA_046546415.1 Ectothiorhodospira sp.
CCGGTGACCACCACGGCCCCCTGCAGCGACCCTTCCGGCAGGTCCCGTTCCGCCTCCAGGCGGGCCAGTCGCTCCGTCAGGGCCGCCTCGGCCTCCAGTTGTACCTGCGGGTCCAGGGTGGTCAGGAGGATCAGCCCCGCCTCGCGCAGATCCGCTTCACGATAGTCCCGCTGCAGCTGGGCACGCACCAGTTCCAGGAAGGCCGGGAACGGGGTTCCCCCCGCCGGGGCCCGGTCGCTTACCCCCAGGGGGGCCTCCATGGCCCGTCGGGCCGCCTCCGGCGCGAGCTGCCCCTGGTCGCGAAGCATGGCCAGGATCTGGTTGCGCCGCTCCAGGGCCCGCTCGGGGTGACGCCGCGGATCGTAGTGGCTGGGCCCCCGGATCATCCCCACCAGGAGGGCGATGCGCGGGATGTCCAGCTCGGAGACCCGCTCCCGGAAGTAGAACTGGCTGGCCATGCCCACGCCATGGATGGCCCGCGCCCCCTGCTGGCCCAGGAAGACCTCATTGAGATAGGCCTCCAGGATCTCCTTCTTGGAATAGCGCCACTCCAGCAACAGGGCCATGAGGGCCTCGTTGAACTTGCGCACCAGGGTGCGCTCCGGGGTGAGGAAGTAGTTCTTCACCAGCTGCTGGGTGAGGGTGCTTCCCCCCTGCACCGTGCCTCCGGCCCGCAGGTTGGCCAGGGCCGCCCGGGCGATCCCCTGGGGATCCACGCCGAAGTGGCGGTAAAACCGCCGGTCCTCCACGGTGAGCAGGGTCTGCACCAGTTCCGGGGGCACATCCTCCAGGCGCACCAACAGACGATCCTCCCCATGACGGGGATAGATGTTGGCGATGAGGGCCGGTTCCAGGCGCACCAGCGCCAGCCCCCTCCCCGTCTCCGGGTCCTCCAGGGCATGCACCCGGCCGCCCCGGAAGACCACCCGCGCCCGGCGCGGCGCCTCGTAGCCGTCGGGGAAGGGGAAACCCCGGGTGTGCAGGATCACCGTATCCCCTTCCCGGTGATAGCGGCCGCCCCCACCGGTCCCTTCCCGGTAGTGGAGCAACCCCAGTTCCCGCTCCAGTTCGGCGGGGGTCAGGGACCGCCCGGCATAGAGTTCCAGGGGACGGGCGAAGACCCGGGCCGGCAGGGACCACCGCTTGCCCTCGAACTGGGCCTGGATGCGCTGGTCCAGATGCACGGTATAGAGCCCCAGGCCGATCATCGCCGCCAGGAGGATCAGCACCAGGAACGGAACGACACGCCGCCGGCGGGCGGGGTGACCCGTTCCATTTCCGGTGGAAGCATTGCCCGAACGCCCCTTTCCCGACCGACCCTTGGAGGAACGGCCATCCGGAGAGGATCGTGCGGTGGACCTGCGGGAATCCGATTGCCGATTGCGTTTTGCCATGCGCGAGGTTTGGAGTACATTCAGAGGATTGGACCCTACTATACCCGCCCGCCGGCGGCGACGGTCGGAGGCCCGTCCCATTCCCATGACCGACCCGCGCACCCCACAGCAACGCCTGCTCCTGGCCCTGGAGTCCCCGGACGCCTATCCCCATCCCGTGGACCGGGTGGAGCGCATCGAGACCCACATCTCCACCGTGCTGCTGGCGGGGGACTTCGCCTACAAGATCAAGAAGCCGGTGAACCTGGGGTTTCTCGACTTCACCACCCTGGAGCGGCGGCGCTTCTTCTGCCAGGAAGAGGTGCGGCTCAACCGCCGCCTGGCCCCGGGGATCTACGAGGGCGTGGTGGCCTTCTCCGGCCGTCCCGACCAACCCGTGTTCGACGGCCCCGAAGCGGCCTTCGAATACGCCGTGCGCATGCGCCGCTTCGATCACGGCCTCACCCTGGACCGGCTCCATGAGCGGGAGGGCCTGTCCCCTCAGCTCATGGACACCCTGGCCGCGCGCATCGCCGATTTCCACGAGTCGGCCGAGACGGCCCCCAGGGACAGCGATTACGGCACCCCGGAGGCGGTGCTGGCCCCCATGGAGGAGAACTTCCGGCAGATCCGCTCGCTGACCGAGGACCCCCGGGCCCTGGAGACGGTGGAGGCCTGGACCCGGACCCGCTTCGACGCCCTCACCCCCCGGCTGGAGGCACGCCGCCGGGAGGGGCGTATCCGGGAATGCCACGGGGACATGCACCTGGGCAACATGGCCCTGGTGGACGGCGAGCCCCTGCTCTTCGACGGCATCGAATTCAACGCCCACATGCGCTGGATCGACGTCATGAACGATCTGGCGTTCTTCACCATGGACCTGCACGACCGCGGTGCCCACGGCCATGCCGCCCGCCTGCTCAATGGCTGGCTGGAGCGCACAGGGGATTACGAGGGCCTGGCCCTGCTGGACTTCTACCAGGTGTACCGGGCCATGGTCCGCGCCAAGGTGGCGGCCATCCGCCTGGGTCAGGAAGGGCTGGACGCGGCGGAGGCCGAGCGCCAGCGCGGGCTGTTCCTGGACTACCTGGAACTGGCCCGGGGGTTCACCCGACCCCGGAACAACGCCCTGTTCATCAACCATGGGTTCTCCGGCAGCGGCAAGACCAGCATCAGCCAGCCCATCCTGGAGGCCCTGGGGGCGGTTCGCATCCGCTCCGACGTGGAGCGCAAGCGCATGGTGGGGCTGGAGGCCACGGCACGCCCAGGCGACGCCCTCGGCGAGGGGCTGTACGGCCGGGACCAGGGCGAACGCACCTATGCCCGCCTGGCCGACCTGACGGAGGAGATCCTGGACGCCGGATACAGCGTGATCGTGGACGCCACCTTCCTGGAACGCCCCCGCCGGGACCGGTTCGCCCACATCGCCCGGGAACGGGGCCTGCCCTATGTCATCCTGGACTACCAGGCCCCGGCGGACCAGTTGCGCCAATGGGTGAAGGAGCGCGCACAGACAGGAGAGGACGCATCGGATGCGGGCCTTACGGTGCTGGAGCACCAGCTCCGGCACCACGATCCGCTGGGAGAAGACGAACCCGTGGTGGCCATCGACGCCCTGGGAGAACCCCCACTGGAGACCCTGCGGGCCATCGTGCGCCCACCTGGGGATGGAGGGGACTGAGGCATGCCGCCCCGCGCCGCGCCCCGACCACCCCGGCAGGACCCGAAGGTCACCGCCATCGCCTGTATCCTGACCCTGCTGCTGGGCGCCTGTGCCTCAGCGCCCCCCCGCACCGGGGAGGCCCCCGTCCTCAAGGAGGACCTGCCCCCGGAACGGTCGCAGGTGGTCTTCAATGCCCTGAACCAGGTGGGTACGCCCTACCGTTACGGCGGCCATACCCCGGGGCGCGGATTCGACTGCAGCGGCCTGGTCTGGCATGCCCACCGCCAGGCCGGACTGGACGCCCCGCGCACCAGTGCCGCACAGAGCCGAAGGGTGGAACGGGTGCCGTCCGGTGCCCTGCGTCCCGGTGATCTGCTGTTCTTTCGCATTGAGGGCCGCGGCGTGGATCACGTGGGGATCTACATCGGCGAGGGCCGCTTCGTGCACGCCCCCTCCAGCGGACGCCACGTAAGCACCCAGCGCCTGGACCACCCCTACTGGCGCCGGCGACTGGTGCATGCCGGCCACCTCTATGAAGACCCGGACCCATGACCCGGGGGACACCCCACCACTGGAGGGAAACATCCGTGAAACGCCTGACCGCCCTTGTCACCCCCCTGACCCTGATGGCCCTGCTCCTGTGTCCGACGGCCGGGGCCCTGGAACCGGACCACGACACGCCCCACATGCGTCTCTACAGCGTGGAGGGGGATTTCCAGCTCTACCGGGAGGCCCTGGAGATCGCCATCACGGACCGGGGGATCACCCTCAACAACGTGGCCCATATCGCCGACATGCTCTCGCGAACCGCCGACGCGGTGGAAGGCGAGCCGGTGTACCGCCACGCCCAGGCCCTGGAGTTCTGCAGCGCCGTGCATTCCCGGCGGATGATGGAGGCGGACCCCCGCAACATCGTCTACTGCCCCTATGTCATCGTGCTCTACGAGACGGTGGAAGAGCCCGGGGTCATCCACATGGGCTACCGCCGCCCCGCCGGGGGCGATGACGAGGCCAGCCGGGAGCGACTGGAACGGGTGGAGACCCTGCTGGACGGGATCGTGCGGGAGGCCCTGATGTTCTGAAGGCGGGGCCTTCAGGCCCCGATGCGCCGCCGGAGCAGGCGCAGGATCCCCCGGACCCCGGGGATCTGGTCATAGACGTATTCCGCCGGGTCCCAGTAGTCCACATGACTGACGGCCCGGCCGGCCTCGTTGAAGATGACGCGGCTGACCCCGTCCACATCCAGGCGCATGCGCCCGGGGGCGTCTTCCTCCCGATCCGTGAAACGCCAGTGGAAGAAGGCCGTGTTGTCCTGCACCGCCCAGGAGTGGAGATAGAAGCGCGGCGCCGGACACTGATGAAACATGTGCAGGAAGACCCGCCGGATCTCCTCCAGCCCCGTGACATCGTTGAAGGGGTCCTTGAAGCGGGCCCCCGGATCGAAGAACTCCCCCAGGTGATCCAGGTCCGGTTCGGTGAGGCTGGAGAAGAAGGCGGCGTAGCGCCGGGCCCAGGGTTCGATGGATTCGCTCATGACTTCAGCATCCGCCGGGTGATGCGCAGGAACAGCCCATGGGGCAACAGGCGCAGCCCCTTCATGAGCAGGGCGAAGGACCGGGGGAAACAGATCTCGAACCCCCTCCCCTGGAGACCGCGCAGGATGGCCTCCACCGCCGCGTCCGTCTCCATGAGAAAGGGCATGTGGAAGCGGTTCTTGTCCGTCATGGGGGTGCGCACGAACCCCGGGTTGATCACCCGCAGCCGCACCCCCTTTTCCGCCAGCTCAGGGTGCAGGGATTCGGCCAGGTTGATCACCGCCGCCTTGGAGGCCCCATAGGGGGCGGCCCGGGGCAATCCCCGGTAACCGGCCAGGCTGGCCGTGAGCAGGATCTCGCCCCGCCCCCGCCGGATCATGGCGGGCATCACCGCCGCCAGGCCATGGACCATCCCCAGGTAGTTGACCCGCATCAGCCGCTCGAACAACGCCGGGTCGAATGCCTCCAGGCCCATGGGTTCGTAGTCCCCCTGATTGAACAGGGCCTTTTCGATGGGGCCCAGGCGGGCCTCCACGGCATCCGCCACGTCCTTCATGGCCCCGGCATCGGTGACATCCCCCGGGAAGGGCACCAGACGCCCGGGACCGGGGGCCTCCCGGGCCAGGGCCTCCAGGGCCTCGCCCCGCCGGGCCGTGATGGCCACCTCCTGACCGGCCGCCGCAAGGCGCAGGGCCAGGGCCCGCCCGATACCCGAACTGGCCCCCACGAGCCAGACGACCCCGCCGGCTCGCCCTCTGCCCCCTGCCGCCGCGTGTTCCATGCACCTTCTCCCCGGGGTGGCCGCGCCCCGACGCTTCAAAAGCCATACAACGATTGTACAATACATCCCATGTTCGACACTTCCCCTTCCGCGCAGCGGCCCCCCCAGGGCGAAGGACTGATCCCGATCCGTACCGCAGCCGCCATGACCGGTGTTCACCCGGTGACCCTCCGGGCCTGGGAGCGCCGTCATGGCCTTGTGCCCCCCCGCCGCAGCGCCAAGGGACACCCGCCTGGAAGGCGCCCCTACGGACGACTGCCCCCCGCACCCTGACGGACCGCCCATGCGACCCACCCTGATCTGGTTCCGCCGCGACCTGCGCCTGAACGATCACCCCGCCCTCGCCCACGCCCTGGAGACGGGGAACGGGATCCTCCCCGTCTACATCCACGCCCCCGAGGAAGAGAAGGAATGGGCCCCCGGCGGGGCAACCCGCTGGTGGCTCCACCACAGTCTGAGGGCCCTGTCCGATGACCTGGCCCGCCGCGGGGCCCCCCTGGTGATCCGCCGGGGCCCCAGCCGGGAGACCCTGGAGGACCTGGTGCGGGAAACGGGGGCGGAACAGGTGGTCTGGAACCGGCTGTACGATCCCGCCCTGATCCAGCGGGACCGGGAGATCAAGGCGGTCCTGCGGGAACGGGGGGTGCAGGTGGAGAGCTTCAACGCCACCCTGCTCATGGAACCCTGGTCGGTGGGCAACCGCGCCGGCCGGCCCTACCGGGTCTTCACCCCCTTCTGGAAGGCCTGCCGGGCCCTGGGGGCGACCGAGCAGTCACCGGGCCCGAGCGCCCCGGACGCCCTGCCGGGCATGACCGATCGCCCCCCCTCACTGGACCTGGACGCCCTGGGACTCTTGCCCCGGGTACGCTGGGACTCGGGGCTGGCGGCCGCCTGGCAACCCGGGGAGGCCGGGGCCCGGGCGGCCCTGGGGGATTTCCGGGAGACGGCCCTGGGGGGATATGCCCGGGACCGGGACCGGCCGGGGCGGACCGGCACCTCCCGCCTGTCCCCCCACCTGCACTTCGGCGAGATCGGCCCGCGTACGCTGGCGGCGGCCTGTGTCCAGGCCCGGGAGGTAGCACCGGAGAGCGTGGAACGTTTCCTGAGCGAACTGGGCTGGCGGGAGTTCGCCCATCATTTGTTGTTCCATTTCCCGGAGACGACCACCCGGCCCCTGGACCGTCGCTTCGAGGACCTGCCTGCGGCGGAGCCGGGAGAGATCCCCTTCGAGGCGTGGTGCCAGGGACGCACGGGCCTGCCCATCGTGGATGCCGGCATGCGGGAGTTGTGGCACACGGGCTGGATGCACAACCGCGTGCGCATGATCACCGCCTCCCTGCTCACCAAGAACCTGCGCGCCCCCTGGCTGGAGGGGGCGCGCTGGTTCTGGGACACCCTGGTGGACGCGGACCTGGCGGCCAACACCCTGGGCTGGCAGTGGACCGCGGGCTGTGGCGCGGATGCGGCGCCGTATTTCCGCATCTTCAATCCGGTGCTTCAGGGGGAACGCTTCGATGCGGGAGGGGACTACGTGCGGCGCTGGGTCCCCGAACTGGCCGGCCTGCCCGACCGGTATGTGCACAGGCCCTGGGAGGCCCCGGCGGCGGTCCTTCGGGACGCCCGGGTGGACCTGGGGCGGGACTATCCCCGGCCCGTGGTGGACCTGGCCACCAGCCGCCGGGAGGCCCTGGCAGCCTGGGCGCAGATCAGGGACCGGAAGAAGGCGGACTGAGGCCCGGGTTCAGCCCCGGATCAGGTGCATGAACTCGGTCCGGGTGCGGGCATCCTCCCGGAAGCTCCCCAGCATCACCGAGGTGGTCATGGAGGAGCCCTGCTTCTCCACCCCCCGCATCATCATGCACATGTGGCGCGCCTCCGCCACGACCCCGACCCCCCGCGCCCCGGTGACCTCCATCACCGCCTCGGCGATCTGCCGGGTGAGGCTCTCCTGGATCTGCAGCCGCCGGGCGAACATGTCCACGATACGGGCGATCTTGGACAGACCGAGCACATGGCCATTGGGGATGTAGGCCACATGGCACTGGCCGATGATGGGCAGCAGGTGATGCTCGCAGAGGGAATAGAGTTCGATATCCTTCACCAGCACCATCTCATCGCTCTCCGAGGCGAACAGGGCCCCATTCACCAGGTTCTCCAGGGACTGATGATACCCCTCCGTCAGATACTGCATGGCCCGGGCGGCCCGCAGCGGGGTCCCCCGCAGGCCCTCCCGCTCCGGATCCTCCCCCAGCCCCTCAAGCACACAGCGGTAGAGTTCCGCCAGCTCCTCGGCGGGCCTCAGGGCACCTGCCACGCCCCCCTTGTCTTCCTCCCCGGTGATGTCTTCCTCCCCGGTGATCCGGGGCACTGGTTTGAACATGGGCTTTCCCCGCTCTGACACGACCGACGCGATGGTACACGCTCGGGAGCACCCCCGAGGGTTCGGGGGCGGCCCGTGGCCCTTGCAATCCTTGTATAGCAATTTTCAAAGCTTGTACAGTTCATGTACAAGCAGCCCACCCGGGACAAGGGATATCGCCATGGACCAACACATCGCCGTCATCGGCGCGGGAATCTCCGGACTGGCCACCGCCTGGCTGCTATCCCGCCGCTACCAGGTCACCCTCTTCGAGAAGAACGACTACATCGGCGGCCACACCCACACGGTGACCGTCCAGGGCGAGCGGGGCCCCGTGGGGGTGGATACCGGCTTCATGGTCTTCAATCACCGCAACTACCCCAACCTGAAGGCCCTGTTCCGGCACCTGGGGGTGGCCTCCCGGCCCACGGACATGTCCTTCGCCGCCTCGGTGGACGACGGGCGCCTGGAGTATGCCGGATCGGACCTGAACACCCTCTTCGCCCAGCGGCGCAACCTGGCCAGCCCGCGTTTCCTGCGCATGCTGGCGGACATCCTGCGCTTCAATCGGGCGGGCAAGCGCCTGCTGGCCTCGGGCACGACCCCCGAGGTCACCCTGGGGGGCTATCTGATCCAGGCGGGCTACGGCAGCGGCTTCCGGGACGACTACCTCCTGCCCATGGCCGCCGCCATCTGGTCCTGCCCCACCCGTCGGATGCTGGACTTCCCCCTGACCGCCTTCCTGCGCTTCTTCGCCAACCACGGTCTGATGGATCTCACCGGACGCCCCCAGTGGCACACGGTGGAGGGGGGCAGCCGGACGTATGTGGAACGCATGCTGGAGGCCCTGCCGGAAGGGGTCCACGTGGGCCGCCGGGTGGTGGCGGTGCAGCGTCGGGACCGGGGGGTGCGGGTCATCACCCACGACGGCCGGGAGGGCTTCTTCGATCAGGTGGTCTTCGGCTGCCATGCCGACGAGGTGCTGGGGATGCTGGAATCCCCCGAAGAGGATGAGACCCGGGTCCTGGAGGCCTTCAGCTACCAGCCCAACGAGACCATCCTGCATTCCGACATCCGGCTGATGCCCAGACGCCGCCGGGTCTGGTCCTCCTGGAACTACATGGCCCACCGCGGACCCGGTCAGGTCCCGGAGCAACAGGTCTCGGTCACCTACTGGATGAACCGCCTGCAGTCCCTGGAGGACTCCCGGCCCTACCTGGTGAGCCTCAACCCCCTGGAGGATCCGCAGGAGGACACGGTGATCCGGCGCATGACGTATCACCACCCGGTCTTCGACCGGGGGGCCATGGAGGCCCAGGGCGCCCTGCCCGCGATCCAGGGCAGGGACCGCATCTGGTACTGCGGGGCCTGGACGGGCTACGGCTTCCACGAGGACGGCCTGCGCTCGGCCCTGCAGGTGACGGCCCGGCTGGGGGTCTCCCCACCCTGGCCCACGGTACGGGAGACCGAGACGGCCCCCGCCGTCACGACCCCGGAGATGGAGGCCCTGTAAGGTGCCCGGCGCCCCGCCCACCGAACAAGGCCGACTCTACCGCACCCGTGTGATGCACCGGCGTCTCTTCCCCGTGCGCTACCGCTTCACCTATCGGGTCTTCAGCCTGCTCCTGGACCTGGACCGGTTGCCGGCGCTGGACGCCCGTCTGCGCTGGTTCTCCGTGGACCGCTTCAATCTCCTCGCCCTGCACACCCGGGACCATGGGCCCCGGGACGGCCGCCCCCTGCGTCCCTGGGCCGAGGACCTGCTGGGCCAGCACGGCGTGGATCTGGAGGGCGGCGCCATCCAGTTGCTGTGCTTCCCCCGGGTCCTGGGCTATGCCTTCAATCCCCTGAGCCTGTGGTACTGCCATCACCGGGACGGCAGCCTGCGGGCGGTGATCTGCGAGGTGAGCAACACCGTGGGCGGCTGGCACCACTACGTCCTGCACGACTCGGGGCGCCCCATGGCCTGGCCGGTACGGGCCGCCCGGGACAAGCGCTTCTACGTCTCCCCCTTCATCGGCATGGCCGCCCGCTACCACTTCCGCCTGGCGGAACCGGGGGAACATCTGGGGGTCTTCATCCATGAGCACGAGGGGGATCGGCGCATGCTGGCGGCCACGCAGACCGGGGAGGCCCGACCCCTGACCGATGCCGAACTGCTCAAGGCCCTGGCCGCCATGCCCCTGATGACCTTCAAGGTGATCGCCGGGATCCACTGGCAGGCGCTGAAGATCTGGCTCAAGGGAGGGCGTTACCATCCCCCTCCGGACCCTGCCGCGAAGGAGGCGGACTGATGTCCCTGGAAGACTCCCCCACCCAAACCGTCCCGGGCAGCCGATGGCCGGACCCCGCCCTGCGCTTCCTGCTCTGGCAACTGAAGCGGTTGCATCAGGGATCCCTGGAGGTGACTGGGCCGGACGGGCGGACCCACGCCATCCAGGGGACCCATCCAGGCCTGGAGGCCGCCATCACCATCCACCGGCCCGGCCCCCTGCTGCGCCGCCTCCTCTCCCGCGGCCTGGTGGGTCTGGGCGAGGGGTACATGGCCGGAGACTGGGACAGCCCGGACCTGCAGACCCTGCTGGCCATGGGGTCGGTGAACCAGGAGCATGTGCGCACCCTGGTCTATGCCTCCCCCTGGTCCCGGGTCGCCGACTACCTGCGCCACCGCTGGCGGGACAACCACCCTACCGGCAGCCGGCGCAACATCGCCTACCACTACGACCTGGGCAATGCCTTCTACCGCCTGTGGCTGGACGACGGCATGACCTACTCCTGTGCCCTCTTCGCGACGGAGGAAGAGCCCCTGGAGACGGCACAGGAGCGCAAATATGCCCGGTTGCTGGAGCGCCTGGCTCCGGAACCCGGGGCTCGCCTCCTGGAGATCGGGTGTGGCTGGGGGGGATTCGCCGAATACGCCGCACGGCAGGGACACCACGTCACCGGGCTCACCCTCTCGCAGGAGCAGCTGGACTTCGCCCGGGAACGCCTCCGGGCGGCGGGGCTGGCCCACCGGGTGGACCTGCGCCTGCAGGACTACCGCGACCTGAAGGACACCTTTGACCACGTGGTCTCCATCGAGATGTTCGAGGCCGTGGGGGAACGCTTCTGGGACGACTGGTTCCAGAGCATCCGCCGGGCCCTGCGTCCGGGCGGCCGCGCCGTCGTGCAGACCATCACCCTGGACGAGGCGGCCTTCGGCTACTACCGCCGCGCCGCGGACTTCATCCAGCTCTACATCTTCCCCGGGGGCATGCTCCCCACGGGGACGACCTTCGAGACGGGCGCCGCCAACGCCGGGCTGCGCACCCTGGAGCGCGACTTCTTCGGGGCGGACTACGCCCGCACCCTGGACCGATGGTATCGGCGGGTCCGGGAGCAGGCCCCGGCGATCCGTGCCCTGGGATACGACGAACCCTTCCTTCGCATGTGGCTGTTCTACCTCGCCTACTGCGAGGCGGGCTTCCGCTCGCGCAACACCGACCTGATGCAGACCGTCCTGGAGGCCCCCGCCTGAGGCGGCCCGGAACCCGACCCACGAGGTGAGACCATGCGCCCGGAAGACCTTGCCGACACCCGCCCCATCCTGGATCTGGAGGCCTTCTTCGATGGCCCCGTACGGGCCTGGGGACTGTTCCAGGACCGTTTCGGTCGGGTGCACCGCCCCTTCACCGCCGACATCCAGGGCCGACGGGAGGGGGAGGAACTGATCCTGGAGGAGGACTTCTCCTTCGCCGACGGGGCCACGGACCGCCGGGTCTGGCGGTTGCGGCGGCTGGATGCCCACACCTACGAGGGCCGGGCCGACGACGTGGAGGGCGTGGCCCGGGGACGGCTCTTCGGTCAGGCCTTCCGTTTCCGCTACACCCTGCGCCTGCCGGTGGGTGGACGCACCTGGCGGGTGCAGATGGACGACTGGATGTACCTGCACGAGGACGGGGTACTCCTCAACCGGGCCGTGATGCGCAAGTTCGGCCTGCCCCTGGGGGACGTCACCCTGGTCTTCCGCCGCGGGGCAAGCTGACCCGGACCCCACGGAAACCCTTGCAGGGGTGGCCCTTTTATGGAATTTGGTGAATACTACCCGTAATATCGGTAGGGTTGGGCATCATTTGATTCCATTCTATCCACCGATACCCTGTTGCCCTGAAATTGCATCGACGGAATTGCATCGAAGGGCGTTGCCCGCTGGACGGTTCGGAAACAGGCGGCACAGAACCGCCATCCACCCCGTCCCTTTCATCGCGAGACCTTAGGAGAAGACAATGAAAAAGCAAGACATCAGCCGTAGAAGCTTCATGAAGTTCGGCACCGCGGGCATGGTCGCCGTTCCCCTGGCCGGCCTGGGCTGGACCACCACCGCGGCGGCGGCCGAAGAGCTGGACGAGGGTTCCGAGGAGGCCAAGGCCCTGAACTATGTTCACGATGCCACCAGTTCCGAGCACGACTCCTATGAGGAAGGTCAGGAGTGCATCAACTGCCTGCTGTACACCGATCCCAGCCAGGAGGAATGGGGCGGCTGCGCCGTGTTCCCCGGCAAG
Source organism: Ectothiorhodospira sp. (assembly GCA_046546415.1). Classification (GTDB taxonomy): domain Bacteria; phylum Pseudomonadota; class Gammaproteobacteria; order Ectothiorhodospirales; family Ectothiorhodospiraceae; genus Ectothiorhodospira. The sequence goes on from JBKGXY010000015.1 coordinate 12,253, forward strand.
GAGGTGAATGCCAAGGGCTGGTGCACGGCCTACGTGGCCCGCGGCTGAACCGGCCGTCCCCCGGAGAGGACCGGGCCTGCGGTCCCGGCCTCCCGGATGCCTTGATGCAAGACCCGCCCCGTGCGGGTCTTTCCATTTCGGGAGATCGTTCATGTCCGATCCATCCCCTGATCCCGATGCCGGGAAGTCCGTCCTCGGTGCCACCCGCGGCGAGATCCCCCTGACGGACACCGAAGACCTGCGCACCGCCATCCAGGCCATGGCCGCCCAGGCCCGACGCACCCTGCATATAGTCAGTCGCCACCTGGATCCCGCCCTCTACGACGACGATGCGCTGGTGGAGCACTGTGCCCGCCTGGCCCGGCGCAGCCGCTTCGCCGAGATCCGCCTCCTCATCCAGGATCCGGAACCCCTCCGGGGACGCACCCATGCCCTCATCGAGCTGGCCCAGCGGCTCAGCAGCCGCATCCAGGTGATGCGCATGGCGGAACCGGACCGCAAGGGCCGCCTGGATGCCTTCCTGGTCGCCGACGCCGAGGGCCTGATCCACCAGCCCCGGGGGGACCGCCACGAGGGCACGGCGAATTTCCATGCCCCGCGCCGGTCCAAGATCCTGCTGGCCGAATTCCAGACCCTCTGGGACGTCGCCGAGCCCGACCCTCACCTGAGGCGCCTCTACCTGTGAACCGACGCCCCTTCCTCGCCCGCGTCACCGCCCTGATCCTGGCCCCCGGCCTGATCCTGCCGGCCGCGGCGGCACCGGTCACCCGGGTTCTCCCCCTGGAACACCGCCCCGCGGAGGAGTTACTCCCCCTGCTCAGACCCCTCATGGGATCGGGGGAGGTACTCACCGGCCAGGGCTTCAGGCTCGTGGTGCGCGCCCATCCCGACACCTTCGCGGAACTGGAAGCCGTGATCCGGGCCCTGGACACCGAGCCGGCCCGCCTGCGGATCCATGTGCGCTGGGGGGAGAGGTCCGGCGACACCCGGGACGGCCGCCGCATCACCACCCGCCGCGAGGAGGACGTGCGCAGCCTGCAGGTGCTGGAGGGGCAGTCAGCCCTGGTGCGCACGCAGCAGACCCTGCCCCGGGGCACGGCCCGGCTGGTGCCGGTCCCCGGCGGCATGGCGGTGGAACCCCACCTGGGCCGGCAGCGCCTCGAATCAGGGTTCCTGGTAACCCCACGGCTCATGCCGTCGGGGCAGGTACGCCTGGCCATCCGTTCGGTACGCGAACGCCCCGATCCCGCCGGGGGCGGGCGCAGCCGGGGTCAGGCGGTGGAGACGACCATCTCCGCGGCCCTCGGGGAATGGATCCCGCTGAGCACCCTGCACCGGGAGACCGCCGGGGACGGGCGCCGGGTGCTGCGCACCCGCCCGCCGGAACGCCGTCGCGAGCTGGACCTTCACCTGCGCATCGAACGCATGGACTGACCCCGTTCGCCCCGGGGCGCGCCCCCTGCTACCATGCCCCTCCCCTTCCCTGGACCGCCGGACCATGACCTACTGCCTCGCTCTCACCGTGGACGCCGGACTCGTCTTCGCCTCGGATTCCCGCACCAATGCCGGGGCCGACCAGGTGAGCACCTACGGCAAGATGCACACCTTCGAGCGCCCCGGGGAGCGGGTCCTGGTGCTGCTCACGGCGGGCAACCTGGCCACCAGCCAGGCGGTCCTGGGGCGGTTGCGGCGGGATATCGAGGACGGGGCGGCGCGGAGCCTGTACACGGTACGGGACATGCCCGACGCCGCGGAATACCTGGGCCGGATCAGCCGGGAGGAACAGGAAAAGCACGGCGAGGCCCTCACCCGCGCGGGCTTCACGGCGGATGCCTCGTTCATCATCGGCGGTCAGTTCCGCGGCCAGGCCCCGGAGATCTTCCTGGTCTATCCCCAGGGGAACTTCATCACCACCTCCGCCCAGACCCGCTACCTGCAGATCGGGGAGAGCAAGTACGGCAAGCCCATCCTGGACCGCATCATCGCCCGCGTCACACCACTGGGGGACGCGGCCCGGTGCGCCCTGGTCTCCATCGATTCCACCATGCGCTCCAACGTCACCGTGGGTCCGCCTCTGGAGGTGATCGTCTACGAACGGGACCGGCTGGCCTTCGAGCACTACCTGTGCCTGGATGCGGACGATCCCTACCTGGCGGACCTGAAGGCGGGCTGGGACGCCAACATCCGCAGGGCCTTCCAGGACCTGCCGCGGTTTGACTGGGAGTCGGCGGGCGCCCCCCGGGGAGACCCGCCCCATCGGACCGCGCCGGGGGACTGAAAGGAAGGACGCGGGCTCAGCCCCTCCCGGTCTGTCCCTGCACCTGCGTCTGCGCCTGAGTCTGGTAGGGATCGGGGTGGAACCAATTGGCCGTGATGAGGCCGTGGAGCTCCCCCATCTCCCCCTGCAGATCATCGATGAAACGGTGCAATAACCGGGCATCCAGCAGGGTCTCGCCGCGGGCCTCCAGGGCATGGCGCTTCACCTGAAGGGCCATGCGCAAGGGGAGATCGTTGCGCGGCAGTCGGGCCAGGCTGCCCTCCACCTCCCCCAGGGCATGGGCGATGGCCCGGGGGAACTGGGTGTCCTGAACGAGATAACGCAGCACGTCGGCAGGATTGATGCGCCGGCGCACGTGCTGGCGGTACATCTGGAAGGCGCTCAGGGACCGGAGCACGTGCATCCACAGCAGCCCCTCCATGGCACCGGTCTCGCCCCCCTCCACCTCGTCTTCGCGGGGGAGCAGGCCCACGGCCCCCACATCCAGGAGCCGGGAGGTCATGTCCGCCCGCTCCAGGTTGCGCCCGGCGCGGATGAACTCGTAGCCCTGGTCATGGCTCATGGTGCCGGCCAGCATCCCGGTGATCTGCTGGCAGCGGTCCCGGATCTGGGCCAGGTAGCGGTACCGTCCCCGCTTGCCCTCCCCCGCGTCCAGGTTCAGGCGGGCGTGGAGGTGCAGCTCGTTCACCGTCTCCCACACCTCGGTGGGGACCCGGTCCCGGGTGGTGCGCACATTCTCCCGCGCCTGGGTCAGGCAGTTGAGGATGGATCCGGGATTCTCCTGGTCCCCCAGCAGGAAGCGGATCACCTCGGCCTCCGTCTCCTCCGGGTACCGGGCCTCGAAGGCCGCCTCGTTGCCGGTGATGGCCACCAGGCCACGCCAGGAGAGACGGACGTGCCGGGGCATGTCCAGGGCCAGGTGGTTGAAGGCCGTGACCATACGCGCGGTGTTCTCCGCACGCTCCAGGTAGCGGGCCATCCAGTAGAGCCGTTCAGCGACGCGTGAGAGCATGGTGTCAGTCCCGGGGATCGGTATCGACGATCCAGGTGTCCTTGCTGCCCCCGCCCTGGGAGGAGTTCACCACCAGGGAGCCCTTGCGCAGGGCGACCCGGGTGAGCCCCCCGGCGGTCACGTCGGTACGCACCCCCTGGAGGACGAAGGGGCGCAGATCCAGATGCCGGGGCTCCAGGGTACCGTCGCAGAGGGTGGGGGCCGTGGATAACTGCAGGGTGGGCTGGGCGATATAGTTGCGCGGATCGCGGCGGATCAGCTCGGCGAAGGCCTCCCGCTGCGCGGGGGTGGCATGGGGGCCCACCAGCATGCCGTAGCCCCCGGACTCGTTGGCCGGCTTCACCACCAGGCTATCCAGGTGGGCCAGCACGTGCTCCCGCTGACGCGGGTCCATGCACAGGTAGGTGGGCACATTGGGCAGAAGCGGCGCTTCGTCCAGGTAATAGCGGATCATGTCGGGGACAAAGGCATAGACCACCTTGTCATCCGCCACACCGGCCCCGGGGGCATTCACCAGGGCCACGTTACCGGCCCGCCAGGCCCGCATCAGCCCCGGCACCCCCAGCATGGAGTCGGGGCTGAAGGCCTCCGGGTCCAGGAACAGGTCGTCGATGCGACGGTAGACCACATCCACCCGCGCCGGGCCGTCGATGGTGCGCATGTAGACGCAGTCGTCCTCCCCCACGGTGAGATCGGCCCCCTCCACCAGCTCCGCCCCCATGCGCTGGGCCAGATAGGCATGCTCGAAATAGGCGGAGTTGTAGATCCCCGGGGTGAGCACCACCACCTGCGGGTAATCCATGGGACGGGGGGAGAGACTGGCCAGCATGTCGAAGAGCTGGGCGGGATATTCGTCCACCGGGCGGATGCTGTGATGCTCGAAGAGTTCGGGGAAGACCCGCTTGGTCACCTGACGGTTCTCCAGCATGTAGGAGACCCCCGAGGGCACCCGCAGGTTGTCCTCCAGGACGTAGATGCCCCCGTCGGCGTCACGCACCAGGTCCGAACCGCAGATATGCGCCCAGACCCCGTGCACCGGCCGCATGCCCCGGCACTGGGGGCGGAAGTTGCGGGACTGGGCCAGCACCGCCTCGGGCACCACGCCGTCCCGGAGGATGCGCTGCTCGTTGTAGAGGTCGTCGATGAAGCGGTTCAGGGCGGTGAGGCGCTGGCGGAGCCCCTGTTCCACACGGGTCCATTCATCCAGGGGGATGATCCGGGGGATGATGTCGAAGGGCCAGGCCCGGTCGATGTTCCCCCCCTCGGTGTAGACGGTGAAGCTGATCCCCATCTCCAGGATGGCGTGCTCCGCGGCCAATCGACGCTCTTGGATCTCCGTCTCCCCCAGGGAGGCGAGATAGGTGGTCAGGGTGCGGGCGGCGGGACGCGGCTGTCCCGGAGCGGCCATGAGTTCGTCATAGAAACCACCGGGATCATAGCGCTTCCAGTCGATGCCCATCCGGTCTCCCCCTTCGCCATTCCCCGGGCGGTGTTTGCCCGCAACGGTTCAGGATACCGATTCCCGTGAACGCCGACAAAAAGGGGGACTTCCGCAGGGACCATCAACCCGGCTGATCCATCGGATACGCCGCCGGCGCGGCACCATCCTCCCCCAGGGGCAGCGCGCCGTTGCGGTAGTGCACCATCTTCCAGTAGCCGAAGAGGTTGGCCGGCTCCACGCTTACCCGGTGCAGGTCCGGCAGCACCGGGAGACTGTCCAGTTCCATGTCCGTGCGAAAGCCCACCAGCCGTGAGAGGGGCCGCAGGGCCCGCTCCACTCGGCGCACCAGGGGATGGGACGAGGCGAAGTGGTTGATGACCAGCACATCCCCACCCGGGGCACAGACCCGCTGCATCTCCGCCATGAGCCGGTCCGGATGGGGCACCACCGAGGCCACGTACATGGCCACCACGGCGTCGAAATGATCATCGGGGAAACCCAGGCATTCCCCGTCCATCTCCACCAGACCCTCCACGTGCTGAAGGCCCAGGGCCTCGACCCGACGCCGGGCCACCTGGAGCATCTCGGGGCTGACATCGATGCCCGTGACCCGGGCGTCGTCGCGATACTCCGGCAAGGACAGGCCCGTGCCCACGCCCACCTCAAGGACCCGCTGTCCCGGCCGCGCATTCACGCGCTGGACCGCCATGCGTCGTCCGGCGGCGAAGACGGGGCCGAATACGGTATCGTAATGGCGGGCGTAACGCCGGTAGGCGCCTTTGATCGAGGAGAGGTCCATGCAATGCCTGATGTTGGTGTGGGAATGACCCCCCCTTTTAGCCGCTCGTGGAACGGGTTTCAAGAGGCGTTCCCGTTCTTCAGGGGGCTCTTGAGCACCCCGGAGCCAGCGGCGGCCCAGGATACGAAGAGCAAGGCGACTGCATGATCGTCGAAGGAGATTTCCAGCCGACCCGGTGGTTACCGGGCGCACACCTGCAGACCATCGTCCCGGCCCTGTTGCGGCCCAGGGTGCAACTCCCCCTGCGCCGGGAACGCCTGGAGCTGCCCGATGGGGACTTCCTGGACCTGGACTGGGCACCACCGGCAGAAGGCCCCGTCATCCTGCTGCTCCATGGGCTGGAGGGGTCCAGCCGATCCCCCTACGCCGCCGGTCTCATGCGTTGCCTGCACCAGTCGGGGTTCCAGGGCCTGACCCTGCATTTTCGGGGCTGCTCCGGCGAACCCAATCGCCTGGCCCGCAGCTATTACGCAGGGGACACCGGAGACATCCGCCATGTAGTGGAGGTGCTCAAGCGGCGCCTTCCCGACCGCCCCCTGGGGGCCGTGGGGGTCTCCCTTGGGGGCAACGCCCTGCTCAAGTGGCTGGGGGAATGCGGAGAGGCCACCCCGCTGACCGCCGCAGCGGCCCTGTCCGTCCCCTTCGACCTGGACGACGCCGCCCGGCGCATGGAACAGGGGGCCTCCCGGCTCTATCAACGCTATCTGCTCACCCGGCTCAAACGGGCCCTGGCACGCAAGGCCCGTCGCATGCCCCTGCCGGTGGACCCGGCGGCGGCGCGGCGGGCGCACACCTTCCGCACCTTCGATGACGCCGTGACGGCCCCGCTGCATGGTTTTACCGGGGTGGACGACTACTATGCCCGCTGCAGCTGCCGGCCCCATCTCCAGGGGATCCGTATCCCCACGCTGATCCTGCACGCCCGCAACGACCCCTTCATGAGCCCCCGGGTCATCCCCACGATGCCGGAGCTCTCCGGGACCGTGCGCCTGGAACTCACCGACGTTGGGGGCCATGCCGGTTTCGTCGAGGGGTGGGGGCGCTACTGGCACGAGCGCCGCATCCCGGCCTGGTTTGACGCGATGATCGGGATGTGATGCCCTTTCCGGGCCCCTGACGGGGCCGATTCCCGTCCACGGCCGCCACGGCGGCCCCTGCTTCGAGGAGAACACAACGACATGCTTCAGGGATTCATGGTGTTCAACGACTGGATCAACGGCATCGTCTGGGGCCCCCCGTTCATGATCCTGCTGGTGGGCACGGGGGCCTATCTCACCCTGCGCCTGGGCTTTTTCCAGTTCACCCACCTGCGCTTTGCCTGGCAGCGGACCTTCGCCACCCTCTTCCGTCGCCGCAAGGCAGCGGAGAAGGGGGCCATCTCCCCCTTTCAGGCGGTGAGTTCCGCCATGGCGGCCACCATCGGCGTGGGCAACATCGCCGGGGTGGCCACGGCCATCGCCCTCGGCGGGCCCGGGGCCGTCTTCTGGATGTGGGTGGTGGCCCTGGTGGGCATGGCCACGAAGCTGGCGGAGGCCACCCTGGGCCTGAAGTACCGCCAGGTGGATCCGGACGGGCATGTCTCCGGCGGGGTGTTCTATTACATCGAACACGGCCTGGGACGCCGCTGGAAATGGCTGGCCCTGGTGTATGCCGTACTGGCGGGGGTCGCCGCCTTCGGCATCGGCAACATGGTGCAGGCCAACACCATGGCCCATGCCCTGGAGACCGGCATGGGCGTGCCCGACTGGGTCACGGGGCTGGTGATCATGGTCCTGGTGGGGCTGGTCACCCTGGGGGGGATCCGGCGCATCGCCGTCACCGCCGAGCGCATCGTCCCCACCATGGCCCTGATCTATGTCATCGGGGCCATCGGCATCCTGGTCAGCTTCTATGACCGGATCCCCGAGGCCTTCGCGCAGATCTTCACCGGGGCCTTCTCCCCTGCATCGGCCATGGGGGGATTCGCCGGCGCCACCGTGGGCAGCGCCATCCGATACGGCATCGCCCGGGGGATCTTCTCCAACGAGGCCGGACTGGGATCGGCCTCCATCGTCCATGCCCAGGCACAGAACAAGCCCTTCGCCCAGGGGCTCTGGGGGATGTGGGAGGTCTTCGTGGACACCCTGGTGGTGTGCACCATGACCGCCCTGGTGATCCTGGTGACCGGCGCCATCGGCACGGGCCAGACGGGCGCGGAACTCACCTCCACCGCCTTCTCCAATGGCCTGCCGGGCATCGGCGGTTGGATCGTCCTGGTCTCTCTGGTGCTGTTTTCCTACACCACCATGCTCACCTGGAACTTCTACGGGGAGAAGAGCTGGGAATACGCCTTCGGGCGGCGGGTGATCCTGCCCTACCGGGTGGTCTTCATCGGCTTCCTCTACCTGGGGGCCATTGGCGGACTCACCACCGTCTGGGATATCTCGGATACCCTGAACGGACTCATGGCGGCACCGAATCTGGTGGCCCTGATCCTGCTGGCGGGAGTGCTGGTGAAGGAAAAGGCGCAGTACCTCAGGGAGGAACGCGACACGAAGAAGCGGGAGATGGACCGGGGGGATGCCGACTGAAGCCGGGAGGCCCCTGGACCGAAACGGGTGGCCGCCGGACGGCGGCCACCTTGCAGTCGTCCGTAACCTTGTAAGACGGGATCAGGCGCCCGGGTCCGCGTCCTGATGAGGGGCGCTGTCCCCGCCCCAGGCATAGATCCCGAGACCCAGGATCATCACCACCACAGCCGGCAGGAAGGGCCAGACCAGGGCCATGCCCGTGGCCTCTTCGGAGAGTCCCGGGACCGTGGCGAACAGCCAGACCGTCCCCGCCAGGAAGATGCCCATTCCGATCACGGTACGCAGATTCATGACCTCTTGCCCTCTTTATCATCGCCCGCGTTCACGGGTCTTATGGTCTCAGGAGGCCGGATGCGGCCCGCAGGGTCATCCGGCGCCACTGGAGGCCGGTTTCCTGCATGCACCGGCCCCCTGGTGGCGTCATGCTACTGCAGCCCCTAAGCGAGTGCCAAGCCGCCCCCTTTCACAACCCTCCTGTGGAGCCACCAGACATGTCTGAATCCTTCGAAAATCCGCTCATGAAAGCCCTCCCGGCCCTCATCGCCCTGGTCCTCCCATACGGGTTCGCCCTGGCCGCCGAGCCACCCGATAAGGGGGCATCCCCCATCCCCATGGAGGAAGTCGCCCGACACCATCACCGGGAGGACTGCTGGATGGCCATCGACGGCCAGGTCTATGACGTCACCGACTACCTGCCCCGCCATCCCGGGCCGCTGGAGATCGTGCTGGAATGGTGCGGTCGGGAGGCCACCCAGGGCTGGGAGACCCGTGGAAACGAAGAAATGCCCCAAGCCCACAGTCGCGGGGCCCATTATCTGCTCAAACGCTATCACCTGGGGCCGCTGATCACAGAGGAGGACAGCCAGGAAGACCCCACCGAGTAGGTATCCGGATATACACCACCGGAAACGCAAAGGGGCCCAGAAGGGCCCCTTACGCGTAGGAACGCGGGAGTCGGGCTTCAGTCGTCGCTGCCCACCGCCTTCATGCTCAGCCGGATCCGGCCCTGCTTGTCCACCTCCAGGACCTTCACCTTCACGGTTTCCCCCTCGCTGAGCTTGTCGGAGACGCTCTCCACCCGCTCCTCGGAGATCTGCGAGATGTGGACCAGCCCGTCGCGGCCGGGGAGGATGGTGACGAAGGCACCGAAGTCCATGATCTTGGCCACACGACCATCATAGACCCTGCCCACCTCCACGTCGGCGGTGATCTCCTCGATGCGGCGGCGGGCCTCCTCGCCTGCCTGCTTGTCCACAGAGGCGATCTTCACCACGCCGGAATCGTCGATATCGATGGTGGCGCCGGTCTCCTCAGTGAGAGCTCGGATGGTGGCCCCGCCCTTGCCGATCACGTCCCGGATCTTCTCGGGATTGATGCGCAGGGTGATGAACCGGGGGGCATAGGCGGACATCTCGCCCCGGGGGGCGCTGAGGACCTTGCCCATCTCACCCAGGATATGCAGGCGTCCCTCGCGGGCCTGGGCCAGGGCCTTCTCCATGATGTCGCGGGTGATGCCGTCGATCTTGATGTCCATCTGCAGGGCGGTGACCCCTTCCTCGGTACCGGCCACCTTGAAGTCCATGTCGCCCAGGTGGTCCTCATCCCCCAGGATATCGGTCAGCACCGCGTGGCGGTCGCCGTCCTTGATCAGACCCATGGCGATGCCGGCCACGGGGGCCTTGAGGGGCACGCCGGCATCCATCAGGGCCAGGCTGGTGCCGCAGACCGAGGCCATGGAGCTGGAGCCGTTGGACTCGGTGATCTCGGAGACCACCCGCAGCACGTAGGGGAAGTCCTCCTCCGCCGGCATCACCCCCTGCACGCCGCGCTTGGCCAGGCGCCCGTGACCGATCTCCCGGCGCTTGGGCGTACCCACCATGCCGGTCTCGCCGGTGCAGTAGGGGGGGAAGTTGTAGTGCAGCATGAAGCGCTCGCGGCGCTCCCCCTCGATGGCGTCGATGATCTGTGAATCCCGGTCGGTACCCAGGGTCGCGGTGACGATGGCCTGGGTCTCGCCGCGGGTGAACAGTGCCGATCCGTGGGTGCGGGGAAGCAGGCCGGCGCGCACATCGATGGGGCGCACGGTGCGGGTATCACGTCCGTCGATCCTCGGTTCACCTTCCAGGATACGCCGGCGCACGATGCGCTTCTCGACGCCGTGGAAGATCTCCTTGACGGTCTCCGCCGAGGGGGCATCGGGCTCGTCGGTGGCGAATGCGGCCATTACGGCCTCGCGCAGCTCGGCGATTCGCGTGGTGCGTTCCTGCTTCTCGGGGATCTGATAGGCGGCCGTCAGGTCCTGCGTGCAATGGGCCTCGATCCGCTCCCGCAGCGGGGCGTCCTCCACCGGTGGCTCCCAGTCCCAGGCCGGCCTGCCCGCCTCAGCGGCCAGTTCCTGGATGGCCTGGATGGCGGTCTGCATCTGTTCATGGCCGTACATGACGGCGTCGAGCATGACCTCCTCGGGGAGGATGCCGGCCTCGGATTCCACCATGATGACGGCGTTCTCCGTACCCGCCACCACCAGGTCCAGCTGGGAGTCCTTGAGCTGGCCCAGGTCCGGATTCAGGACGTATTCGCCGTCCCGGTAACCCACCCGGGCCGCGCCGATGGGACCGCTGAAGGGCAACCCCGAGAGGGTCACAGCGGCGGAGGCCCCCAGCAGGGCCGGGATATCCGGATCCACCTCCGGGTTCAGGGACATGACCGTGGCCACCACCTGGACCTCGTTGGTAAAGCCCTTGGGGAACAGCGGCCGCAGCGGCCGGTCGATGAGCCGGCAGGTGAGGGTCTCCTTCTCCGAGGGACGGCCCTCGCGCTTGAAGAACCCACCGGGGATCCGGCCCGCCGCGTAGGTGCGTTCCTGGTAGTTCACCGTCAGGGGGAAGAAGTCCCTCCCGGGCACTGGCTCCTTGCGCCCCACCGCCGTCACCAGGACCACGGTTCCAGCCACATTGACCATGACGGCCCCGCTGGCCTGGCGGGCGATCTCGCCGGTTTCGAGGGTGACGGTATGCTGACCGTACTGGAACGACTTACTGATGGAGGCCACGATGATTCCCGATTCGGTTGGATTTTCCAGGGCTGGAACCGACTGAAGGTTCAGCGGCGCAGGCCGAGGCTGCTGACCAGATCCTGGTAACGCTGCTGGTCCTTGCTCTTGAGATAGTCCAGCAGCTTGCGGCGCTGGTTGACCATCTTCAGCAGACCGCGGCGGGAGTGATGGTCCTTCTTGTGCTTGGCGAAGTGATCCATCAGGTGCTGGATGCGGGCGGACAACAGGGCCACCTGCACCTCGGGGGAACCGGTGTCGGACGCGTCGCGCTTGTACTGCTCGACGATCTCGGATTTGAATTCACTGCTCAGGGACATTGCTTTCTGGACTCCTGGGATGGGATCCGGCGCTTGGGCCGTTGGTTCTGTCTGTTCCGAAGGGGTGGGATTTTATCATGCACCCCCACGACGGAACAGGGGTTTAGCCCCGCGCCGCGGGGACCATGAGGCGTTTCGGGGCCACCCGGCCGTCCTCCAGCAGCCGACCGATCCCCAGGAAGTGATGGCCGGGCCCGTACACCCGAAGCCAGCCACACTCGCGGCAGCCAGGGACGAACACGGCCTGCCCCTGGCGCAGGTAGAAGGCGCTGTCGGCATCCAGCTCCACCGCGGCCCAATGGGCCAGGGCCTCATCCACGGGGCGCAGAACGGCATCCAGGGCCTCGGGTCCTTCCTCGGCCAGGGCCTCCAGGCGCTCCAAAGGGATCATCTCCGGATGCTCATAGGCCCCCAGGCCCATGCGCCGCAGCACCGTGACATGGGCCCCGCAGCCCAGGGCCGCGCCGATATCCTCCACCAGGGTGCGGATGTAGGTGCCCTTGGTGCAGACCACGTCCAGGGTCAGGCTCTCTTCCTCCAGGGCCAGACAATCCAGGCCATGGATGTGCACCTGACGCGGCTTGCGCTCCACCTCCTGCCCCTTGCGGGCCAGGTCATAGAGGCGCTGCCCCTGATGCTTGAGGGCCGAGTACATGGGGGGCACCTGGCTGATCCCGCCCCGGAAATCCGCCAGCACCGTCTCCACCCCCTCGGGGGTGAGCGGTGGCACCGGACGGGTCTCCACCACCTCCCCCTCGGCATCCCCGGTGAGGGTGCGCTGCCCGAGGCGACAGGTGACGCGATAGTGCTTGTCCGCATCCAGAAGGAAGCCGGAGACCTTGGTGGCCTCCCCGAAGCACAGGGGCAGCAGACCGGTGGCCAGGGGATCCAGGCTCCCGGTATGCCCCGCCTTGCGGGCCCGGAAGAGGTATTTCACCCGTTGCAGGGCCTGATTGGAGGTGTAGCCGGGGGGCTTGTCCAGCAGAAGGACGCCGTCCACGTCACGGCGCGGGATCCTGGGCTTGCTCATGAGGGGTCGGTGTCGTCGGGGGCATCCGGATGACGGCCGCGGTCCTCGGCCACGGCCTGGTCGATGAGGGCCGAGATCCGGGCACCGCGGGCCTGGGTGTCGTCGTAGTGGAAGTGCAGTTCCGGGACCACGCGGATACGCATGCGCTGACCCAGCGCCCGGCGCAGGAACCCCGCCGCCCGGCGAAGCCCCTGGGTGGTCCCGGCAACGGCCTCTTCATCCCCGAGCACGGTGAAGAAGACCTTGGCATGGGCCAGGTCGCGACTCACCTCCACGCCGGAGAGGGTGAGCATCCCCACCCGGGGATCCTTCAACTCCTGGCGGATCAGCTCCGAGAGCTCCCGCTGGATCTGATCGCCGACGCGTTGGGGTCTTGAATAGTCTCTGGGCATGGGTGACTCCCGGGCCTGACGTGGAAAGGGGGGCGACGGCCGCTTACAGCGTCCGCGCCACCTCCACACGATGATAGACCTCGATCTGATCCCCCGGCTTGACATCGTTGTAGTTCTTCACCGCGATGCCACACTCGGTGCCGGTCTTCACCTCGTTGACGTCATCCTTGAAACGGCGCAGGGACTCCAGTTCCCCCTCGTAGACGACCACGTTGTCCCGCAGCACACGGATGGGGTTGCCGCGCTTGACGCTGCCCTCCACCACCAGGCACCCGGCAACGGCACCGAACTGCGAGGACTTGAACACATCCCGCACCTGGGCCAGACCGATGATCTCCTCGCGCAGCTCCGGCGACAGCAGCCCGGAGAGGGCCTGCTTGACGTCATCGATGGCCTCGTAGATGACGCTGTAGTACCTCAGGTCGATTTCCTGCTCGCTGGCCGCCTTGCGGGCGCCGGCATCGGCACGCACGTTGAAGCCGATGATGATGGCGTTGGAAGCCGTGGCCAGGTTCACATCGGACTCGGTGATCCCACCGACGCCGGCGGCCACGATCTTCACCTTCACCTCGTCGGTGGAGAGCTTCTCCAGGGAGTCGCGCAGCGCCTCGGCCGAACCCTGCACGTCCGCCTTGAGCAGGATATTGACCACCGGGGCGGCCCCTTCCTGCATCTGGCTGAAGAGATTCTCCAGCTTGGCGGCCTGTTGCGTGGCCAGCTTGGTCTCCCGGAACTTGCCCTGACGGAACAGGGCCACCTCGCGGGCCTTGCGCTCATCGGCGGACACCAGGACATCATCCCCGGCGTTGGGCACACCCGACAGGCCCAGGATCTCCACGGGGGTGGAGGGCCCGGCGGACTTCACCGGCTTGCCGTTCTCGTCGAACATGGCGCGCACCCGACCGAATTCCTGGCCGGACAGGATGACGTCCCCCTTGTGCAGGGTGCCGGACTGCACAAGCACCGTGGCCACCGGACCACGCCCCTTGTCCAGCTTGGACTCCACCACCACGCCCCGCGCCGGTCCCTCGCGGGGGGCCTTGAGCTCCATCAGCTCCGCCTGCAGCTGGATGGCCTCCAGCAGGGCATCCACGCCCTCGCCGGTGATGGCCGAGACATGGACGAACTGGGTCTCTCCGCCCCACTCCTCGGAGATGACGTTGTGCTGGGCCAGTTCGCTCTTCACCCGATCCGGGTCTGCGTCGGGCTTGTCGATCTTGTTCACCGCCACGACCATGGGCACCTCACCGGCCTGGGCATGCTGGATGGCCTCCAGGGTCTGGGGCATGACGCCGTCATCGGCGGCCACCACCAGGACCACCACATCCGTCACCTTGGCCCCGCGGGCACGCATGGCGGTGAAGGCGGCATGACCGGGGGTGTCCAGGAAGGTGATGCCGGTCCGTCCCTTGAAGGGCACGTGATAGGCCCCGATATGCTGGGTGATCCCCCCGGCCTCGCCGGCCGCCACCTTGCTCAGGCGGATATGGTCCAGCAGGGAGGTCTTACCATGGTCCACGTGCCCCATCACGGTGACCACCGGCGGCCTCGGCAGGGTCTCGCCCTGCTCCTCGGCCTCCAGGACCAGCTCGTCCTCCACCTCGCCTTCCTGCATCAGCTTGGGAATATGCCCCATCTCCTCCACCACCAGGGTGGCGGTATCCTGGTCGACGGTCTGGTTGATGGTGGCCATCACGCCCATGCCCATGAGGGCCTTGATGAGTTCCGGGGCCTTGATGGCCATCTTCTGGGCCAGATCCCCCACGGTGATGGTCTCCGGGATGCTGACCTCGCGGACCACCGGGGCCGTGGGCTTCTCGAACCCGTGCTTGGTGGGGGCCTGGGCGGCGGCGCGCCCTCCCTTGCCCTTGCCACGGCGGCCACGCTTCTCAT
>JBKGXY010000016.1:0-26641 GCA_046546415.1 Ectothiorhodospira sp.
GTCGGCGACAAGGCGCACACCCAGCGCGTCGCCGTGGCCGAGTCGCGCATCGTCATGCAGCCCGAGACCCTGGAACTGATCCTGTCGGGCGGGCACAAGAAGGGCGACGTGCTCGCCACCGCGCGCATCGCCGGGATCATGGCGGCCAAGCGCACCGGCGATCTCATCCCGATGTGTCACCCGTTGATGCTCACCAAGGTGAAGGTCGAGCTCACCCCCGAACCCGACCGTCACGCCGTCCACATCACCGCCGAATGCGCGGTGACCGGCCAGACCGGCGTGGAGATGGAGGCGCTGACCGCCGCCTCGGTGGCCGCCCTGACGCTGTACGACATGTGCAAGGCGGTCGACCGGGGCATGGTGATCGAGCAGACCCGCCTGCTGGAAAAGCGCGGCGGCAAGAGCGGGCATTGGCGGTTGGAAGACGAGGCCTGATCGCGCCGGATACACGCTCACGCCGACCGAACGGTTTGTTTCGCCATAACGCTTGCATTTTCGGGCATGGCTGATACCGTTATGTCCAAGTGAACATGACGCATGTTTCACTCGCTCCTGCAGAGCAGGTCCCGGTCAGGGCGATTCCGACCCCTCGCCCCGGCCGGGCCCCATTCCCGCGCGGCGGGCCGCCACGCCGGCCGCGCTCGTTGACCAACCCCATGCCACCCGGATGTCGGCATGGTCCAGGCAAGGGCTGACAAGACAATGCAGCAGTTGACCGACCCCTTCGGCCGTTCCATCAACTACCTGCGGCTGTCCGTGACGGACCGTTGCGACCTGCGCTGTTTCTACTGCATGCCCGAGGGCTTCAAGGATTTCGAGGTGCCCGAGCACTGGCTCACCCCCGACGAGATCGAGCGGCTGATCGGCGTGATGGCCGACATGGGTCTTTCTCACGTGCGGATCACCGGCGGCGAACCGCTGGTGCGCAAGGGCATCGAGGATATCGTGGGCCGGGTCGCCTCCATGCCCGGCATCCGCGACGTGTCCCTGTCCACCAACGCCACTCGCATGAACAAGATGGCCGAGCCGCTGCGCGCCGCGGGTGCCAATCGCATCAACGTCAGCCTCGACACCCTCGATCCCGAGCGATTCAAGTCGATCACCAAGGGCAAGGTGGACAAGGTCCTCGACGGGCTGGCCGCAGCCAAGGCCGCCGGCTTCTCGCCGATCAAGATCAACGCGGTGGTGATGAAGGGCCTGAACGAATACGACGTCGAGGATCTGCTCGACTACTGCATCGACAACGGCTTCACCCTGCGCATGATCGAGACCATGCCGATGGGCGAGACCGGCCGCGACGCCATCGATCATTACGTCAGCCTCCAGGACGTGAAGAAGCGGCTGAAGGCGAAGTACGACCTGATCCCCGCGGTCAATTCGGTCGCCGGTGCCGGCCCGGCCCGCTACCTGCAGGTGGCGGGTACCGACACCATGGTCGGTTTCATCACCCCCATGTCCGAGCATTTCTGTGAGACATGCAACCGGGTGCGGCTGGGCTGCGACGGCACCATGTACATGTGCCTCGGCCAGGAGGAGAGCTTCTCCTTCCGCCCGTTGCTGAGAAAGGGCATTCCCGACGACGAACTCAAGGAAGCGCTGATCCAGGCCATCGCCCTCAAGCCCGAGCGCCACGAGTTCACCGAAAAGCCCGAGAAGGTCATCCGCTTCATGTCCATGACCGGCGGTTGATTCCGTTCGAATCCCCGTTTCCGCTCAACACCATGCCCCACCGAAGACGGGAGACGCGCCTCCCGGCGCGTTTCGCTTGCCAGGCAAGCTCCCACAGTGCGTCGGTGGCATTCTGCCCTGTGTTAGCGGCATGAGCGTAGGATGCGGTGAGCGCACGCGAACCGCATCCTACGTACTGACTCCACTCGATCCCGCCTTGCCCCACGCAAACCGCCTGCCTGCCGGTTTTTCGTTCCCTATCCGCTGCCACTCGACGAACGGGCCCGCACGGCGAAGGTCGCGTTACCCCCGTTTTGGTCGGGTGCCTTCCCGTGCCCCCGGTGACTGCCATTGCATCGACAATGACCTATGCTGTCCCTGACGTGCAGAGTTTCCCGAAGCGAGGACAGACGTACCGATGAGCGCGGAGCGGCAAACCGGCAGGAGATCCGGACGGCGGCGCGGCCTGCGCATGCTGCTCTGGCCGCTTCTCGTGCTGGCGGGCATAGCCTGGCTGCTCGTCGCACAGGCCCAGGAAGACCGTCGGCAGGCCGTTCTGCTGACCGTGAAGGATGCCATCGGCCCGGCGACCGCCGACTACGTGATCCGCGGCATCGAGACCGCCGAACAACGGCAGGCCGAGCTGGTCATTTTGCAACTCGATACCCCCGGCGGGCTGGACTCGAGCATGCGCTCGATCATCCAGGCGATCCTGGGCGCCGACGTGCCGGTGGCCACCTACGTCCACCCCGCCGGCGCACGGGCGGCCAGTGCCGGCACCTACATCCTCTACGGCTCGCACATCGCGGCCATGACACCCTCGACCAACCTCGGCTCGGCCACCCCGGTGCAGATCGGCGGAGGTGGCGGCCTGCCGGGCATGACGCCCCCGGACGACGAGGACGACAAGGCGAACGGCGAGGAAGACGCCGGGGGCAATGGCGGCGAGAACGGCGAGAAGACCGACTCGGAGGACAAGGAGCCGCGTCGTGGCGAGGATGCGATGGGGCGCAAGGTCCTCGAGGACGCGGTCTCCTACATCCGTGGCCTGGCCGAGCGGTACGATCGCAACGCCGACTGGGCCGAGGATGCCGTGCGCGAGGGCTACAACCTGACCGCGAGCGAGGCGCTCGAGCGCAACGTGATCGAGTTCGTCGCCGAGAACGTCACCGATCTGCTCGAACAGGTCGACGGGCACGAGGTGACGGTCGATGGTGCCACGCGCGAGCTCGATACCGAGGGGCTGGAGGTGTTCCAGCTCGATCCCGACTGGCGTTCCGAACTGCTGTCGGTGATCACCAATCCCAACATCGCCTACATCCTGCTGCTGGTCGGGATCTACGGCATCATCTTCGAGCTGGCCAACCCGGGTGCGATCGTGCCCGGCACCATCGGGGTGATCTCGCTTATCCTCGCGTTCTTCGCCCTTCAGGTCATGCCGCTGAACTACGCCGGGCTGGCCCTGATCCTGCTCGGGATAATATTCATGATCGCCGAGGCCTTCGTCCCGAGTTTCGGGGCGTTGGGCATCGGTGGCCTGATCGCCTTCACCACGGG
Organism: Ectothiorhodospira sp.; assembly: GCA_046546415.1. Classification (GTDB taxonomy): domain Bacteria; phylum Pseudomonadota; class Gammaproteobacteria; order Ectothiorhodospirales; family Ectothiorhodospiraceae; genus Ectothiorhodospira. The sequence goes on from JBKGXY010000016.1 coordinate 3,226, forward strand.
ATCCATCATGCTCTGGGACGACCCCAACCTGAACGTGGCCCTGCCCCTGATCGTCGGGGTGGCCGTCGTCATCGCCGCCTTTTCCATCTGGGTGCTGGGCCGCCTGTTGGGCCTGCGACACCGAAAGCCGGCCACGGGTCACGAGGAAATGATCGGCATGGTCGGCACCGCGAAGGAAGACTTCGACCGCAGCGGGCGGGTCTGGGTACACAGCGAGCTCTGGACCGCCGATACCGACCGGAGGGTGCACGCCGGCCAGAAGGTGCGCGTGGTGGGCATCGATGGACTGCGCCTGACCGTCGAGCCGGTCGGTTCCGACAACAACAGCACCTGACGAGCGAGGGAGAGAGACATGATTCTGGGCAATTTCGGATTTCTGGTCGTGCCACTGATCGTGCTGGTGGCACTCATCGCCATGTCGTTGCGCGTACTGCGAGAGTACGAGCGGGGCGTGGTGTTCTTCCTGGGGCGATTCCAGCGGGTGAAGGGCCCGGGCCTGATCATCGTCATCCCGGTGATCCAGCAGATGGTCAAGGTCGATCTGCGCATCATCACGCTCGACGTACCCAGCCAGGACGTGATCTCGCAGGACAACGTCACCGTGCGGGTCAACGCGGTGCTGTACTTCCGCGTCGTCGACGCCGAGCGGGCCGTGATCCAGGTGGAGAACTACTACGCGGCGACCAGCCAGCTCGCCCAGACCACCCTGCGCTCGGTGCTGGGCAAGCACGATCTGGACGAGATGCTCTCGGAACGGGACCGGCTCAACGACGACATCCAGTCCATCCTGGACAGCCAGACCGACGGCTGGGGGATCAAGGTGGCCAACGTGGAGATCAAGCACGTGGACCTGGACGACACCATGATCCGCGCCATCGCCCGGCAGGCGGAGGCGGAGCGGGAACGCCGCGCCAAGGTGATCCACGCCGAAGGGGAACTGCAGGCATCGGCCAAGCTCACCGAGGCGGCGGGAGTCCTCTCCGGCAGTCCCCAGGCCCTGCAGTTGCGCTATCTGCAGACCATGGGCGACATGGCCAACAAGAACGCCTCCACGGTGATCTTCCCCTTCCCCATCGACCTCATGAGCGCCTTCACCGGGGGCGGCGGGTCATCCCGCGCCACGCCCCCCGGGGACGGGCCGGGAGACCGGTCTGAGCGGGGCGATGCATGACGCGGGAGAGCCCGCTGATCGACCGTTTCCTGGATCACCTGTGGATGGAGCAGGGGCTGAGTGACCATACCCTGGCGGCCTACCGGGCGGATCTGAAGGGGCTGGACCGCTGGCTGGAGGGGCAGGGGGTGGCCCTGGAGGCGGTGGACCGGTCCCGGCTCCTGGCCTATCTGGCCCATCGCATGGAACAGGCGGCCCGGCCCCGCACCATGGCGCGCCTGCTCTCCACCCTGCGCCGGTTCTACGGTCACCTGGCGCAGCAGGGGATGATCCCCGAGGACCCCTCGGCCCGCATCGACGCGCCGCGCCTGGGACGGCCCCTGCCCGGGACCCTCACCGAGACGGAGGTGGAGGCCCTGCTCCAGGCCCCGGATGTGGAGGACGACCTGGGGCTGCGGGACCGGGCCATGCTGGAGGTGCTCTACGCCACCGGACTTCGCGTCTCCGAACTGGTGGGCCTGCGACTGGGACAGGTGAACCTGCGCCATGGCGTGGTGCGCACCCTGGGCAAGGGGGGCAGGGAGCGGCTCGTCCCCCTGGGGGAGGAGGCCATGGACTGCCTGGAGGGCTACCTGGACAGGGCGCGGCCGGCCCTGTTGCAGGGACGGGGACAGTGCGAGGCGGTGTTCGTCACGCGCCGGGGCGAGGCCATGACCCGCCAGACCTTCTGGTACATGATCCGACGCCATGCGGCGACGGCGGGGATTCATAAACCCCTCTCCCCCCACACCCTGCGTCATGCCTTTGCCACCCATCTGCTCAATCACAGCGCCGACCTGCGTGTCGTGCAGATGCTCCTGGGGCATGCGAGCCTGTCCACCACCCAGATCTACACCCATGTGGCCCGTGAGCGGCTCAAGACCCTGCATGCGGCCCATCATCCCCGGGGCTGACCCGGAAACCCTGAAATCCATCGATATCCATCCATGATTCAGCGAGTTGACTCCATGTACAGATCCATTCCAACCCTTTTCCTCATCTGCCTGATCCTCTTCCCCGCCGCGGCGTCGGCGGACAGCGACACCCTGAAGTCCCTGCGCGAACGCATGGCCGAGCTGATCCCCGACACCGAACCCAGCGACATCCGGGAGACCCCGGTGCCGGGGCTCTACGCGGTGCGTTACGGGGCCCAGCTGTTCTACATCACCGGGGACGGGGAGTACGTTCTGGAAGGGTCCATGGTGGAGGTGGACACAGGGCGCAACCTCACCGAGGCCTCACGGGCCGTGGGTCGCCGGGAGATGCTGGCGCAGGTGGACGAGGGGGATATGGTGATCTATCCCGCCGAGGGGGATAAACAGCACGAGATCACGGTGTTCACCGATGTGGAGTGCCCCCATTGCCAGCGCCTCCACGGCGAGGTGGAGGCGCTCAACGCGGCGGGGGTGACGGTGCGCTACCTGATGTTCCCCCGCTCCGGTGAGGGTTCGCCGGGCTTCGAGAAGATGACCCGGGTCTGGTGCGCCGAGGATCCGGCGGCGGCCATGGATCGGGCCAAGGCGGGCAAGGACCTGAAGGCGGCCGAATGCGACACCCCGGTGCGCGAGCACATGACCCTGGGGCAACGCATGGGCGTGCGGGGTACGCCGGCCATCGTCCTGGAGAGCGGTGAGATGCTCCCCGGCTACCGCCCCGCGGACCGGATCATCGAGGCCCTGGAACAGGGCGGGGCCTGAGGCTCCTTCAGAACATCAGGGCCATCATCCTGCGGCGGTACTCGTTCACCAGCGGATGACGGGCCCCCAGGAGTTCGAAGGCGGCCAGGAGGCCCTTGTGGCCGGCGTCGTCCCCGTAGGCACGGTGCTTCTTCATGAGTCGGAGAAGAAGCTCCAGGCCCTGTTCGTGGTCCCCCTGCAGGATCCGGCTGGCGGCCACGCGGTGCAGGGCCTCGGGGTCGTCCGGCTGGTCCGCCAGGCGCGCCTCCCACCCCGGTAATTCGGCCGGGTCCCCGGCGATATGGGCGAAGTGCAGCTGGGATTCGATGCGCTTCACCGCCTCCTGTTCGTACAGGTCCATGGGCAGGCTCTTCACCAGGGCCTGCGCCTCATCGGCCCGCCCCAGCATGAGCAGGGCCCGGGCCTGGTCGATCTTGAGCGCCTCCTTCTCCGGCCGGGCCTGACGGGCGGCCTCGAAGTGGGCCAGGGCGGTCTGGGCGTCTCCCTGCTCCAGGGCGTCGCGACCCGCCTGCAGGGCTTCCGATTCCGGTCCGGGCAGATGGCCTTCCAGCAGCTCCCGCACGGCGGATTCCGGCTGTACCCCCATGAACTGATCCACCGCCTCCCCGTTGCTGAAGAGCATCACCGTGGGCAGGCTGCGCACCCCGTACTCCATGGCCAGTTCCTGCTCCTGGTCGGTGTTCACCTTGGCCAGGAGGAAGCCCCCGGCGTACTCCTCCGCCAGCCTGGAGAGGATGGGGATCAGCATCTGGCAGGGCTGGCACCAATCCGCCCAGAAGTCCACCAGGACGGGCTGTTTGCGGGAGCCCTCGATCACCACGGAGGAGAAGTTGTCGCGGGAGACCTCGACGATGTGGGGAGATGTACTCATCGGGATTGACCTTGTCGTGAATGTCGGATGAATCGGTTCAACAGTGTTTTCTTCCAGGGTTCATTGTCGGGACGGTCGGCGGCGTCTTCAAGGCCGGCCCACTTGTGGTTTGCGGGGAGGTTGCATACAGTAGCCGCGCCTTTTCCACCGGACCATCACCCGCGCATGAGCGCCTCATCCGACTACACCTCATCCGACATCGAGGTCCTCTCGGGCCTGGATCCGGTGCGCAAGCGCCCGGGGATGTACACCGATACCACCCGGCCCAATCACATGGCCCAGGAGGTGATCGATAACGCCGTGGACGAGGCCATCGCCGGTCACGCCGACCGCATCGACGTGATACTCCATGGAGACGGTGCCCTGTCCGTGGCCGACAACGGCCGGGGCATGCCCGTGGATCCCCACCCGCGGGAGAAGCGGCCCGGGGTGGAGGTGATCCTGGGGACGCTGCATGCCGGGGGCAAGTTCTCCCACAAGAGCTACCGTTTCTCCGGCGGGCTCCACGGGGTGGGGGTCTCGGTGGTCAATGCCCTCTCGGAACACCTGGAGGTGACCATCCGTCGTGACGGGCGCGAGTACCGCATGACCTTCGCTGACGGCCACCGCCAGACCGAGCTCCAGGTGGTGGGGGAGGTGGGCCGGCGCAACACCGGAACCACCCTGCGCTTCCGGCCCAACCCGTCCTATTTCGACACCCCCCGGTTCTCCGTGGCCCGGCTCCGGCACGTGCTGCGGGCCAAGGCCGTGCTCTGCCCGGGGCTGGCCGTCTCCTTCCTGGACGAGGTCACCGGCGAGCGCGGGGACTGGTGCTATGAGGCCGGACTGCGGGACTACCTGGTGGAGGCCCTGGAAGGGGCCGAGCGGGTGCCCGAGGAGCCCTTCATGGGCAGCGTCACCGGGGAGACGGATGCCGTGGACTGGGCCGTGGTCTGGCTGCCCGAGGGCGGGGAGCCGGTGGCCGAGAGCTACGTGAACCTGATCCCCACGACCCAGGGGGGCACCCACGTGAACGGCCTGCGCACGGGGCTGACCGATGCCGTGCGCGAGTTCTGCGAATTCCGCAACCTGGTGCCCCGGGGCGTGCGCATCGCACCGGAGGATGTCTGGGACGGGGCGGCCTATATCCTCTCCTTCAAGATGCTGGACCCGCAGTTCGCGGGCCAGACCAAGGAGCGGCTGTCCTCCCGGGAGGCGGCCCCCTTCATCTCCGGTGTGGTCAAGGATGCCTTCAGCCTCTGGCTGAACCAGCACCCGGCGGCCGGGGACCGCATCGCCGAGCTGGCCATCGCCGGCGCCCAGAGGCGCCTTCGGGCCGGGAAGAAGGTGGTGCGCAAGAAGGTCACCCAGGGCCCCACCCTGCCGGGCAAGCTGGCGGACTGTGCCGCCCAGGACCTGGCGCGCACGGAGCTGTTCCTGGTGGAGGGGGATTCCGCCGGGGGATCGGCCAAGCAGGCCCGGGACCGGGACTTCCAGGCCATCATGCCGTTGCGGGGCAAGATCCTGAACGCCTGGGAGGTGGACCCGGACCAGGTGCTGGCCTCCCAGGAGATCCACGACATCAGCGTGGCCATCGGCGTCCACCCCGGCGCGCCGGACCTGGAGGGCCTGCGCTACGGCAAGGTCTGCATCCTGGCGGACGCCGACTCCGACGGCCTGCACATCGCCACGCTGTTGTGCGCCCTGTTCGTGCGCCACTTCCGGCCCCTGGTGGACCAGGGCCGGGTCTTCGTGGCCATGCCGCCGCTGTTTCGCGTCGATGTGGGCAAGGAGGTGCACTACGCCCTGGACGAGGAGGAGAAGGCCGGCATCCTGCAGCGCATCCAGGCGGAGAAGAAGAAGGGCAAGGTGGCCGTCACCCGCTTCAAGGGCCTGGGGGAGATGAACCCGATCCAGTTGCGGGAGACCACCATGGCCCCGGACACCCGCCGTCTGGTGCAGCTGACCCTGGACGGCGGCGATGACACCCGGGCCCTGCTGGATATGCTCCTGGCCAAGAAGCGGGCCGGCGACCGGCGTGCCTGGCTGGAGTCCAAGGGGCACCTGGCCGAGGTATCCTGAACCATTCCTGCGAGGGGAACCGAGATGGCAAGACCCATGGTTGGATTCGGAACGCGCCTGTTGCTGGTGGTGATCAGCATCCTGGGCATCATCGTGGCCATGACCGGCATCCTGGAACTCCTGGCCGGGGGCATGGGCAGTTTCTACCCGCCGGCCCTGCGCTTTCCCGGCCACGGCGTGGTGCTGACGCTGGCGGGCTATCTCATGATGCTCCCCATGGGCTGGCTCTACTGGCGCGATGCCCAGTCCGACTGACCGTCCCTCTCCCGGGATCCCCGTCCCCGAGACGGGTTCCCCGCCGCCCAACCCCTGAATCCCCGGATCCATGACCGAGAGCACCTACCTTCCCGAAGGCGTCGAGCGGCAGCCGCTGAAGACCTTCACGGAGAAGGCGTACCTGGATTATTCCATGTACGTCATCCTGGACCGGGCCCTGCCCCACGTGGGGGACGGGCTCAAGCCCGTGCAGCGGCGGCTGGTCTATGCCATGAGCGAGCTGGGGCTGTCGGCCCTGTCCAAGCACAAGAAGTCCGCCCGCACCGTGGGGGACGTGCTGGGCAAGTACCATCCCCATGGCGACTCTGCCTGCTACGAGGCCATGGTGCTCCTGGCCCAGCCCTTCTCCTCCCGCTATCCCTTCGTGGACGGGCAGGGCAACTGGGGTTCGGCGGATGATCCCAAGTCCTTCGCCGCCATGCGCTACACCGAGGCGCGCCTGTCCCCCTATGCCCAGCTGCTGCTGTCGGAACTGGGGCAGGGTACCGCGGACTGGATCCCCAACTTCGACGGCACCCTGGAGGAACCCAGGGTCCTCCCGGCCCGCCTGCCCAATGTCCTGCTGAACGGGGGTTCGGGCATCGCCGTGGGCATGGCCACCGACATCCCGCCCCACAACCTCCGGGAGGTGGCCGCCGCCTGCATGCACCTGCTGGAACACCCGGAGGCGGATCTGGAGGCCCTTTGCGAGCATATCCCGGGGCCGGACTTCCCCACGGAGGCGGAGATCATCACCCCACACCGGGAGTTGATGGCCCTCTACCGCACGGGCCAGGGCAGCCTGCGCATGCGCGCCCGTTACGAGCAGGAGAACGGCGACCTCATCATCACGGCCCTGCCGTTCCAGGTCTCCGGGGCCAAGGTCCTGGAGCAGATCGCGGCGCAGATGCAGGCGAAAAAGCTCCCCATGGTGGAGGATCTGCGGGACGAGTCGGATCACGAGCATCCCACCCGCCTGGTGATCACCCCCCGTTCCGCACGGGTGGATCACGAGACCCTCATGGACCACCTGTTCGCCACCACGGACCTGGAACGCAGCTATCGCGTCAACCTGAACGTGATCGGCCTGGATGGGCGACCCCAGGTGAAGCCGCTCCCGGACCTGCTCTCGGAATGGCTGCGCTTTCGCATCGAGACGGTGCGCCGGCGTCTGCAGTGGCGCCTGGACAAGGTGGAGCGGCGCCTTCATATCCTGGAGGGGCTGCTGGTCGCCTACCTGAACATCGACGAGGTGATCCGCATCATCCGGGAATACGACGAACCCGGGCCGGAACTGATGCGCCGCTTCGGGCTCACCGAGGCCCAGGCCGAGGCCATCCTGGAGCTGAAGCTGCGCCATCTGGCACGCCTGGAGGAGATGAAGATCCGGGGGGAACAGGACGAGCTCCAGCAGGAGCGGGATCACCTGCAGGCCACCCTGGGCTCGGAAGAGAGGCTGCGCAACCTGGTGGGGGAGGAGATCCGGGCCGATGCCGAGCGCTTCGGCGACGCGCGCCGTTCCCCCATCGTGTCCCGCGCCGCGGCCCAGGCCCTGGACGAGTCGGCCCTGGTGCCCTCGGAACCTTTGACCGTGATCCTCTCCCGCATGGGCTGGGTGCGGGCCGCCAAGGGCCACGAGGTGGATGCCCCGGCGCTCAACTACAAATCGGGGGATGACTACCAGTCCGCGGCCTTGGGGCGCAGCAACCAGCCGGCGGTCTTTCTGGACAGCACCGGGCGCAGCTATACCCTCCCGGCCCACAGCCTGCCCTCCGCCCGGGGGCAGGGGGAGCCGCTGTCGGGGCGTTTGTCGCCGCCGGACGGGGCGCGCTTCATCGGCGTGATGATGGGCGCCGGGGAGGATCGTTATGTCCTGGCCACGGATCATGGCCATGGCTTCATCGTCCGCCTGGAGGACATGATCACCCGTAACCGCGCCGGCAAGGCGGTGCTCACCGTCCCCGCCGGGGCCGGGGTCCTGCATCCCCTGCGCATCCACGACATGGCGCGTCGGTTCCTGGCGGCGGCCACCAGCGACGGCTATCTGCTCATCCTCCCCCTGTCGGATCTGCCACAGATGGCCCGGGGCAAGGGCAACAAGATCCTCCATATCCCGCCGGCGCGCCTGAAGGCGGGGGAGGAGTCCCTGGTGGCCCTGGTGCTGGTGGATGCGGATGCCCCCCTTACGGTGGTGGCCGGGAAGAAGACCAAGACCATGAAGCCGGAGGAATGGCGCGACTACCTGGGGGAGCGGGGCCGGCGCGGCCAGAGGCTGCCCCGGGGCTACCAGAAGGTGGATCGCCTGCAGTCGGGCTGAGGGGCCGATCCTCCGGGCCGCGGAGGGGGATCCCCCCAGGCGAGCCGGCATCCCGGACGTGCTCCGCGGGGAGGGCCTGATGTCCGGTTCGACGCAGGCTTGAATTTTCGCCCCCGGCCCCCATCTAATACGCCGGTCCCTTTAGGTCATGACGCGATAACGGAGAGCCCATGAAACGCATTGCCCTTTTCCTGGCCACCAACCTGGCCATCATCGTGGTGTTGAGCATCACCCTGCGACTCTTGGGGGTGGAACGGATCCTGGATGAGTCCGGGACCGGTCTGAACTACACGAGCCTGCTGATCTTCGCCGCCGTCTTCGGCTTCGGGGGGTCGTTCATCTCCCTGGCCATCTCCAAATGGATGGCCAAGCGGGCCATGGGCGTGAAGGTGATCGAACAGCCCCGCGGTGCCGATGAGCAGTGGCTGGTGGAGACCGTGCGCCGCCAGGCCCGTCAGGCGGGCATCGGCATGCCCGAGGTGGGGGTCTTCGACTCCCCGGAGCCCAATGCCTTCGCCACCGGCATGAGCCGCAACAACGCCCTGGTGGCGGTGAGTACCGGCCTGATGCAGAACATGGGCCGGGACGAGGTGGAGGCCGTGCTGGGCCACGAGGTGAGCCACGTGGCCAACGGCGACATGGTGACCCTGGCCCTGATCCAGGGGGTGGTGAACACCTTCGTCATCTTCCTGGCCCGGGTGATCGGCCACGTGGTGGACCGGGTGGTGTTCAAGAACGAGGAGGGCCATGGTCCGGCCTTCTGGATCACCACCATCGTGGCGGAGATCGTGCTGGCCATCCTGGCTTCGGTCATCGTCATGTGGTTCTCGCGCCAGCGGGAGTTCCGGGCCGATGCCGGTGGTGCGAAGCTGGCCAGCCGCGAGAAGATGATCCATGCCCTGGAGCGCCTGCGGGCGGCCCAGGGGATCCCCGCGCAGATGCCGGATCAGATGCGGGCCTTCGGGATCCGTGGCGGTGGCGTGACCCAGGGGCTCAAGCGCCTGTTCATGACCCATCCGCCCCTGGAGGAGCGGATCATGGCCCTGAAGGCCGCGGGCTGAGCCCCGCAGCCCCGGGTCGCACGCCGGTCAGACGGGGGCCCTTCGGGCCCCCGTCTGCGTCAGGGCCCGTGCATCAGTCGCTGGTGGAGAAGTCGTAGTCCAGGGATTCGGAGGGGGGCTGGAGGAAGTTGCCCTGGATGTAGTTGATGCCCAGCCCCCAGAGGATGGAGAGGCTGGCGGCGTCCTCCACCCGTTGTGCGATGACCAATCGGTTCTGGGCATGGGCGGTGTCGGTCATGCGTCCCAGGGCCTCCTGGTTCTCCTGGCTGCTGGCCAGATTCCGGGTGTAGGACGGGTCCACCTTCAGATATTCGGCCGGCACATGGTGGAGCACCTGGAAGGGGTTGAGGCCATTGCCGAAGTCCTCCAGGGCGAAGCCGCAGTGGACGCTGCGCAGGGTCTTCACGAACTCCTTGGCCTGGCGCAGGTAGGCCACCACGGTGGATTCCTTCATCTCGAAGACCACGCATTCGGCCGGGATGCGCTTCTCCTTCAGGTGTTCCAGGATCCAGGGAAGGATGGCCGGGTCGTGGAGGGAACCGGCGGTGATCTTGATGAAGAAGACCGACTCGTGCCCGGCCTTGCGCTGGACGGCCAGCCGGTCGATGGCGTGGTCGATGACCCAGCGGTCCAGTTCCGTGGCGATCCCGGAGCGCTCGGCGCTGGGCAGGAAGTGGGCCGGACTGATGGCCTCGCCATCCTCGTCCAGCAGCCGCATGAAGACCTCGTAGCGCTCCCCCTTCTCGCCGTGGAGGCTGGCGATGGGCTGGAAGAGCAGGTGCAGGCGATCGTCCCCGATGGCCCGGGTGATGCGTTCTTTCCAGGTCTCGTCCAGCTGTTTCTGGGTCATCTCCCCTTCCTTGGGGCGATAGATGCGCATCTGGTGGCCACTGCCCTGGCGGCCCGCCTCCTCGCAGGCCTTCTGGGCCCGGGAGAGCAGTTCGTTCACGTCGGGGGCGTTCTCGTCGATGCGGGCCACCCCCACGGAGGCGGTGCAGGTGATGGACCTCCCCTCCACGTCGCAGATGTGGTTGGCGATCCGCTCCAGCAGGGTCCGGATGAAGGCCTCCACCTCAGCCTGTTCCCAGCGCAGGGAGAGGATGGCGAAGGCCTCGCCGTCGAAGCGGGCGACGATATCCCCCTCGCCGCCGGCGTCCTCCAGGACCTTGCCGATGTCCGCCAGCACCAGATCGCCCCCGGCCACCCCCACGGCCTCGCGGATCCCGGAGAAGCGGTCGATGCGCAGTTCCATCAGGCTGGCGTTCCCCTTGCCCTGGGTGGCCCGCCCCAGGGTGCGCTGCAACTGCTCGATGAAATACTGGCGGTTGTAGAGCCCGGTCACCAGGTCCCGCTGGGCCAGGTAGTTGAGCTGGCGCTCCAGTTCACGGGTGTTGTTGCTGCGGTTGCGGATCAGGATCTGGGTGCAGGGTTCGCCGTCGATGGTGGCGGGGCTGAATTCCATCTGCGCGGCGAAGAGGGTCCCGTCGGCGCGGGTGAGATGCAGGTCCAGGGATGGGGCCTCCCCGTCCCCCGGGTCCGGGTCTTCCGGGGACATGGCCTCGTGGCCGCGCAGGAATTCCTTCAGGGCCGGCTGGTCGTCCCGGCTGATCATGTCCATGAGGGGGATCCCCTCCAGTTCCTCCTCGTCGCTATAGCCGAAGAGCTCCAGGTAGGCGCTGTTGGTATAGGTGTGCATGCCGTCGTGGACATAGGCGATGGCATCCCGGGAGCTGTCCAGGAGGGCCTTGCAGCGGCGCTCCGTCTCCCGCAGGGCCGTTTCACAGCCCTTGAGCCGTCGCCACTGGTGCTGATGCCCCGCCGCCCGGGCCACCACATGACGCAGGTGGTCGAAGCGCTCCTTTTGGACCAGGTCGTGGGCGCCGGCCTCCAGACAGTCCACCACGTCGGTATCGGGGGTCTCGGTGAGGGCGATGACGGGGGCATGGCGTCCCACCTGCCGGTTGCCTTCCACCACGGTCTCCAGGGAGAGGGCCGGGTGGCCCAGGGTGCACAGGATCACGTCCGGGGCGTGATCCCTGAGCTGGTCATGCAACTCGTCCGGATCCCTGGCCTGCTTCGGCCGAACGGCCAGCCCCGCCGATTTCAGGGCGCTGACCATCTTCTCGGCATCGTTCAGATCCTGTTCGATGATCAAGAGGCGAATGATGTGGTCCATGCCTTCGGATCCGGACTGCGTGGTCGCGGACCGGAGTGACGGGTCCGCGGGGCGTGCAAAGATTATACAGACAAGCCCGAAGGGGGCACCATCATCCCCTGCCTCGGGCGGCCCCGGGCAGTGTACAGGACGACGAATGAAGGGGGATCAGAGGATCTCGGGCCAGGAAGGGGGCGCCGCCCCGCTGCCCGGCCTGGCCCGGGGATTGTCCGGGGGCTCGACGGGCTGGTAGCGGAACTGGACGAAGCGGGTGGACTGGGTCTCCGCGGAGGGCAGGAGCACCTCCTGGGTCCGGCCCTCCAGGCGGACCTTCACCCGTTCCCCCGCCTGGAACCGTCCGGCCTGGCATACCAGGGTGGAGGGCTGGCCCAGGACCTCCAGGGCCGGCAGCAGCAGGCCGGGCAAGAACCGGGTTCCGTTGTGGCGCAGTGCCGGGCTGATCTCCACGGGCAGGGTCCGTGGGGCCAGCATCTTGACGCCCACCTCCAGGCGGCCGTCCTCGCGGTGGGTCATCCAGCGGATCATCCCCACCCGCCACGGGCCCCGTACCGTGCCCTCGTCCCGGAGGGCCATCAGTTCCCCCACCTGGGCCCGGGGTACGGTGTCACCGGTCCAGCACAGGCGGAACCCCCCGGCGCTGGCGTCCAGGATCTGCCAGTGGGTCACGGCCTCCCAGGGGTCCTGACCGGTCCGTTCCTCCTCCGGGGGTCCGCCCGCTGGGTCCCGGATGGGCCGGCCCCGGGAGATCTGATCCCACAGGCTGGCGCTGCCTTCCACGGGCAGGTCCTCCAGGAATTGGACGCTGATGCCTTCCGACTGGTGGTGGTGGGATGGGACCCGATCGGCCAGGGTCAGGAGCGTCTCCAGGTCCTCTTTCCGGGAAAGGGGCTGGAGGCGGTCCTTCCCGTTCCTCCGGGGGGCCTTCCCCCTCGGGCCCTCACGCAGGAGGGCATGGATCCTGTCCACACCGATGGTGGCCTCCATCCTGCCCTGGGTGGGGCTTCGGCTGAACCGCCGGCGGGCGGTGCTGGTCCAGGACCGGATGACCCGGGCGGCCTGTTCGGCGGTGAGGTGCTCCATGCGACCGGATTCGGGTTCGACATCGGTGCAGGTTCGCAACCGCCGCACGACGGGGGCCGGGTTCAGGTGGCGGATCGTCTCCCCCCGGGGGGACTCTTCCCGGGGGACATGGGCGGGCGGGGCGTCGGCCTCCAGGTCCAGCACGTAGAGATGGCCACCGTTGTCGGGGATCGCGGCCCCCCCCAGCGTGCACTCCCCGGCATGGGATTCCAGGTAGCGGATCAGACGATCGGTATCCCCCTGGTGCAGGGTCAAGGGGTCGGCGAGGGCGAAGAGGCAGGCCTGCTTGTAGGTCTCTTCGATGCTGCAGCGGGATTGGCAGGTCAACTCGATGTCCTTGACGGCCTGGTCCTTCAGGCCGCGCCGTTCGGCCAGGGCGAAGACCCCGTGGATCCGCTTCCAGAGCCCTTCGGGGGCGGGTTGGTAGAGCCGGGCGGCGTGGAACAGTTGCAGGCACAGGGCGCGCAGGGCGCGGTGCATGGCCAGGGTCTGGTGACGGGGGCGCAGGGCCCCTTCATCCAGACGGCACGCCTCCACCACCCGCAGATAGCCCCGGGCCACTTCCTCCAGGACCTGGTGGTTGAGTTCCGCGATCCGCTGGCTGCGGGGGGGCAGGGGCAGGGCCCGGTTGATGAAATGCCTTCCCAGCTTCTCCAGGATGAAGCACTGGGTGGGGCGCATCAGTTCCAGAAGTTCCAGGCGTTCGCTCGGGGGAAGCTCCCGGGCGTTGAATCGGCTCAGGGCGGTGGAGAACAGTCGCGTGGTCTCCCCCAGGTTGGCCAGGGGCAGGGCCTTCAGCCAGCGTTTGAGATGGCGGGGCTGTGTGGGGACGTCCTGGTTTTCGTTATATGTCACGGGGGACCCGACCAGCATTCCGGCATGCTCCTGAGAGAGGTTCAAATCCCTTTTAGGAACGATCTTCTGTGATGAAGTTCACTAAATGGTATACCCGCGCGGAACGTAATGAAAGCATCCACGGGGGTCATCCATGGACGGGGGTCTTGCCGGGTTGTCCCGGGATCTCCCGCACCAGCCGGGGCAGGAGGTAGCCGGGCAGGTGGGCGGCCAGGTCCCGCATCAGCGCGACGGCCTCGGTCTCGGGGACATGGAAGTGACCCGCCCCTGCCACCGGGTCCAGCAGATGCAGATAGTAGGGCTGGACCCCGGCATCGAACAGGGCCTGGCTCAGGTCCGCCAGGGCCGGGACACTGTCGTTGACCCCCCGCAGGAGCACCGCCTGGTTGAACAGGCGCACCCCCCGCCGGGCCAGCTGGTCCAGCCCCTCGCGGCTGGGGTCGTCCAGTTCCCGGGCATGATTGGCGTGGATCACCATGACCGTCTGCAGCGGACATGCCCCCAGCCCCTGGAGTAGCGCCGGTGTGATCCGTTCCGGGGTGACCACCGGTGCCCGGGTGTGCAGGCGCAGGACGCGCAGGTGATCGATGCCGGCCAGATCGGCGATCCGTTCCACCAGCCTTTGGTCCGTCAGGGCCAGGGGATCGCCCCCGCTGAGGATCACCTCCCCCACATCGGGACGGGCGCGCAGATAGTCCAGGATGGCGGGCCAGTGGCGCTGCGTGGCCGTGCCGGTGGAGGGGAAGTGGCGCCGGAAGCAGTAGCGGCAGTGGATGGGGCAGGCCCCGGTGAGCATCAGCAGGACCCGGCCGGCGTATTTATGGATGAGTCCGGGCACGGGCATCCGTACCCGTTCCTCCAGGGGGTCGGGCACGAAGCCCGGGACCTCGTCCAGTTCCGCCGCCGTGGGCAGGACCTGGCGCAGCAGGGGGTCGTCCGGCCGGCCCGGGGGGATCCGGGCCAGGTAGCTGGCCGGCACCCGCAGACGGAAGGCGGCGGCGGCCCGTTCGGCCCCGTCCCGCAGGTCGGGTGCCAGGTCCAGGTGCTTGAGCAGGTGGGCGGGTTCGCTGAGCGGTGCCGCCGGATCCTGACGATCGGCGGGGATTCGCGTTATCATGGTGAATTTCACCGGGGCAGGACGTGAGCGGGGCATTGTGCCGTCCCGCCGCCGTGATGCGCCACACATGTCCCCACTTTGAAGGGTGAACGACCCTGCGAGCATCCGGGCCGGCGGCCCGGTGTGGAGAACGATCCGTATGGCAAGCTACAGCACCAACGAATTCAAGAGCGGACTCAAGATCCTGATGGATGGCGATCCCTGCACCATCGTCGAGAACGAGTTCGTCAAGCCCGGCAAGGGCCAGGCCTTCAACCGCGTCAAGATCCGCAATCTGAAGACGGGCCGGGTCCTGGACAAGACCTTCAAGTCCGGGGAGTCGGTGGAGGCCGCCGACGTCATCGATACCGAGATGCAGTATCTCTACGCGGACGGCGAGTTCTGGCACTTCATGGTGCCGGATAACTTCGAGCAGTACGCCGCCGGCGAGACCGCCGTGGCGGAGGCCATGAAGTGGCTCAAGGAACAGGACATGTGCGTGGTCACCCTGTGGGACAACGTGCCCCTGTCGGTGGCCCCGCCCAACTTCGTGGAACTGAAGATCACCCAGTGCGACCCCGGTATCCGCGGTGACACCGCCACCGGGGGCACCAAGCCCGCCACCCTGGAGACGGGGGCGGTGGTGAAGGTGCCGCTGTTCGTCAACGAGGGGGACGTGATCCGCGTGGACACCCGCACCGGCGAGTACGTCTCCCGCGCGTGAACTGGCGCCCGGGGGCCCCGCCGGCCCTGCTGCGCCGCCGGGCGCGGCTGCTGGCGGACCTGCGCGCCTTCTTCGCCCGGCGCGGGGTGCTGGAGGTGGAGACGCCGTATCTCTCCGCCGCCGGCACCACGGATCCCCAGGTGGGCAGCCTCTCCCTGGCGCTGCCCGGGGGGCGGCGCTTTTTGCACACCTCCCCCGAGTTCCCCATGAAGCGGCTCCTGGCCGCGGGGGTGGGGGACTGCTACCAGGTGGCCCGGGTCTTCCGGGCCGACGAGGTGGGCCGGCACCACAACCCCGAGTTCACCCTGCTGGAGTGGTATCGCACGGGCCTGGATCACCACCATCTCATGGACGAGGTGGAGGCCCTGGTGCGGGCGGTGGATCACGAGGGGCGCGCCGGTGAGGCCTGCCGCCTGTCCTATGCCCGGGCCCTGGCGGACCAGGCCGGGGTGGATGCCCACCGGGACGACGCCCGGTCCCTGGCCCGCCGGGCCCGGGAACTGGGCCTTGCGGTGCAGGGGGAGCTGGACCGGGATGCCTGGCTGGACCTGCTCCTGTCCATGGTGGTCTGCCCCGCCTTTCCCCCCGACCGGCTCACCTTTCTGTATGACTATCCCGCCAGCCAGGCGGCCCTGGCCCGGGTGCGTCCCGGGGATCCGCCGGTGGCGGAGCGTTTCGAGTTGTACTGGGGCCCCCTGGAACTGGCCAACGGCTTCCACGAGCTGGGGGACCCGGCCGAGCAGCGCCGCCGCTTCGAGGCGGAACGGACGCAGCGGGCACGCCGGGGCCTTGCCGATGTCCCCATGGACACCCGCCTGCTGGAGGCCCTGGAGGCCGGGCTGCCGGCCTGCGCCGGCGTGGCCCTGGGGGTGGATCGCCTGCTCATGGGCCTGAGCGGCGAGGACGACATCCGCCGTGTCCTGGCCTTCGACGCCGCCCGGGCCTGATCCCCCTGGTTCCGGGGGCGTGTCAGTCCCCCGGTCCCGCCACCGTCCCCAGCCCCTGGCCCACGCGCACCGTCCGGTCCGGGGCCAGCGCCGGGTCCCACCGGATCCGTCCCCGGGGCAGCAGCAGGATGACCGTGGAGCCCAGGTTGAAGCGCCCCATCTCCTCGCCCCGCTCCAGGGCCACGGGGGCGGCGCGGTGATCCGTCACCCGGGGCGCGCCCCGGGGGCGGCTGCCCATCTCCCCGCCCCAGACCGTCTCGATGGAACCCACGTTGATGGCCCCCACCAGCACCAGGGCCAGGGGCCCTTGATCCGTGTCGAACAGGCACACCAGGCGCTCGTTGCGGGCGAACAGGCCGGGGATGGTGCGGGTGGTGAAGGGGGCCACGGAGAACAGGCGCCCGGGGATGTGGACCGTCTCCTGCAGGCGGCCGGATACGGGCATGTGCACCCGGTGATAGTCCCGGGGGGAGAGATAGAGGGTGATGAAATCCCCGTCCCGGAAGGGCGCGGCCCGTTCCGCATCCCCCAGCAGGGCCGCCGCCGTGTAGTCGTGGCCCTTGGCCTGGAGCAGGCGGCCCCCATGGATGCGCCCCAACTGGCTGACGCGGGCATCCGCGGGGCTCAGCAGGGCATCGGGGCGCGGGTCCGGGGGACGCACCCCGGGGCGCAGGGCCCGGGTGAACAGGGCGTTGAAGCTGGGATAGGCCGCCGGATCGGCGTGGATCGCCTCGTCCATGTCCAGCCCGTACTGGCGGATGAACCACCGGGCCACCGGATCCTTCAGCGGTGTCTCCAGGCGGGCCAGGCGGTGCACCACCCGGGAGACAACGTGGTGGGGCAGCAGGCGCAGGGCCAGGACCCGCAGCTGGTCCCCGAGGGGGATGGCTTGATCGGTCATGGGGCGGTGTATCCTTCGATGATCTTATGTGCCCGAAGAGGAAAGGGTATCATCCCCCCTCCCTTCCCTGACTGCCTTGATGGATGACGAACCGAGCGGAGATCGACGACCTGGTCACGGCGCGTGACTTCATCCGGTGGGGCCTGAGCCGCTTCACCGCGGCCGGGCTCACCTTCGGTCATGGCACCGACAATGCCCTGGACGAGGCCGCCTGGCTGGTGCTGCACGCCCTGCAGCTGCCCCCGGACCTCTCGGGGGCCTGGCTGGACTGCCGTCTCACCCGGGAGGAGCGGGTCCGGGTCGCGGACCTCCTGCAGCAGCGGGTGGAGACGCGCAAGCCCGCCGCCTACCTGACCCGTGAGGCCTGGTTCATGGGGCTGTCCTTCTACGTGGACGAGCGGGTGCTGGTGCCGCGCTCCCCCCTGGCCGAGGTCATCGCCCGGGGCTTCACCCCCTGGCTGGATCCGGATCGGGTCACGCGGGTGCTGGATCTGTGCACCGGCAGCGGCTGCATCGGCATCGCCTGCGCCCACGTCTTCCCCGGGGCCCGGGTGGATCTCTCCGATGTCTCGGGGGACGCCCTGGCGGTGGCCCGGGAGAACATCCGCCGCCACGCCCTGGAGGATCGGGTGGAGGCCGTGGAATCGGACCTCTTCGACGGCCTGTCGGGGCGGCGTTATGAGCTCATCGTCAGCAATCCCCCCTACGTGGACGCCGCGGACATGGCGGCCCTGACGCCGGAGTTCCGGCAGGAGCCGGCCCTGGGGCTGGCCTCGGGGGAGGACGGCCTGGAGGCCACCCTGGGCATCCTGGACCGGGCCGCCGATCATCTCGAGCCCGGTGGCATCCTGGTGGTGGAGGTGGGCAACAGCGCCCCGGCCCTGGAGGCGCGGCTGCCCCGGGTGCCCTTCACCTGGGTGGAGTTCGAGCACGGCGGGCAGGGGGTCTTCCTGCTGACCCGTGAACAACTCCTGGATCGGGCACCGGATCCCGGGGGCTGACTTGCGCTGGATCACGGGGGAGGCGCGTCATCCCGTGCCTTTTTCCGTCGAGCGTTTTATCCTGAAGTATTACGACATCCAGTCACACATCATCGCCGGGTACCCTACCGCCATGAGCCTGTCGCAGACCATCGATTTCGATCTGGACCTGATCAACCGTTACAACACGGCCGGTCCGCGCTACACCTCCTACCCCACGGCGGTCCAGTTCCACGAGGGCTTCACGGCGGAGCGCTACGCCGAGATCGCCCGGGAGACCAACGCCAGCGGCCGCCCCCTGTCGCTGTACTTCCACATCCCTTTCTGCGACACCGTCTGCTTCTACTGTGCCTGCAACAAGGTGGTGACCAAGGACCGCAGCCGCGCCCGTCCCTACCTGGACCGGCTGTACCGGGAGATGGAGCTGCAGGGCGAGCTGTTCGACCGCAGCCGTCCGGTCACCCAGCTGCACTGGGGCGGGGGCACCCCCACCTTCATCTCCCACGACGAGATGACCGAGCTCATGCAGCGCACGGCGGAGCACTTCCGGCTGCTGGACGATGACACCGGGGAATACTCCATCGAGATCGACCCCCGGGAGGTGGACGACCACACCCTCTCCCTGCTGCGCAAGCTGGGCTTCAACCGCATCAGCCTGGGGGTGCAGGACTTCGACGAGCGGGTGCAGCAGGCGGTCAACCGGGTGCAGAGCGAGTCCATGGTCCTGGGGGTGCTGGACGAGGCCCGCCGGCTGGGTTTCCGCTCCACCAGCGTGGACCTGATCTACGGCCTGCCGTACCAGGACCGCAGGACCTTCGGCCACACCGTGGAGAAGATCATCGAAGTGGACCCGGCCCGCATCTCCGTCTTCAACTACGCCCACCTGCCGGACCGCTTCAAGCCGCAGCGGCGCATCAACGAGGCGGACCTGCCCAGCCCCTCGGAGAAGCTGGCCATCCTGCAGCAGACCATCCAGCAGCTCACCGAGGCCGGCTACGTCTACATCGGCATGGACCACTTCGCCAAGCCCGACGACGAGCTGGCCGTGGCCCAGCGGGACCACACCCTGTATCGCAACTTCCAGGGCTACTCCACCCACTCCAACTGTGACCTGGTGGGCCTGGGCTCCACCAGCGTGGGCATGGTGGGACACAGCTACAGCCAGAACCGCCACGACCTGGAGACCTACTTCGAGCGCATCGACGCCGGCCGCCTGGCGGTGTTCCGCGGGGTGGAGCTGGACGCCGACGACCTCCTGCGCCGGGACGTGATCACCCGCCTCATCTGCCACTTCGAGCTGGCCTTCGCCGATGTGGAGAAGGTCCACGGCATCCGTTTCGCGGACTACTTCGCCCAGGAACTGAAGGCCCTGGAGACCATGGAGGCCGATGGCCTCTTGCAGGTGGCGGACCAGCGCATCACCGTGCTGCCGGCGGGGCGGCTGCTCATCCGCAACATCTGCATGACCTTCGACCGCTACCTGCGCGAGGCCAAGGAGCAGCGCTTCTCCCGCGTGATCTGACCACTGCGGGCCCCGACCCCGGGGCCCGCGTCCTCCCGCCGCCCGTCCGCCCCGCAGCGGCCACCGATGCGGTCCCAAGCGGCGGGTCCCCCGCCGGGAAACCACGAACATGTCCGGAAACACCCTAGGCAGACTCTTCACCGTCACCAGCTTCGGCGAGAGCCACGGCCCGGCCATCGGCTGTGTCGTGGACGGCTGCCCCCCGGGGCTGCCCCTGACCGAGGCGGATCTGCAAAAGGACCTGGACCGGCGCCGCCCCGGGCAGTCCCGCCACACCACCCAGCGCCGGGAACCCGACCGGGTGCGCATCCTCTCGGGGGTGTTCGAGGGGCACACCACCGGCACCCCCATCGGCCTGCTCATCGAGAACGAGGACCAGCGCTCCAGGGACTACTCTCAGATCGCCGGGCAGTTCCGTCCGGGCCATGCCGACTACACCTACTTCCAGAAATACGGGATCCGGGACTACCGCGGCGGGGGGCGCAGCTCCGCCCGGGAGACGGCCATGCGCGTGGCCGCCGGGGGCATCGCCCGCAAGTACCTGCAGGTGCATTATGGCGTGGAGATCCGCGGCTACCTGGCCCAGCTGGGCCCCATCCGCGCCCAGGCCCTGGACTGGTCCGTGGTGGAGACCAACCCCTTCTTCTGCCCGGATGCCGGGCGGGTGCCCGAGATGGAGGCCTACATGGACGAGCTGCGCAAGTCCGGCGATTCCGTGGGGGCGCGGGTCAACGTGGTGGCCTCCGGCCTGCCCGCGGGCTGGGGGGAGCCGGTGTTCGACCGCCTGGACGCGGATATCGCCCACGCCATGATGGGCATCAACGCGGTCAAGGCGGTGGAGATCGGCGACGGCTTTGACTGTGTCGAGCAGAAGGGCAGCGAGCACCGGGACGAGATGACCCCGGAGGGCTTTCTCTCCAACCACGCCGGCGGGGTCCTGGGCGGCATCTCCTCGGGTCAGGACCTGCGGGTGAGCATCGCCCTCAAGCCCACCTCCAGCATCCGCCTGCCGGGGCGTTCCCTGGATTGCCACGGCCAGCCGGTGGAGGTGGTCACCACCGGCCGCCACGACCCCTGCGTGGGCATCCGCGCCACCCCCATCGCCGAGGCCATGCTGGCCCTGGTGCTCATGGACCACGCCCTGCGCCACCGCGGGCAGAACGGTGGGCGTCAGTAAAAGCCGGTGAGGTAGGGGACCGCCCCGTCGGACACGATCCCGGCGTCCACCCCGTAGCTCTCCTGGATGGTATCCCGGGTGATGACCTCGGCCGGCGGCCCCTCCGCCAGGAGGCGCCCCCCGTGCAGCAGGGCGATCCGGTCCGCCAGCTGGGTGGCGATGTTGATGTCGTGCAGCACCACCAGGACCCCCTGACCCGTCTCCCGGCTGCGCCGCTGCAGGATCCGGATCAGGTCCCGCTGATGCCGCAGGTCCAGGTGGTTGGTGGGCTCGTCCAGCAGCAGCAGCGGCGTCTCCCGCATCAGGGCCCGGGCGATGGCCGCCTTCTGCCGTTCCCCGCCGCTGATCTGTGTCAACCGCGCATGGGCCAGGTGCTCCAGGCCCAGCCGGGTCAGCTGGTCCATGGCCCGTTCCAGGTCCGCCGGGCGGTACCGCCAGCGGTCCCCCTCCAGCCCCAGCAGCACGCTCTCCAGGACCGTCATGGGATAGAGGGCGTCGGAGACCTGCGGTACATAGGCGATGTGCCGGGCGATGCGTGCGCGGGACAGGTCCGACAACGGCCTGGAAAGGAGACGGATCGTCCCCCGGGGGGCCTTCAGCATCCGGCTGGCGCACTGGAGCAGGGTGGTCTTGCCCGACCCATTGGGGCCGATCAGGGCCACGATCTCCCCCGCGGAGACCTTCAGGTCGATCCCGAGGAGCACGGCCTTGCGGCCATATCCGAAGTGCAGTCCCGTGATGTCCAGGGCAGGGGGGGTCATGTGGCGGGGGCGCCCTCCCGAAGGCGCAGGATCAGGTAGAGGAACAGGGGCGATCCCAGAAAGGCGGTCACCACCCCCACGGGGAGCACGATGCCGGGGAAGGCATGCAGGGAGATCAGATCCGCCAGCATCAGCAGCAGGGCCCCCAGCAGGGCGGTGGCGGGGATGAGGAAGCGGTGATCCGTGCCGATCATCATGCGGGCCAGGTGCGGGGCCACCAGGCCGAGAAAGCCGATGCCCCCGGTGAAGGACACCACGGTGGCCACCAGCAGGGCCACCAGCAGGATCAGCCCCGTGCGCAGCCTTTCCACCGCCACCCCCATGCTGCGGGCCACCTCGTCCCCCAGCAGCAGCCGGTTGAGCGCCGGGGCCCGGTACAGGAACACCGGCAGGGTCATCATCAGCACCAAAGCGATGCACAGGGTGCTGTCCCACCCCGCCCGGCTCAGGCTGCCCACGGTCCAGAACAGGACCTCCCGGGTGGCGTAGACGTCCGAAAAATAGATCAGCAGGGTGGTGGCGGCATTGAAGAAATACATCAGGGCCACACCCGCCAGAATCAGGTGGGTGGGCGTGGCCCCCTTCCAGTGGGCCAGGGCCAGGATGACCAGGGAGACCAGCAGTGCCCCGAGAAAGGCATGGATGACGATGCCGGCCAGCCCGAAGGCCGTGAAGCCGGTGATGATCACCAGGGCGGCCCCCAGGGAGGCCCCGGAGGAGAACCCCAGGGTGAACGGCGAGGCCATGGGGTTGCGCAGCAGGGTCTGCAGGAGGACGCCGCTCAGGGCCAGTCCGGCCCCCGCGAGCCCGGCGGTGGCCAGTCGTGGCAGACGGATATTGCGCACGATGTGGGCGCTGCGGGGGTCCACCTCCCCCCACGGGGCCGCGGGCAGCAGGGCCTGGATCACGTCCCCGGGCGGGATCGGGAAGGGGCCCAGGCCCAGTCCCGCAACCAGGGCCGCCCCAAGGCCCAGCAGGAGGGTCAGCAGGATACCCAGGCGGGTGCGGTTGCGGTCCCGGTAGGTCCGCAGGGCAGCCCGGTCCTGCGGGTCCGTGGGTCGGGCCGGTGTCCCTGCGCAGCTCACGGGCGGGGAGGGGTCTTCAGGCCGCTCTGGCGGGCCAGGTGTGCATAGAGCCCTTCCTCCCCGTAGAAATCCCGCAGGAGGGTTTCACCCTCCCGGGCGACGTCCACGTCCGCCATGGCCTCGGGGAAGAGGATCCGGGCCATGTGCAGCAGATCCACCAGCCCCGTGGCCGGGTCCCAGCCCATGTAGGTGCCCTTGAAACGATGGATCCGGCCGTTCGCCACGGCGGGGACGTGCCGCAGGGTGGCGTCCTCTTTGAGGGGGGCGATCTCCACGCGGCTGACCCGCGAGGGGGTGTGCAGGAAGATATGCTCCGGGGCCCAGTAGACCAGTTGCTCGGCACTGAACTCGGTGGGCCGTCCGTCCCTTGTCGCGGACACGGTCTCCATCCCCAGTTGGGCCACCGGGAGATAGAAGGGCACGGTCTGCAGGAGGTTCCGGCGGTGCGCCAGATAGATCCGGGGTGCGGGAAGACCCCGGATGCGTTCCTGGACATCGGCCACCGTGGCCTCGTATCGGTCCAGGATCCGCCGGGCCCGTTCCTCCCGTTGCACCAGGCGCCCCAGCAGCTCGTAGGCACGGGTTAGGGTGGCCAGGGCCTGCTCGGCGTCCGGGTCCGAGCCCAGGGTATTGAACGCGACCACCGGGACCCCCAGTTTTTGCTGGATCCAGTCCGCCTGTTGCGCCAGGGCCGATCGGT
>JBKGXY010000017.1:0-25671 GCA_046546415.1 Ectothiorhodospira sp.
GTCTCGGTGATCTCCAGTTCCAGGACCCCCGCATCCACACCCGTCTCGTTCAGGACCTCCGCCACCGTCTGCACCATGTCGCTGCGCTGTACCTGCACCCCGGAGACGTTCACGGCCACGGTGCCGAACTCCAGGCCCGCCTGGGCCCAGGCCCGGGCCTGACGGCAGGCCTCGACCAGGACCCACCGGCCCAGGGGCAGGATGAGCCCTGTCTCCTCCGCCACGGGGATGAAACGCGCCGGGGAGATCAGACCCTGCTCCGGGTGATTCCAGCGCACCAGGGCCTCCAGGCCCATCACGCGCCCGTCGATGAGGTCCACCTGGGGCTGGTAATGGAGCACCAGTTCATCCGCCTCCAGGGCCCTGCGCAGGTCCGCCGCCAGGGTGACCCGTTCCCGGGCGTAGTCGGTGAGATCCTCGGTGTAGTGGCAATAGGTGTTGCCGCCCAGGCTCTTGGCATGGTGCATGGCCGCGTCGCTGAACTGCATCAGTTCCTTCACGTCGCGCCCGTCCCGGGGGAAACCGGCGATGCCGATGCTCGCGGTGACGAAGATCTCGCTCTCGTGGATCCGGGCCGGATTCTGGACCACCTGGCGCATGGCCTCGGCCACCAGATCGGCCCGGCAGGCGCCGGAGCGGTCGTTCTGCAGCAGGACGGCGAACTCGTCGCTGCCCAGGCGGGCCAGGACCTCGTTGCCCTGCAGGACCCCGGCGAAGCGCTCCGCCATCTCCGATAGCAGGGCGTCCCCGACGCCGATACCCAGGCTGTCGTTGATGTGCTTGAAGCCGTCCAGATCGGCCAGCACCACCGAAAGCTCCCCGTGATGCTCCCGGCACCACCCCAGGGCCTGCTCCAGCCGGGCCTGGAAGAGCAGGCGGTTGGGCAGGTTGGTGAGGGCATCCCGATGGGACAAGCGGTCGATCTGCTCCCGGGTCTGTTTGATGTCGGAGAGATCGGAGAAGATCCCGACGAAATGGGTCAGCTGGCCCGACTCCGAGTGCACGGCGTTGATGACGGTCCACTGGGGATAGATCTCGCCGTTCTTGCGGCGGTTCCAGATCTCGCCACGCCAGAAGCCCTGAAGGCTGATCTCGTCCCAAAGGCGCTTGTAGAAGAGCCGGGGATGGCGCCCGGAACGCAACAGGGCCGGGGTGTCCCCCACCACCTCCGCTTCAGAATAGCCGGTGATCTGGGTAAAGGAGCGGTTCACCGCCAGGATATGTGCGTGGGCGTCGGTGATGACCACCCCTTCGCTGGTGGCCTCGAACACCGTGGCCCACTGGCGCAGGCTCTCCTCCGTCCGCCTGCGCTCGGTGATGTCCTGATAGGCCCCCTGCAATCGGGTGATGCGCCCCTGCTCATCGCGCACGGCCTGCCCCAGGATGCGCACCCAGAGGGTCTGCCCCTGGGCCGTGTGCACACGCACCTCCTCGTCGTAGGGCGTTCCCGATTCGGTGCAGGCGCGCTGGGCTGCCTGCAGCCGCTCCCGGTCACCGGGATCCACGAAGTTCAGGGCCGCCCCCGGGGTGATCTCCGTCCCCGGCGGCAGGCCGTGGATGCGGCAGGCCTCGTCGGACCATTCCAGATGCCCACCGGTCAGATCCATGGCCCAGCCCCCGAGATGGGCCAGGCGGGAGGCCAGCCGGATCAGGCGTTCCCGGTCCCTCAGCTTGCCCTCCGCCTCCATCCGCTTGCTGATATCATGGACGATGGAATACAGCAGCTTGCGTCCCTCGAAGAGGATGGGGCCACTGTAGACCTCCACATCCTTGACGGAACCATCCGCCCGCCCATGGCGGAAGGCGAAGTAGTGCTGGGCCGCGCCCTGTGCCCGTTCCAGCTTGCGCTGGATCTCCCGGGGGGAGGCCCGGTTGATCTGCCGGATATTCATGCTGCAGAGGGTCTCCCGATCCCAGCCGTAGAAGCGGCAAGCAGCGGGATTGGCATCGATGATCCCCCCCGTATCCGGATCCAGGAGCATCATCACCGAATGATTGTTCTCGAACAGGGCACGGTAACGGGCATCGCTTTCCCGCAGGGCCTGCTCCGCCGCCCGCTCCGATTCGGCCCGCTGGGCCTGCAGGGCCAGGGACTGCAACCGGGCCTGCTGGCGCCACACCAGCAGCAGGGCGAATCCGATGAGGCCCGCCCCGCCGAAGGTGAGGGCCGTGATCCAGAAGACCAGGGTCTGCAGAGGCTGAAGCACCCCATCCCGGCTCACCCGGGTCACCAGGACCCACTCCGTACCGGGCACGTCCCGGGAAGCCTGCAGCCACTTCCCACTGGACCCGTCGGACAGCTCCTCCCGGGTCATCACCCCGTCCTGGTGGAGCCGCTGCCAGCCCCCTCCGGGCAGGGGGCGAAAGAGCAGTGTATCCCCCTGCTTGGCGAGGGAGGACCAGCCCCCCAGCACACCCTCCAGAAAGGGCTCCAGGGGCATGCGCAGGACCAGGTAGCCCGTCGGCGGGAGCGCGTCTTCCGAATCCGGATCATCCGGATACAGGGGTACGACGAAATCCGCATGGGGCGGGGCCCCCACATCCAAGGCAGCCGGCCCATGGACCGGACCCCGCAGCCGGTCGGCCTCCTGCAGCAACTCCCGGGAGACCCCTGTGGACCAGGTACCCGTCTCCAGCACCCACCCCCCGCCAGGGCCCAGGAGGCCCACCCCCCGGTAGCCGTAATGCCGGCGCACCGCCTCCAGGCGGCTGGCCAGATCTTCACGCTGCCCCTGGTGCGTGGACTCGCCGACCTCCATGGACAGGGCGGCCACCTGGGCCACGAAACTGGGATGCTCCCCCAGGGCCCGTCCATCGCTGTATCGCTCCTCCACCCACTGCTGCACCTGACGCGCCTTCTGCCAGGCCATGGCGGACAGGTCGTCCCGTGCCTCCTGGATGAGCTGGGGGCTGTGGATGCGGTGCACCAGCACCCCCACGGCCGGGGCCAGCAGCATGAGCGTGACCAGGATGAGCGAAAGGCCCACGGTGGCACGGGCGAAACGGGGCCGCGGGCCCGACACCACGGACCCCGGATCCGCGGCCCGTCGTTCCTGCCAGGCCCGCAGGAGAAAGAACAGGAGCACCGAGGTGGCCGCCACGAAGCCCAGGCCCTTGAGGGTCTCCAGACGGGCCAGGACCCCGGGATCAGAGACCGCCATGGAGAGCAGCCGCCCGGAAAGGAGGATCCATGCACCGGCCAGAACGGCGTACAGGAGGCTGATCCGCCCCGCCGTGGAGGAAGAGAGGATCGGAGCGCGCCGGTTCATGTTGGAACTCTGCTGGGTGATCGCCGGTCCCTCCGATCCCGCGGATCGCGATGTGCTCTGGGTCATCCCATGCCCGGAAACCCCACCGGGGCCCCCGGGTGCCGGATATATTGACAACTGTCTAGATGATACGCATAGGCGGGTGGAGTTGCCATCCTGGAAGGGCGGGCATGGATAGGGGCGGCGCCCGGGGATCAGCGCCGGATCCGATGATCGAAGCCCCCCGGGGCAGGCAGCCCCCCTCGCCCATGGTGATGAGGATCGGACCGCAAAACACGGCGATCGCATCCCCGGAGACGAAGATCCCGGGGATCGTGGTTCCTGCCGTGGGCACCCCTCAACAAGGGATCACTTCAAAAGATCCTTGATCTCCCGGGGCCAGGAGAAGGAACGGTTCCCCCCCTTCCCCCGGGAACGGCCACCGTGCTGGCGCCCCTTGTCCGTCAGTTCCAGCTGCCCCTCGGCATCCGTCTGCAAGAATCCCTGTTTCCGCATCCTCTCGAGGAACTCCGGGGTCTTCATCTTCAGGGATGCGGCGATGCGCGAGGAGGGGAGCAGCTCATCGCCCCCCTTGCCGGAGCCGGCGGCCCCCCGGCCGCTGCCCCCCTTCGCCGTCCGGCCGCCCCGCTTGCCGGTGACCGGACCGGTCCCCTGCCCCTTGGGATCGGAGGCGGGCCCGGGGGCCGCGGCCACCGGTTCCCCATCGCCGGTGGATCCGGCCGAGACGGGCTGCGTCCCACCCGGCTCCCGGGATGGTTCATCCCCTTCCGGGACGCGCGCCCCTTCCGGTCCGTCCTCCAACCCCGGGGAGGTCCCCGACGCCGGGTCGGAGGGGGCCATTCCCGCCTGCTGCGCCTCCGCGGACTGTGCCGGCTTCTGACCCGCCCGGGAACGACTGCCCCCCTTCTTGCCCGAACGCCGGGACTTGCCCTTCGTACCCTTGCGGGCCTCCCCCTGTCCCGTGGCCGACTGTCCGGCGGGGGCCTTCGCAACCGGGGCCTCTCCGGGCTCCGCATCCGTCGGGGCCTTCGGTTCCTTCTCAGGGGCCGACTCCGTCGCCGGCGGGATCCGGTCCAGCCCCCAGCGCTCCATGTAGTCCATGGGCTCGAACTCGTGCAGATCCGCCAGCCCCTGGGCGATACGCTGCAGGGTCTCCTGGTTCACGCGGTTGAAGGCCGCCTGGGCCGCGTTCACCAGGCCCTGGGAAAGGGCGATCTTCTTCAGGCGTTCCCGCTCGTAATGGCGGACGAACTCGCTCAGCTTGAACACCCGATCCCCCCATCGGCTGACGTTCTCCACGTCCACCTCATCGTCATCCGCCAGCACCAGGCAGACCTCGATGCTATGGGAGAGGCGCATCCCCAGACGGCGGGGCCAGGGTTCGGCGGCCAGGATCTTCTCCAGCAGGTCGGCCTTCTCGAAGAGTTCGGGGAAAGCGCGGCGCACCCCCACCCACTCCTGCCCCTCCTCGGACCAGACAAACACCTCCCCGAGGGCATTCACCTTCACCCGTTCGGCCCCCATGAAACCGGAATCCACCAGGGTGATCTGCAGACTGCGGTTGATGAGCAGGTGACCGATCTCCACCACCTGCTCGCCCATGGAAAGGCGCAGGTCGTGCAAAACGGCCACGTCGTTGGAGAGCTCCCCCAGGTGCAGATCTGCAGACTCGGCGAACATGTGCAGGGCATCCTTCAGGTAGATCCGCAGCATCTCGGAATCCACCATCCCCGCGTGATCGGGATAGGCCTCCTTGATGCGCTCGAGCTCCATCAGGTGGGGGGATCGATCATCCGGTTGTTTTATCAGCATCTGTGACTCCTTGAAGACCGCTCATGGACTGGGCAAAGCCGGGGCGATGGCGCAGCGCCGTGTCCCAAACCCTGCAATCGGTAGGGTGACCCTCGGAAAAGTAAAATAATTCCCTCATGCAATCAATTACTTATTACACAAAACCCGGCACGTCTCTTGCACATTCATCCCCAATCCGCAGCCATTGCCCTCCCGTCCCAACGCCGCAGCACGGCCCTCCCGGACCACCCGAAACCCCATCCCCCGAGCCGTACATGTTGCTCAGAAACCGGACACCATAAATTGCGAATGCGCAAATATTACCCGGAACCACCTCAAAATTGACCCAAAAAAAACAACAAAATCATGACCTTCAAAAGAACACACTAATGGCATGGTTAATGCAACATCCCTCAAAACGTCCGTCGCGACCCCACACCCCATCAGGGAACGGTCGCCCAGGAAACGGACCCGGGACAAGGGGGATTCATGAAACCACATCGGGCAAGCACGCTGCTCATCATCATCATCATCCTGGCCACCTGGCTGGGGGTCGCCGTGGCCAACGACCCGGACCCGGAATGGCCCGTGCGTGGCGTGGACAAGATCCCCGAGGTGGAGGTGGACCGTTCCGCCCGCATCCAGCAGCACGTGCAGCGCATCTTTGAATCCCCCCACGCCTTCACCGGCGACGAGCGCACCCCCTTCGCACCGGGCAACGGCGCGTGCAACGCCTGCCACGGCTCGGGGATGGATACCCTCTTCAATATCGAGGAGGAGACCCCAGAGCGCCTCAACGAGCCCTGTCTGGAATGCCATGAGGAAGGCGCCCGCCGCCACTGGAAGGGCAGCGCCCACGAATTCTCCGGGCTGGCCTGCATCAACTGCCATTCCATGCACAACACCCGCGACAAGCTGCTCAAGGCCGACAGCCAGCTGGAGGTCTGCGGCAGCTGCCACCTGGACCGGCGCGCCGACTTCGGCAAACCCTCCCACCATCCGGTGCCCGAGGGCAGCATGGAATGCACCGACTGCCACAACCCCCACGGCACCCCCGGCCCCAAGCTGCTGGTGGGCCACACCCGCAACGAGACCTGCTACCGCTGCCATGCGGAAAAACGGGGGCCGTTCCTGTGGGAACACAACCCGGCACGCGAGGCCTGCACCGAGTGCCACGACCCCCATGGCTCCATCCACCGCCCCCTGCTCACGACACTCCCCCCCATGCTCTGCCAGCAGTGTCACCTGGGGAGCCACTCCGACACGGCCCTCAACGGGGCGGGCCGGGACTTCCGCGTACAGGGGCGCAGCTGCCTCAACTGCCACAGCCAGGTCCACGGCACCAACCACCCCCGCGGCCGGTTCCTGACGGAATGAACCCCGAGGCCCCGTCCACACAGGAGATACGGCGATGCACATCCCACGCAAGACCCTGGTGATCGGTACCCTGTGCACCCTGGGACTCCTCCCGCCCCAGGCCCTTCGGGCCCAGGAGACGCCCCCCCAGCAGGCCGCCCAGCAGGAAGGGGCGGACCAGGAAGAAGGGCATCAGGTCCAGAAGGAGATCCGCCTGGGTCTGGGCTACCTGGACGAGGACGCCCCGCATCTGGGTCGCTATACCGGCCTGAACCAGGAGGGCATCTTTCCCGATCTGGGCTTCGAGTTCCGGGGTCGCGATCCGCACAACAGTGGACGAACCCGGGTCTGGTCACTGGAGGGGCGCCACATGGGACTGGACAACCGCCGCCTGGAACTCAACGCGAAGGAACAGGGGCGCCGCAGCGGCTTCTTCTACTACCGCGAGACCCCCAACCACACCGCTGCGGACCTGGGCACCCCCTATCGCGGCAGCCGTTCCGGCAACCTGCGCCTGCCCAGCCTGGGAGGCGCCGAAAATGCCGGGGATCTCCTCAACGAGGTGGACGCCGGAACCCGTCGAAGGGGGCTGGGGGCGGGGGGGGAGATCCATCTGAACCCCCGCTGGAGCGTACGCTCCGACGTGCACCAGGATCGCAAGGACGGTATCGCCGTGCGCGGCGTCAACAACGGTCATTTCTGGAGCCAGCAGCGCTCGGCCCTGGTGCCCGTCCCCGTGGACCACAAGACCACCCGCTTCAACACGGAACTGAGCTACGACGGGGAACACGTCCAGGGCCGCCTGGGCTATCACCTCTCCCGCTTCTCCCAGGAGGACGGGCAGGACCTGGTGGTCCCGGACGCCACCGCCGACGACTGGTCCCAGGCCCCCACACGTACCGTGAGCCAGGCACCGGATAACCAGTTCCATCAGGTCACCGGCAGCCTGGGCTACTCCTTCGGTGACACCGGCCGGGTGGGGGCCGACCTGGCCCTGGGGCGCATGACCCAGGACACGGGCTTCGTGATGAACACCCCCGGCCTGCCGGACCACCTGAACGGGCGCATCGACACCACCCTGGTGAACCTGCGGACCAGCGGCCGCCCCCATCCGCGATTGAATCTGCGCGCCGCCTACCGCCACGACGACCGGGACAACCGCACGGATCCCTACAGCTATCAGGTGGAACTCTTCGGCCAGAACCGGCTGGTCACCACACGCCCGGTGAGCCAGACCCAGGACCGCATCGACATGGGCGCCGACTACCGCCTCCTGGATCGAACGCACCTGACCCTGGGACTGGTGCGGGAAGAATGGGAACGCACCTATACCGACCGTGAACACACCGACGAGACCGCCTACACCGTGGGCCTGCGCAGCCGCGCCCTGCCCCGGACCACACTGCGTGCCGAACTGACCCACGCACGACAGCGGGGGGATCAGTGGGAGCGCACCACGGTTCCCGAGGCCCTGCGCAAGACCTACCTGGCCGACCGGGACCGGCAGCAGGCGGCCCTCTACGCCAGCCTCCAGCTTACCGAGCGCTTCCAGATCACACCCCGGGTGCAGTGGGTGGATGACGACTACCTCCACTCCGAACTGGGCCTGCGGGGTGCCGAACGACAGATCTGGGCGCTGGATGCCTCCTACGTACCCACGGAGCGCCTCACCGGATTCGCCTTCTACGCCTTCGAACACATGAAGGCCCGGCAGGCCGGCTTGACCGCACCCGGTCCCGCGCAGCCTGCGGGTACGGCCTGGCGCGCCGACCGCGAGGACGACAGCCTCACCCTAGGGTTCGGCGGGGAGTACGAAGTGCGTCCCGACCGGCTCACTGTGGGCAGCGAGGTCATGCACATCGAATCCTCCGGCCGGGCCCGCACCGTCAGCGACGGGCCCGGCGGGGGGGTCTATCCGAGCCTGGAAACCCGGCTCACCCAGTTCAGTGTCTATGGCGAATACCACATCAACGACCAACTGGACCTGCGCCTGCGCTACATGGCGGAGCGCTACCGGGAGAAGGACTGGGGGATCGACGGGATCGGGGTCCAGGGTCCCGGCAACCTGATCCTCCTGGACGAGGAGAGCCCCGACTATACCGCGCATCTCATCGCCGGGGCCGTCCGTTACCGTTTCTGATCAGAATGAGAATGAGGGGGGGAGCATGAACACACGACACCGGCCGATCCGCAACCCGTATCCGCACCGGGGCGCGGCCGCATGGGCCCTGTACCTGTCCACCCTCGTGCTGGCGGGTTGTCTGCCCAGCGATGACGGATTCGACGAGGACACCGCCGGCGGCGGACAGGAGACCCCGAACGCCGAGGCCCCGGCGGACGAACTGGGGCTGAGCATCACCAGTGCCGCCATCAACGAGGGGGGCCATCCGGTGGTGGAATTCACCCTCCTGGACGCGGAGGGGACCCCGATCACGGACCTAACCTCCGCCCGCTTCACCTTCGCCAAGCTGGCCCCCCGCAGCCGATACGGCGACGGCTACGACTGGTTGAACTACATCACCCGCGAACGGCCCGTGGCCTCCGAGGGGTGGGAGTTGGCTACCACAGACGCGAACCCCGAGGGGGAGCCGATGTTCGGCAACGCCATCCAGGGGGACGCCGAGAATGACGGCAACCTGGAGCATCTGGGCAACGGCGAATACCGTTACACCTATGCCCTGGATGTGAACGAGGCCAACCGCACTCTCAGCGGCAACGACGTGGGCGAACTCTGGCGCTGCGTCGAGGAAGGCTCCCACGAGGCCCATGCCTTCTCCGAGGACCTGGGCCGTGACCAGCGCTGCACCTGGGCCGACGGCACCACCCTGCCCCGGGGCGTGACCCTGGAAGGCTCCGGCGACACGCTCACCTATACCGTGGAATACAACCCCCAGTGGACCCACCGGGTGGGGATGCAGGTGGACGGCGACCTGCCCGCCGCCAACGCCTGGTTCGACTTCATCCCCGAGACCGGAGAACAGCCGGAACACGGCGTGGACGCCACGCGGGACATCGTGGCACTGGAGAGCTGCAACACCTGCCACGACGATACCCTGGAAATGCACGGCGGGCGGCGCGTGGAGCCCAACTACTGCGTCACCTGCCACAACCCCGGCAGCGTCGATCCGGTGAGCGGGCGCAGCATCGACTTCAAGCAGATGATCCACAAGATCCATCGCGGCGAGACCCTGCCCAGCGTGCAGGCCGGGGTCCCCTACTTCATCCGGGATACCGATTTCAGCCGGTTGCGCTTCCCCCAGGCGGTGCACGAGAACGGGGGCATTGAACCCGCCGGCGACTATGAGAGTCAGGGCGTCACCGCCGAGGGGGATCCCATTCCACGCCAGGCCTCCTACGGCGTGGGTACCTGCGTGAAATGCCACATGGGCGAGGAGAGCCAAAACGCCCTGGTCACCCTGGCCGGCGGCGAGGAATCCCTGGAGGCCCTGCAACTGGCCGAGGTCACCCCCGACGGCGACAACTGGTACCAGGAGGAAGACCGCAGCATCGAGGTCTGCGCCTCCTGCCATGACAACGTCTTCTGGTACGGCGACATCGATGGCGGCTTCGGCTTCACCGGAGACGCCAGCTCCGGGTGGAACCGCAGCCGCGAGGACGAGACCCTGCCCGCCCGCCTGGCGATGCGCTTCGGGGCCAGCACCGCAGGCCCCCGGGACGACTGGCGCACGGGCCACCGCACCGGCTATGACGCCGACAGCGGTGTCTGGGGGGGCGAGGATGGCACCCTCGCCGGTGCCACCGGAGACAATCTCTTCAGTACCGGCGACGGCTGCGGGGGTTGCCATAACCAGAGTCCCGCGGAGGACATCCAGGGCATCGGCCTGCGGGGCATCGGGGAGAGCGGCATGGACCGCGTCCGTCTCCCCCGCGTCCACCTGAGCTTCCTGCGGGCCGGCCTGCGCCAGGATCAGCTGCGGGTGGAGTACGGCCTGCAGGGGGCCACCCTGGACCGGGACGCCGGCACCATCGATTTCCGCATCCGGGTGCGGGACGACGGCAACAACGCCCCCCTGATCCACGACGACAACGCCCGCTTCCAGCTGGGCTTCGTGGTGGGCTGGCGCGAGGAGGGATTTGCCGATTACACCCACTCCACCAGCGAAAGCTGGCCGGGCCGCCCCGTGGAACTGGCCTGCGATGCCGATTGCTGGAGCAGCGGTGGGGACGGCGACGCCATCCAGATCGACGAACCGGACGGCAACGGCTACTACCCGGTGACCCTGTCCCTGCCCGATCCGGCCCTTGCGGACCTGCCCGAGGCCGGTGTGGGCTCGGTGGCGGTACAGAACGAAGTGGTCCCCCTGGACCCGGACCCCAGCGGCACGGTGGACAGCGTCTGGGACGACCCCAGAACGCCGGTGGTGAACGCCCTGCACCGCACCACCTCCTTTGCCATCGGCAACGCCGTGGCCGAGCCCCGGCGCCAGGTGGTGGATGTGGAGGAGACCTGCCGCTCCTGCCACATCCGCTTCGCCAAGCACGGACCCAACCGGCGCAACAACCCCGAGCTCTGCGTGCTCTGCCACAACCCCAACAACACCGACATCTCCTCCGACCCCGCCCTGCCCTTCATCCAGTTCGGGCGCGTCGGCCAGGAGGGGATCTACGACGGCAAGTACGAGGAGTCCCTGGACTTCAAGCGCCTGGTGCACCACATCCACCGCGCCCGCATGGGTAACGAAGGGATCCAGCTGCGGGACGTGGTCTTCGGCGGCCCGCTGGCGGACTGGGACGGAGAGGCCCACTTCCCCGGCAGCGTCGGCAACTGCAGGACCTGCCACGTGGAGGAGAGCTACGAACTGCCCCTGGAGGAGGGGGTGATCGGCTCCACCCGCCGCAGCTTCGACTGGGACTTCGGCGACTTCACCAACGCCGGAACCGCCCAGTTCGGGGCCGACAACACCCTATACAACCTGGAGCAACACGAGAAGTTCAGCCCCATCACCTCGGTGTGCACCTCCTGCCATACGGACGAATCCTGGCGCGAGGAACACATCCTGCAGCGGGGCGGCTCCCTCCAGGCCCACATCGACGACCTGGACCCCATGGGCGAGGGGTGCATGGACTGCCACGGTCCGGGCGGCGAGGCCGACATCAGCCGGGTGCACGACATCCGGGAACGCTGAGCCCAACCCTGGGCACGGCGCGCCGCCCGGGGGGCGGCGCGCCCTTTCCTTCCCTGCCTTCCCCTCACAACACTCTCGCAGGGATGTTTCCATCCCATCCTGACCTGCCCCATCCTATGGATACGCCAGTATTTCCGCCATTGACCGCAGGGTCCACCGGGCCGCGATGGGGGATCCATCCCGCCGACCCTGGATCGGGCCGTTCCGGGAACCATGGTTTATATCCCCATAACTTTTGATATTCATCAATACTACATACCCCATGGATCGATAGGGTAGGGCTCAAGTCTCCGGGCCCTGCGCCCCTCACCCAGGACGATCCCATGGATACCCTCACCGGCCACGTCCATCTCATCGGCTGGGACGAACACGACCGGCGCCTTGAAGGCGAACTGCGGGCCCGGGGTCTGGCCTTTCACCGCATCGCGGTGGAGGACCCCCCCGCCCCAACCCCCGGGGTGACCCTGGTACGCGAATCCACGGGGGACGGCCACAGCCTGCCCCTGGTGCAGGCCCTGCAGCAGCGGGGCCATCCCCATCCGGTCATCGTTGTGGGGGCCGGGCTCCTGCCCGAGCAGATCATCCGGGCCATCCGCCTGGGCGCCGTGGAGGTACTGCAGGAGCCGGTCCCCGCCGAACGCCTGCACAGCGCCCTGAACCAGGCCCGGGTGGCCAGCCTGGAGGATCCACCCGAAACACCGACGACCCCCTGGGCGGGCTGTCCCGTCCTGCTGGGTGACGCCCCGTGCATGCAGGAGGTGTACAAGCAGCTGGGTCTGGCCGCCGGCAATGACCTCAACGTCCTGCTCACCGGCGAGACCGGCGTGGGCAAGGAGGTCTCCGCCCACAGCATCCACCGCCATGGCCCCCGGGCGGATCAACCCTTCGTGGCCCTGAACTGCACCGCCATCCCCGAAGGCCTGCTGGAGGCGGAGCTCTTCGGTTACGCCCGCGGCGCCTATACCCACGCCCACGCCGATCGTCCGGGCAAGATCGAATCCGCCGAGGGGGGCACCCTGCTCCTGGACGAGATCGGCGACATGAGTCCGGTCTTCCAGGCCAAGCTCCTGCGTTTTCTCGAGGAGAAACGATTCCACCGCCTGGGGGACAACACCCCCCGCCAAGCGGACGTGCGCATCGTCGCCGCCACCAACCGCGACCTGGCCACGGACGTGGAGGCGGGCCGTTTCCGCCGGGACCTCTTCTACCGTCTGGCCCAGTTTCCCATCCACATCCCGCCCCTGCGGGAACGCCCCGGGGATATCCGCACCCTGACCGGGGCCTTCGTGGCCGAGTCCAATCAGCAGCTCGGGGTCCGAATCCAGGGCCTCACTCCCCAAGCCGAGGCCGCCGCACTCTGCCACTCCTGGCCCGGGAACGTGCGTGAACTCAGGAACGTCATCGGACTCGCCGCAGTGCACACCCGCCTGGGCTGGATCGATCACCTGCCTCTCAGGGGGGATCGGAACCCGGCGCCGGATGGGGCGCCCGACGCCTCCGCTCTCACCCCTTTGATCCGCAACGCCGTTTGCGCCGGACAGACCCGCAAGTGGCTCCAGACCGTGGAGCGGGCCACCCTGTGCACACTCATGGAACACTTCCAGGGCAACCGCAGCCGTGTCGCCGAGGAGATGGGCATCTCCCGCAATACCCTGAGCACAAGGCTCAAGACCCACGGGATCTGAAGGCCACATCCCTGCCCGATCCCATCGGGACAGGGATTCCGTTCCCTACCACCCAGCGGGCCACACGCTCCAAGCCCGCACCCCCCGGCCCGCATGGCCCCGGAGGATACGCAGCCAACGCCGGGATATCGGCGCCTGATGACCACCACCAGCGCCGCCACGGATCCCGCCCCGGGTTCAGCGATCCGATGCCCGTCGACCGGGCCTGGGGGAGGTTCAGACCGTCGCG
Organism: Ectothiorhodospira sp.; assembly: GCA_046546415.1. GTDB lineage: Bacteria > Pseudomonadota > Gammaproteobacteria > Ectothiorhodospirales > Ectothiorhodospiraceae > Ectothiorhodospira. Next base: position 13,478 of record JBKGXY010000017.1, read on the forward strand.
AAGCGGTTCAGGGTGACCGGCTCCCGGCCCATGACGCGAGCCAGCCATGGCGGCGGGGTTCCGCGCAGCACGCCCTGGAGCTCATCCAACACGTCACGGGCTTCGGCCCCTTCGGGCCGCTTGATCGGGTGGACACCGGCGCGGATGACCCGGGCGGCGGCGGGGCCACCGATGCTTCCCACGAAGAGCAACTGGCAGTCCCCGATGAGTTCAGCACGGGCGGCATTGCGCTCCGGGGCCTTGTCCAGCTGAGCGGTGGGGCGGATATCCACCAGAAGGGCCGCCTCGGCCGAGACCTGGTAGACAAGGAAGCGCACACAGGATCCGAAATGGCCGTCCACCCGCTCGCCGGTATTGGAGGCCAGGGCCACGCGCAGGGAACCGGGCAGATCCCCTTCGGCATAACGGTCCAGCGGCGGCAGGGACGGTTCCACTTCCCGTTCTCCACGCAGATAGCGCAGGGCCATCTCCAGGCCCCGGGTATCCCATTCGGGCCCTTCGGCATCCGCCGGGCGGGTGCGTTTCAGGCCTTCCTCCAGTTGGGCGATGGTCAGGGTGTCCAGGGCCCTTGCGGTGATGGGGGCGCCGAGGCGGGAGATGAGGATCTCCACGAACCGGGCGAGTGGGATGCCGGGGAGGACCCGGCGGGCCAGTGCGATCCGCAGGGCACATTCGCGGTCGAGGATGTCGTCGGTCATGGAGCGCTCCGGTAAGGGGGTTCTCGGATGCTCCCCGTCGGGCTACAGGCGCCGGACGCGGAGGGTGATGGGCAGGCGCGGGGCCTCCTCCATGGGATCCAGGAAGTACCGGGAGCCGTCGGAGAGGGTGATCTCGCCCCCCCAGCGGCCGGGGCCCGGGTGTTCCATGGAGACGATGGTCTCTTCCAGATCCTTCTTGGGGACGTAGAGCGAGAGGGCGCCGTCCTGGGTCTTGTTGATCATGACGCTGGGCATGAGGGGGTTCCCATATCTTGTGTGTGGTGTGGGGCCCCGGGGCCGGCATCCGGAGGCCTTCAGGGCCCCCGGGCCGGTGGTCCTTCCCCCGGGGGGCATCCGGGCGCCGTTTACCGCACCAGGTCGTAGTTGTAGTCGGTGACGCCCATCTCCATGGTCTCGTCGTCCAGCCGTTCCAGCACCGCGTTCACCAGGGTGGTGAGGATGTACATGCCGCCCTCGTAGCCCAGGGTGGTCATGCGGTGCAGGTGGTGGCGGTCGAAGAGGGGGAAGCCCATGCGCACCAGGGGCACCTGATGTTCCCGGCCCTTGGTATAGGTGTCCCGCTCGATGAACTTGCCGTAGGAGTTGCCGATCATGAAATCGGGCTTGTCGGTGAAGACCAGGGAGCGCATGTGCCAGAGATCCTTGTTGAAATACACCTCGGCATGGGCGCCGTAGGGGCTCTCGGACAGGACCTTCTCCATGGCCTTCTTCCATCGCTTGTTGGCGTGATGCACCAGGATGTGCCGGGGCTCGGCCCCCAGTTCCATGAGGAACTTGCTCATGCCCATGACGAAGTCCGCGTCCCCCCACAGGGCGTACTTCTTGCCGTGCAGCCAGGTGTGGGAGTCGGTCATCATATCCACCAGGCGGCCGCGTTCCCGCTCCAGGGATTCAGGGATGGGCTGGCCGGTGATCTCGGAGACCTTCATGAGGAACTCGTCGGTCCACTCCAGGCCCATGGGGATGTTCACCTTGGGCACCTCGTGCTTCCAGGTGCCCTGGATGAACTTGCGGGTCTTGTCCAGCTGCCAGGGCTGTAGCAGCAGCGTGTCCCGGGCGTTGGGGGCGTCCTTGATCTCGTCCTGAGTGGTTCCGCCGGCGTACATGCGGTATTCACCGTCGGCAGGGGTATCCAGCACCTCCTCCGGGTCGCACAGCAGGGTGTGGTCCACCCCCATCTCGTTCATCATGCGCTTGAGGACGCGGTAGTTACCCAGGTAGGTCTCAAACCCGGGCACCAGGTTGAGCTTGCCGTTGCGGCCCGGTTCCTTGCCCTCCATGTCGTTGAGGGTGAAGTAGCGCATGGTCCCCTCGAACATGTTGTCCCAGCCCGTGACATGACTGCCCACGAAGGACGGGGTGTGGGCATAGGGCGTGGGGAAGTCCTCGGGGACGGCACCCTCCTTCTTGGCGTTGCCCACGAAGGTGTTGAGGTCGTCACCGATGACCTCGGCCATGCAGGTGGTGGAGATGGCGATCATCTCGGGCTTGTACAGGGCCCTGGCGTTCTCCAGACCCTCGGTCATGTTCTTGTGACCCCCGAAGACCGCGGAGTCCTCGGTCATGGAGTCCGAGACGCAGGCCACCGGCTCGCGAAAGTGGCGGTTGAAATAGGTGCGGAAGTAGGCGACGCACCCCTGGGAGCCATGCACGTAAGGCAGGGTCTTTTCAAAGCCCAGGGAGCAGAGGACGGCCCCCAGGGGCTGGCAGGTCTTGGCGGGGTCCACCGTGAGGGCCTCGCGCTGGAAGTTGAGGTCCTTGTATTCCTCGGTGGTGGTCCACTCAAAGACCTCCTGGATCTTCTCGGGGCTGGGGGCCTCCTCGGAGACGGCCCGCTTGCGGGCCAGCAGCTGCTGGTAGTCCTCCTCCTGGAAGAGGGGGTAGCAGGGCTTGATCTGTTCGGGGTTCTGGCTCATGAGTCTTTTCTCCTGCCGCGCCACTCATCCGTGGACCGACGGCCTTGGAAAACAGGGGAGGTCGCGGCGCCGTCACCGGCGCCGCAGGGATCATTCACGCCGCCTTGGCACCGGTGGCCGCAGCCTTCCAGGGGGCCTTCATCTTGTCCCAGCAGGGATTGTTGAGGGTCATATCCATGTCCCGGGCGAAGATGGCGAAACCGTCGTAGCCGTGGTACGGACCGGAATAGTCCCAGGAGTGCATCTGACGGAAGGGGATGCCCATCTTCTGGAAGATGTACTTCTCCTTGATCCCCGACCCCACCAGGTCCGGGCGCACCCGCTGGACGAACTGCTCCAGCTCGTAGCCGGTGATGTCGTCGAACAGCAGGGTGGCGTTGCCCATGTCCTTGATGGTCCGGTCATAGTCGTCGTTGTGGGCGAACTCGTAACCGGCCCCCACCACCTCCATGCCCAGGTCCTCGTAGGCCCCGATGACGTGCCGCGGGCGCAGGCCGCCCACATAGAGCATCACCTTGCGGCCCTCCAGGCGCGGGCGATACTTCTCGATGACGGCCTGCATCTCGGCCTGGTACTTGGCGATGACCCGTTCGGCGCCCTCCTGGATCCTCTCGTCGAACAGGGCGGCGATCTTCCTCAGGCTCTCGGCGATCTTGGTGGGGCCGAAGAAGTTGTATTCCATCCACGGGATGCCGTACTTCTCTTCCATGTGCCGGGCCAGGTAGTTCATGGAGCGGTAGCAGTGCAGCAGGTTCACCTTCGCCTTGGGGGCCAGCTCCAGCTCCGACAGGGTGCCGTCACCGGACCACTGGGCCACCACCCGCAGACCCATCTCCTCCAGCAGGATGCGTGAGGCCCAGGCATCGCCGCCGATGTTGTAGTCGCCGGTGAGGGCCACGTCGTAGGGGGTGGACTCGAAGCGATCATCCTCGTCCCGGCGCGGCAGGACCCAGTCGCGGATGGCGTCGTTGGCGATGTGGTGGCCCAGGGACTGGGATACCCCACGAAAACCCTCACAACGCAGGGGCACCACGGGCTTGTCCAGCTCCTTGCCCTTCTTCCTGGATACGGATTCGATGTCATCCCCGATGAGTCCCACGGGGCATTCCGACTGGATGGTGATCCCCTTGTTCAGCGGGAACAGGGTCTCGATCTCGTCGATCAGCTTCTCCAGCTTCTTGTCCCCGCCGAAGACGATGTCCTTCTCCTGAAAGTCGGAGGTGAAGTTCATGGTGCCGAAGGTGTTCACCCCGGTGTGGCCGGTGTAGTAGTTGCGCCGGCCGGCCCGGGAGTACTGGCCGCAGCCCACGGGCCCATGGGAGATGTGCACCATGTCCTTGATGGGGCCCCAGACCACCCCCTTGGAACCGGCGTAGGCACAACCGCGGATGGTCATCACCCCGGGCTGGGACTTGCGGTTGGAGACGATGCACTTCTTGGCACTCTCCGCCGAGGGATCGTTCACCGTCAGGTGCTTGGCCCGGTCCTTGCGAGCCTTCTCCGGGTAGACCTCCAGCACCTCCTGGATCAGGGCTTCGGCCTCTTCGCGTTTCATTGCGCACATTGCATGATGCTCCTCTGCTCGCCGCCACTTCGCCGTGAACGGGCGTCAGGTGGAATGAACGGCCCTGGATGGACCGTCGCCGGATGTCAGGCCGAGGCCTGGGCCTCCTCATCGGCGGTCTTGCCGACGATGCTCTCGTCTTCCACATCCAGGATGCCGAATTCCATGAGCAGATCTTCCAGTTCGTCCATGCTGCAGGGGGTGGGCACCACGAAATGCTGGTTGTCGATGACCTTCTGGGCCAGGGCGCGGTACTCATCCGCCTGCTTGGCCTTGGGGTCGTACTCGATCACCGTCATGCGGCGGATCTCGGCCCGCTGCACCACGTTGTCCCGGGGGACGAAATGGATCATGGTGGTGCCCAGCTTCTCCGCCAGGGCGATGATGAGCTCGTCCTCGCGGTCGGTGTTGCGGCTGTTGCAGATCAGGCCCGCCAGACGCACGCCGCCGGAACTGGAATACTTGACGATGCCCTTGGCGATGTTGTTGGCGGCGAACATGGCCATCATCTCGCCGGAGACGACGATGTAGATCTCCTGGGCCTTGTTCTCGCGGATGGGCATGGCGAAACCACCGCAGACCACGTCCCCCAGGACGTCGTAGAAAACGAAGTCCAGGTCCTCGTCATAGGCCCCTTCCTCTTCCAGGAAGTTGATGGCGGTGATGACGCCGCGGCCGGCACAACCGACGCCCGGCTCGGGACCGCCGGACTCGACGCACTTGACGTTGCCGTAGCCGGTGCGCATCACGTCCTCCAGCTCCAGGTCCTCGACGCTGCCGGCGTCGGCGGCCATCTGCATGATGGTGTCCTGGGCCTTGGCGTGCAGGATCAGGCGCGTGGAGTCGGCCTTGGGGTCACAGCCGACGATCATGACCTTCTTGCCGGCCTCCGCCAGGGCGGCGACCAGGTTCTGCGTGGTGGTGGACTTACCGATACCGCCCTTGCCGTAGATGGCGCATTGACGTGTGGGCATGGCTTGGATCTCCTCTGACTGACGTGTAGGGTCAGGATGGGTTCAGCAAGGAAATTGCAAGCTCCATGCCATACGCCTGATATCCATACAAACGACTGTTTAGAAAGATTTATTGATTCACGAACACGCAGGAATTGAGGCGTTGCATACACGACAAAGGCCCCACGTCTGTGGGGAGAACGACACCGGACCCACCCTGCCCCCCCAGGCCCGCCTGCCCATCAACCGCTGCAACCTGCCTGCGGTGATCCTGGGCAGCCTCACCTATCAGCATCATCCGGCCCCCCTGATCCTGGACGGCCTGAATGACCTGCACCGGGACCTGTGGCGGCACCTGGATACCCTGAACGACCCCGCCCTGCGGGCGGAGGACTTCATGGCCTGGATGCGGGGCCACTTCTGCCTGGATGATCCGGCGGCCTGCGGCCTGACCGCGCCCGGGGGGCGGGAGAAGGCGGACTATCGTCGGCTGGTGCGGGGCTGGGGGTTTAATCCGGACGGGCGGGAGGCGGCGGTGATCAAGGGGTGGGTGGAATCCCGATTCGGACTCCTGACCCGCTTCCATCGCGTCCCCCTGCACGATCCCGGGGGGGAGAGCGAGGCCCACGCCCGCTTCATGCATGAGCGCACCAGCGGGCTGTACAACACCAATGCCCTGGAGGCCCAGATGGACCTGCTCTATGGCTTCTGTCAGTACGAACTGGCCCGGCGCCACCCGGAGCGGACCCATCTCACCCTGTACCGGGGGATCAACGGCCTGGAGGATCACGAGGTCCTGGCCCGGCCGGCGCGGGACCGGGCCGTGCTGCTGCTCAACAACGTCAACGCCTTCACCCGCGTGCGCGAGCGGGCCGACGAGTTCGGGGACTACATCCTCACCGCCCGCATCCCCATGACCAAGGTGTGCTGCTTCCAGGACCTGCTCCCGGGGCTGCTGCGCGGCGAGGGGGAGCATCTGGTCCTGGGCGGGGTCTGTGAGGTCACCGTCACCCTCCTCTAGAAGGGACCCTCCTGTGCCCCATCCGCCGTGGGGCCGGGGGGGCAGGGATCAGGGCCGGTGGTACCAGAACCGGGTGAGACGGCGGGAGCGCAGGGCGAAGGGGACGAGGAGCAGCACCAGGGCGGTCCACAGGTGCCGCCAGGGGGAGAACCAGCGGACCTTGCGCCCGGAGCTTTGCACCGGGGGATGGGCAAGGATGCGAAACGCCTGGCCACGGCGGCGACCCTGGCGCCTGAGGCGGCGGGAGAGGAAGACCTCCTCGCCGGCGTAGACCTTCTCACTGAAGCCCCCGGCCGCATCGAAGGCCTCGCGGGTGCAGAAGAAATAGCAACCGGCGGCCACGCCCAGGGACCTGGACAGCCGGTTCCAGAGTGCCTGCCCCCAGCGATAGAGGGCCAGGTCCAGCTGATCGAGACGGACCGTGGCCCCACCGCCACAGACCTCCCCGCTGCGCAGGGCGCGAAGGGTGGCGTTCAGCAATTCCGCGTCGGGCCAGGTGTCGGCGTCCACGAACAACAAAAACCGCCCCCGGGCCTCGGCCGCCCCGGCATTGCGGGCGCGGGCGATGCGGCGCTCGGGCTCGTACACCACCCGCGCCCCGCGTTCCCGGGCGATGCGGGCCGTGGCGTCGCTGGAGGCGTTGTCCACGACGATCACCTCCGCCCGCACCCGGGCCCCGGCACAGGCGGTGTATACCGCATCCAGGGCACCACCGATCCACTCCGCCTCGTTCCAGGCGGGGAGGATGACGGAGAGCTCGGGGGCCTCGGTGGGATCGCCCATTGCTTCGAGGGTAGCGTCCCGCAGCGGCGGTGTCACTCGTTCAGGGCCAGGGCCGCCGGGCTGAGCCAGGGGTAATGCTCGCGCAGGGCCTCCCAGTCCTGCGGCGTGCCCAGGTTGTGCCGGGGCGGCAGTTCGTGCCAGCGCCAGCCCAGGGCCTGCAGGCGCGGACGCAGCTGCGCCATCACCCGGTCCGACCCCCATTCCAGGGCCTGGAACAGACCGGGATCGGCGCGGCGCAGCCCCAGCAGCACGCAGCCGCCGTCATGGGCGGGCCCGAGCACGGCATCGGCCCCGGCGCGCAGGTGTGCCGCGGCCTCGCGGACGTCCTGGACCGTGGTCTCCGGGCAATCGGTGCCCATGACCAGGGCGGCGGGATAAGATTCCAGGACCCGCTCCAGGGCCTCCTGGAGCCGGGCCTGCAGGTTCACCCCCTCCTGGGAGGCCAGGGCCGCGCCGTAGTCCACCGCCAGCTTGCGCAGGAAGGGGTGCTTGGCGTCCGGTGCCCCATGGATGACCACGGATCCGCAGTCGGCGGCACACGCCACGGTGAGGGTGTGACGCACCAGGGCCTGATGCACCCGGCAGGCCTCCTCGGCACCAAGAACCGGGATGAGCCGCACCTTGGTGCGCCCGGGTACCGGGGCCCGGGTGAAGACAAGGACGGGGATCTCCTGTTCGCTCATGGCCTACCCCCTCAATCCACCCAGACCCGGGCGTTGCGGAACAGGCGCATCCAGGGGCCGTCCTCGCCCCATTCGTCCGGGTGCCAGGAGAACTGCACACTGCGAAAGACCCGTTCCGGATGGGGCATCATGAGGGTCACGCGGCCGTCCTCGCTGGTCACGCCGGTGACCCCGCCCGGGGAGCCATTGGGATTCAAGGGATAGACCTGCGTGGCCCGGCCATGATGATCCACGTAGCGCAGGGCGACCGCGGCAGCCGCCGGATCGTGCCCTTCGGGGAAGTCCGCCCGACCCTCGCCGTGGGCCACGGCGATGGGCATGCGCGAACCGGCCATGCCCCGCAGCAGCACCGAAGGACTCTCCACCACCTCCACCAGGGAGAGTCGGGCCTCGAACTGCTCGCTGCGGTTACGCACGAAACGGGGCCAATGGGTCGCGCCGGGGATCAGCTCCCGCAGCCGGGAGAGCATCTGACAGCCGTTGCACACCCCCAGGGCGAAGCTGTCCTCCCGGTGGAAGAAGGCCTCGAAGGCCTCCCGCAGACGGGCATTGAACAGGATGGTCCGGGCCCAGCCACCGCCCGCGCCAAGGACGTCCCCGTAGGAGAACCCCCCGCATGCAGCCAGCCCCTTGAAGGACGCCAGGTCCACACGGCCTTCCATGAGATCGGTCATGTGCACATCCACGGCGGTGAAACCGGCGCGATGGAAGGCGGCGGCCATCTCCAGCTGGCCGTTGACCCCCTGCTCGCGCAGGATGGCCACCCGGGGGCGGGCGCCGGTCTGCACGTAGGGGGCCGGCTCCTCGGCGGGGTCGAAGGTAAGCCGCGCCGACAGCCCCGGATCGTCGTCCCGGGCCAGGGCCTCGAAGGCCTCCCGGGCGCACTCGGGATCGTCCCGCAGGGCCTGCATGCGGTAGCTGGTCTCGGCCCAGCACTGCTCCAGGGCGGCGCGGGTTTCCGAGAAGACCACATGATGACCGTGGTGGAAGGCCACCCGCCCGCTCTCGTCCAGACGACCGATGACATGGCTGTGGTGGGCCAGCCCCGCCTCCTGCAGGGCGGAGAGGACCTCCTCGGTGTCGTCGTGACTCACCTGGATCACCGCCCCCAGCTCCTCGCTGAACAGGACGGCCACCGGGTCCTCGCCCAGGTCATCCAGGTGCACCTCCAGCCCGGTGCGCCCGGCGAAGGCCATCTCGCACAGGGTGGCCAGGAGCCCCCCGTCGGAGCGGTCGTGGTAGGCCAGCAGCCGCCCTTCCTGTCGCAGATCCTGGATCACTGTGAAGAAACGCGCCAGCATCTCCGGGTCATCCAGATCCGGGGCGTGGTGCCCCACCTGCCCCAGCACCTGGGCCAGGGCGGAACCCGCCAGGCGGTTGCGGCCCTTGCCCAGGTCGATGAGGATCAGGTCCGTATCCCCCCGGTCGGAGCGCAGTTGCGGCGTCAGGGTCTGGCGGACATCCGTCACCGGAGCAAAGGCGGAGACCACCAGCGACAGCGGCGCGGTCATCTCCCGTTCCTCCCCGTCCACGTCCCAGACGGTGCGCATGGACAGGGAGTCCTTGCCCACGGGGATACAGATCCCCAGGCGCGGGCACAGGGCCTCACCCACGGCGCGCACGGTGTCGAACAGGGCGGCGTCCTCACCGGGATGACCGGCGGCGGCCATCCAGTTGGCCGACAGGCGCACCTGCCCCAGGGCCTCCACCGCCGCCGCGGCGATGTTGGTGATCGCCTCGCCGATGGCCATGCGCCCGGAGGCGGCGGGATGGGCCAGGGCCACCGGGGCGCGCTCCCCCATGGCCATGGCCTCGCCGGTGTAGCCTTCGTGATCGCTGGCGGTGACGGCCACATCCGCCACCGGCACCTGCCAGGGGCCTACCATCTGATCCCGCGCCACCAGACCGGTGACGCTGCGGTCGCCGATGGTGATGAGAAACTCCTTGGAGGCCACGACCGGCAGGCGCAGCACCCGGCGAACCAACCCGTCCAGTGCATGCCCGGAGGCATCCACCTCCGGCCGGTGGAAGGTGCGGTGATGCACGTCCCGCAGCATCTTGGGGGGCTTGCCCAGGAGCACCTCCATGGGCAGGTCCACCGGATTGTTTTGCAGATGGGCGTCGCCCACCAGCAGATGGCGGTCGGCGGTGGCCGTGCCGATGATGGCGAAGGGGGCCCGCTCACGCTCGCACAGGGCAGCGAACCGCTCCAGCCGGTCGGCATCCACCGCCAGGACATAGCGTTCCTGGGCCTCGTTGCACCAGATCTCCAGGGGCGATAGGTCCGCCTCGGCGGAGGGTACCGCACGCAGTTCGATGCGCCCGCCCCGGCCGGCATCGTCCAGGATCTCCGGCACGGCGTTGGACAGCCCCCCGGCGCCCACGTCGTGGATGGAGAGGATGGGGTTCTCCGCCCCCAGGGCGGTGCAGCGGTCGATGACCTCCTGGCAGCGGCGCTGCATCTCCGGGTTGCCCCGCTGCACCGAGGCGAAATCCAGGTCCTCGGCGCTCTCGCCGCTGGCCACCGACGAGGCCGCCCCCCCGCCCAGGCCGATGAGCATGGCCGGCCCCCCCAGCACCACGATGGGCGTCCCCTCCGGCAGCGGGGCCTTCTCCACGTGCTCGCGGCGGATACTGCCCATGCCGCCGGCGATCATGATGGGCTTGTGATAGCCCTTGAGGGCCTCGCCGTCGGGCCCCGGGGCCTGCATCTCCAGGGTGCGGAAATAGCCCGCCAGGGCCGGACGGCCGAACTCGTTATTGAAGGCGGCGGCCCCGATGGGCCCCTCCAGCATGATCTCCAGGGCCGATTCAATGCGCCCCGGACGGCCGAAATCCCGCTCCCAGGGCTGCTCGAAGCCGGGGATGCGCAGGTTGGACACGGAGAACCCGGTGAGCCCCGCCTTGGGCTTCGAGCCACGGCCGGTGGCCCCCTCGTCGCGGATCTCCCCGCCGGCGCCGGTGGCCGCCCCCGGGAAGGGGGAGATGGCCGTGGGGTGGTTGTGGGTCTCCACCTTCATGAGGATGGGCAGATCACCGCTCACCGGGCGGTATTCCCCCGTGTCGGCATCGGGCATCAGGCGGCGGGCCACGTGACCCTCGATCACCGAGGCATTGTCCCGGTAGGCGGAGAGCACCCCATCCGGGGCCTGTTCGTGGGTGTTGCGGATCATGGCGAACAGGGAGCGCTCCTGGGGGCGGCCGTCGATGATCCAGCTGGCGTTGAAGATCTTGTGGCGGCAGTGCTCGGAATTGGCCTGGGCGAACATCATCAGTTCCACATCCGTGGGGTCCCGACCCAGGGCCTCGTAGGCCTCCGCCAGATAATCCACCTCGTCCCCGCTCAGGGCCAGACCCAGCTCGGCGTTCACCCGGGCCAGGCTCCGGCGGGGGTCCTGCTCCAGAGGGATCCCCCGCAACGGGCGCGCCGGCGCGGTGGCGAACAACCCCTCGGCCTCCTCCACCCCGCGCAGCACCGTCTCGGTCATGCGGTCGTGCAGCAGGGGCAACAGCGCCTGCAGCGCCCCATCGTCCAGGGGATCTTCGCTGTCGATCCAATAGACCCGACCGCGCTCGACACGACGCACCGCCTCCAGGCCACAGTGATGGACGATGTCCGTGGCCTTGCTGGACCAGGGGGAGATGGTACCCAGGCGCGGCACCACCCACAGGGCCGTCCCCGAACCCTCCGGCCCGGGCCCCTCCCCTTCCGCCATCAGCAACCGCTCCAGAAGGACCCCCTCGGCCTCGTCCAGCTCCCGATCCGTATCGATGAAATACTCAAAACGCGCCGACACCCCGCGAACGGCCGGCACCTCCCGACGCAGGACCTGCAGCAGACGTTCACGGCGGAAGGCGGAAAGGGCAACGGGACCTGAAAGAGACAGCATGGAGAAACCCCGGACTTGAAACGGTGGGAAAAGCACCCAATGATACTGGAAACCACCCTCCCGCGGTCCCCCCGAGCCGCCCGTACCCCAAAACCCGGGTGACAGGGAACCGCAGGGCGGGTACCATGTCCAATGGAACAACACCGGGGGCGACCTGGCTTCGACGTGGGTCGCGAAACCTGAGGTGCATGCCGAGGATACAGCTTACCTCGTAAATCATGCTGTAACGCTATAGTTGCCAACGACGACAACTACGCTCTGGCCGCTTAAAAACCGGTCAGCCACCGACGGGACTTGCTTGTGGGTTCTACTCGGTGGTCATCGCACACAAGCTCGCGGAGCGGACCTGCCCGGGTCTTAACCGTTAAAACCGAGCGGGCTCGCGCCAACGCATCCTGTTCGTCGGAGGCCGCGGCGTTAACTGAAAAGACGAACTAAGCATGTAGTACCAAGGGCGTAGGTCCTGCGGACGCGGGTTCGATTCCCGCCGCCTCCACCAATACCCAAAGGTCAACAGTTCGCTGTTGGCCTTTTTTCTTGCCCGACCGCGCCGGTTCCCGCGTGTTCGCTGGGGTTCCTGCGGACGCCTGCGGACTTCCCCGCTCACCTTATCGGCCCATTTCAGGCCACCTTCCACTCTCTCCCGGTCGTTTTTCTCTCCGGCC